>JANNLG010000127.1:0-24778 GCA_031396695.1 Deltaproteobacteria bacterium
TCGCACGGAGATCCTCGGCGTGTCGCGCGCGGGCGACGCGGCGCTCGAGCGCATGCACCGCTTCCTGCACGCGGAGCTCGGCGACGGCTCGGCCGCGGCCGCGCACGTGTACGAGCTGCGCGACGGCGAAGCCGTGCGCCACTTGTTCCGCGTCGCGGGCGGACTCGACTCGATGGTGCTCGGCGAGGCGCAGATCCTCGGCCAGTTGAAGCAAGCCTACCGCGCGGCGGTCGACGCGCACAGCACGGGCGCGGTGCTGAATCGACTCTTTCAGCACGCGTTCCGAACCGCCAAGCGCATCCACCACGAGACGGGACTCGGCGCGGCCTCGGTGTCGGTCGCGCGCGTGGGCGTGCAGCTCGCGCGCGAGATCTTCGAGAGTTTCGAGGGCAAGCAGGTGCTGCTGATCGGCGCGGGCGAGATGGCGGAGTCCGCGCTGCGCGGCCTGCGCGAGGCGGGCGCGAGCCATCCGCGCATCGTGAATCGCACGCTCGCGACCGCGGTCGAGCTCGCCGGACGCCACGGCGGAACGGCGCACCCGATCGAAGCGCTCAGCGAAGAGCTCGCGCGCGCCGACGTGGCGATCAGCTCGGTGCAGGTCGATCGCCCGCTGATCGGCCGGCCCGAGCTCGAGCTCGCACTCGCGCACCGGCGCGGTCACCCACTGCTGCTGATCGATCTGGGCATCCCGCGCAACATCGACGTGGCGGTGCAGGCGCTCGAGAACGTGTACGTGTACGACCTCGACGATCTCGAGGCGACCGCCGAGCGCGGTCGCGCGAGCCGAGCAGCGGCCGCGGACGAGGCCAGCGCGATCGCGCGCGAAGAGGGCGATCGCTTCCTGCACTGGCTAGCCGTGCTCCCGCACGCGCCCACGATTCGCGAGCTGCGCGAGCGGCTCGAGGCGCTCGCGCAGGACGAGGTACGCCGGACGGTGTCGCGGCTGGGCGCGCCGGCCGAGAGCCTCGGGCCAGAGCTCGAGCGGATGGCGAGCGCGATCGTCGCCAAGGTTTTGCATCAGCCGCTCGAGCAGCTTCGCCGCGAAGCAGCCAGCGGCTTCGCACAGTACTATGCCGGGGCGCTTCGGGAGCTCTTCGGTCTCGAGGAGGAGGACCCGTGACGCAGCTCAGGCTCGGCACCCGTGCGAGCCAACTCGCGCTCGCGCAGGCGGAGACGATCGCACGACTCTTGCGCGGCAACGGCCACGAAGTCGAGATCGTGAAGATCACGACCACCGGCGACCGCGTGGAGGGCCCCGTCTCGGAGCACGGTGGCAAGCAGGTGTGGGTGCGCGAGATCGAGAACGCGCTCCTTTCGAACAGCATCGATCTGGCGGTGCACTCCGCGAAGGACCTGCCCATGCAGCTCGCGGAGGGACTCACGATCGGAGCCTATCCGCAGCGCGAGGATCCGCGCGACGCCTTCGTCGGCGCGCCGGGCATGCGCTTCGCGGCGCTCGCGCCCGGAGCGCGCATCGGCACCGGCTCGTCGCGCCGCATCGCGCTCCTGCGTGCGCTTCGGCCCGAGCTCGAGCCCGTGCCGATGCGCGGCAACGTGCCGACGCGCATCGCCAAGATCGAGTCCCTCCAGCTCGCGGGCGTGATCCTCGCGGCGGCCGGGCTGGTCCGACTCGGACTCGAAGACCGCATCCTCGATCCGCTCGACCCCGAGCGCTACGTGCCCGCGGGCGGGCAGGGGGCGCTGGCGGTCGAGCTGCGCATCGACGACGACGACGTGCAGCAGATCATCTCGCAGCTCGAGGATCGCGACGTGGCCGCGCAGGTGCGCGCCGAACGCGCGTTCCTGTTCGAGCTCGGCGGCGACTGCAACACCCCCATCGCCGCGTACGCGTCGATTCACGGCGTGCGCCTGCGCCTGCGCGCGCTGGTGATGTCGCCGGACGGACGCGAGCGCGTCGAGGGCACGGCGGAGGGCGAGCTGTCGGCTCCCGAGATGCTCGGCGCCACGCTCGGTCGCGAGCTGCTCGCGCGCGGCGCGCGTCGGCTGATCGAGGGCCACGCGTGAGCGGCCGCGTGTTGCTGGTGGGCGCGGGTCCGGGCGATCCGGACCTGCTCACCGTGCGCGCGCTGCGCGAGCTCGAGCGCGCCGAGGTCGTGCTCTACGACGCGCTGATCGATCCGGCCATCCTGGGCCTCGTGCCTGCGACCTGCGAGCGCATCGACGTGGGCAAGCGCGGAGACGGCACCAAGGGCGTCGCGCAGGACAAGATCGCCGACCTGATGATCGAGAAGGCGCGCGCGGGCAAGCGCGTCGTGCGGCTGAAGGGCGGCGATCCGTTCGTGTTCGGGCGCGGCGGCGAGGAGGCCACGCGCCTGCGCGGCGCGGGCATTCCGTTCGAGGTCGTGCCGGGCATCAGCTCCGCGATCGCGGTGCCGGCCTACGCGGGCATCCCCGTCACCGATCGGCGTCTCTCGTCGTCGGTCGCGGTCGTCACCGGCCACCGCGGCAAGGACGAGCACGACCATCGCATCGACTGGGAGGGTCTCTCGCGCAGCGCGGAGACGCTCGTGATCCTGATGGGCACCGCCTGGCTAGAAGACATCGTCGCGCGCGTGATCGCGGGCGGCCGAGATCCCGCGACGCCAGCAGCGGCGATCGCGCGCGGCTGCACGCCGCAGCAGCGCGTGGTGGTAGCGCGGCTGCAGGACCTGCCCGCGCGCGTGCGTGCCGCGAACCTGGCCGCGCCGACGGTGGTGGTGATCGGACGGGTGGTGGAGTTCCGCGAGCACGCCGCCTGGTTCGAGCAGCTCCCGTTGTTCGGGCGGCGCGTGCTGGTCGCGCGCGCCGAGACGCAGGCCGCGGAACTCGCGCTCGAGCTGCGTCGGCGCGCCGCGCAGCCGGTGTTGGTGCCGCTGCTCGAGGTCGTTCCGAGCGCGCGACCCGAAGCGCTGGCGGCTGCCCTCGCGCGGGCGTCCGACTACGACTGGATCGTCTACAGCTCGGCCAATGCGCTGCGCTTCGCGACGCCGCGCCTGGCGGCGCACGCGCGCACGCGCGTGGCGTGCATCGGCGAGGCGACCGCGCGCGCGGCACGCGACGCCGGCCTGCGCGTGGACTTGGTTCCGCCGGGCGAGAGCACGCCGGAGGAGCTCGCAGCGGCGTTGGCGGCGACGGGCGAGCTGGCGGGTCGTCGCGTGCTCCTGCCGCGCGCCGAGCGCGCGCGCGAAACGCTGTCGCGCGCGCTCGAAGCGCTCGGCGCGCGCGTCGACGCGCGCGAGGCGTATCGAACGCGCATTCCCGAAGGCGCAGGCGCGCGGCTCGCGGCCGAGCTCGCGCTCGGGCTCGACGCGGTCGTGCTGACCAGCCCGTCCACCGTCGCGCACCTGTTCGACTCGCTCGATCTCGCGCAGCAGGCGACGCTGTGCAGCTCTGCCGTGTTCGCCTGCATCGGGCCGACCACGACCGATGCGCTGCGCGACGCGCTCGCCGGGCGCGCGGCGCGCGTGTGCACGGCCGGACTCCAGACCCCGCTCGCGCTCGTCGATGCGCTCGAACGCGAGCTTGCGGAGGAAGCGAATGGCCTTTCCTGAGCACCGGCCCCGCCGTCTGCGACGGACCGCCGCGCTGCGCGCGCTGGCGCGCGAGACGCGCCTGCACCCGGGAGACCTGATCGACGCGCTGTTCGTGGTCGAGGGCAGCGGCGTGCGCGAGCCGATCGGCTCGATGCCCGGCGTGCTGCGCCTGTCGGTCGATCAGCTCGACGACGAGGCGAAGAAGATCCACGACCTCGGGCTCGGCGGCGTGATCCTGTTCGGCATTCCCGCGCACAAGGACGCGCTCGGCACGAGCGGCTACGACCCGGACGGAATCATCGCGCGCGGACTTCGAGCCATGAAGCGCGCCGAGCCCGATCTGCTGCTGATCGCCGACGTGTGTCTGTGCGAGTACACCGACCACGGACACTGTGGTGTGTACCGCGACGGCACGGTCGCGAACGACGAGACGCTGCCGTTGCTCGCGCGCACGGCGGTGGTCGCGGCCCAGGCGGGCGCGGACGTGATCGCGCCGAGCGACATGATGGACGGCCGCGTCGCGGCAATCCGGCGCGCGCTCGACGGCGCGCGGCTCACGGAAACGCCGATCCTCTCCTACGCGGCGAAGTACGCGTCGGCGTTCTACGGCCCGTTCCGCGAGGCCGCCGAGTCGGCACCGAAGAGCGGCGACCGGCGCGGCTACCAGATGGACGCGGGCAACGCGCGCGAGGCCTTGCGCGAGATCGCGACCGACATCGAGGAAGGCGCGGACATGGTGATGGTGAAGCCGGCCATGCCCTGCCTGGACGTGATCCGCCAGGCGCGCGAACGCTTCGACCTGCCGCTCTTCGCCTACCAGGTGAGCGGCGAGTACAGCATGCTGCAAGCGGCGATCGAGCGCGGCTGGCTCGAGGCGCCGCGCGTGGTCGACGAGAGTCTGCTCGCGATCCGGCGCGCGGGCGCGGACCGCATCGTCAGCTACTTCGCCAAGGACTTCGCGAGGCGATACCGTGGCTGACGTCGTGTACAAGGTGGTCGAGACCTCGTCGGTGGGCGAGGACGAGCTCGAGCGCATCATCAACGAGCGGGTCGCGGATGGCTGGACGTTCGACGGCATGCAGTTCGCGATGCGCGAATCGTCCAAGCGTCCGGCCATGGCGTTCCTGCTCTTCACGCGTCCCGCCGACGCACCCGCCTAGCCCGTGCGCGCGCGCGCCGCTCTCGCGCTGATCGCGCTCGCCGCGTGTGCGAGCGGCCCGCGGCCAGCGTCGATCGAGCCGCATCTGACCTGGGCGATCGAGCGCGACGCGACCGCCGGCGACCGCCCGCGGCTCGGCGTGGGCGCGTTCACCGATGCGCGACCCGCGTCCGCGCGGATCGGACACCGGCCGCCGCTCGAGTTCGGCTGGCTCGGATTCTCGCGGGAAGGCGTCGAGCGAAGCGGCGACGACGCCTTCGAAGGCCCGGTGCTGGACGCGCTGCGAGCCGATCTCTTGGCGACGCTGGCGCGCTCGGGAACGTTCGCGTCCGTTGCGCCGGTCGGCTTCGATCCGCGCGTGGCCGCCTCGTGGACGGACGCGGACGCTCCGGACTACCTGCTGATCGGCGCGCTGGAGGAGTTCGCCGGCAAGCAGTGGCGGAGCTTCCTGGTGACACCGTTTCGCGTCGGCTTCGTGCGCGACCGCTTCGGCGCGCCGCGCGCTCGCGTGTCCGCCTCGTACGAGCTGTGGACGCGCAAAGGCCTCGCCTGGCAGGGAACCGTGACGACGCAGCTCGAGAGCGATCGCGAGGACCTGGCCGAGGCGGTGCTCGAGGCCCTGGCGCGAAACGACGAGAAGCTGGCTTCGCTGCTCGATCGGAGCCTGCGTCCGCGCTCGCGCCCGCTGCGATTGCTCGCGGTGCGGGTGCTCGACGCCTGCGGTCTCGGCGCCGAGGGCGCGCGCCGGCTGATCGCGCGGACGAGCGAGGTGTTCGAGCGCGAGTGCGACGTCGAGCTGGTCGCGACGTCCGAGGTCTGGTCGCCTCCCGGCGACGCGGCCGACCTGGACGCGCTGCTCGCGGCCGCCGTGCGCGAGGAGCCGCCGCCCGGCGGCGTACTGCTCGCGCTCGTGCCCGCGCGGCAGGTGCGCGACTTCGACCTCGCGACCGAGCGCACCGGGCTCGCGGTCCCGCTCGGTCGGCACGCGGTCGCAGTCTGTCCCGAGCAGGGCGAGGCGAGCGTGCTGACCGCTGCGCACGAGCTCGCGCACTTGTTCGGCGCGGTGCACGTCGACGACCCCGCGTCGATCATGAGCCCGACCGCGGAGTTCGACGCCCGCTTCTTCGACCCGAAAAACCGCCGCATCTTGCGCTCGCAGCGGGAACGCGACTTCTCGAAGCCGTAGTTGCGCGGCCGCGACGTCAGAGGCGCGCGGAGAGCTCCGCGAGCTGCTCGAGGGCGCCTTCGATCTCGGCGGGTTCGGCGCCGGGAACCTGCACGCGCGCGATCAGGTGGGTCATGCCGAGCGCCTCGCGGTAGCGGGCGATGCCGTCCTCGACCTCGGCGGCGCTGCCGACCAGCGCGAAGCTCGAGACGTCGGCCTGCGCAGAGCGCCGGATGGCCGCGGCGCGCGACGCGGCCAGCGCGGCGGTCTGCGCGCCGAGCGCTTCGCGCACGCGCGTCGCGGACGCGTCGTCCTTGGTGATGAAGACCGTGCGCATCACCGGCACCGCGAGCTGCACGGCGCGGCCCTCCTCGCTCAACACACCGCGGTGTCGGGCGTGGTTCTCGGCCAGCGCCTCGAGCGACTCGATCGGCGAGGCCAGGTACGGAAGTCCGAGCCGGCCGGCCTGCTCGACCGCCTTGGGACCGAACGCGGCCACCCAGATCGGTGGGTGCGGTCGCTGCACCGGCAGCGGCGCGAGCCGCACGGCTTCTCCCCCGTCGCCGTCGGTGGTGATCGGCTCGCCGCTCCAGGCGCGGATCATCTGCTCGAGCGCGCTCTGGAAGCGGTCGCGCTTCTCCTTCGAGGGTACGTCGAAGGCCGCGAACAGGTCGCTTCGGAAACCGCGGCCGACGCCCAGGATCACGCGGCCCTCCGAGAGCCGGTCGAGCACCGCGACGTCTTCCGCGACCTGCAGCGGGTGACGCACCGGCAAGAGATACGAGGTGGTGCCGAGTCCGAGCGTGCGCGTGCGCGCGGCGATCGCCGCCAGCAGGAGCAGCGGCTGCGGAAGCGCGCCGCGCGCGCCGAAGTGACTCTCGGGCAGCCAGAACGACGCGAAGCCGAGCGCCTCCGCGCGCTCACCCTGCGCCGCGAGCGGATCGGCCGCGCCCTGCAGATCCGTGCGCCAGGGCGTGAGGCCGACGTGCAACCGACTCATCGTCCCTCGAACAGCCGCGGCAGCAGCGCGCGCACCAGGTTCACGCGCACGCCGAGCTGCGCGGACACACCGGAGAGCAGGCCGAGCACGCGCCCGAGCAGGAACACGTGCGGCGGCACGGTCGCGAGCGGATCCTCGCGCAACAGCGCGCTGACTTCGGCGCCGAGCGCCGCGACCACGGCGGGAAAACCATCCGAGTCGGCGCGCCGCAAGGCGGTCGTGATCAGAGCGGCGATCCGCTCGATCGTGCGCGTGGTCGGGTCTTTGGTCTCGAGCCCGAGCTGCAGGAGCGCGACGGCGGTGTTGTCCGCGTCGCGCGCGAGGATCGCCTGCACCAGCGCGACCACGCCGGCGTGGAAGCCCGCGGGCACCTCCTGCACGATTCCGAAGTCGACGAAGCAGAGCTCGAATGCGCCGGCGCGTCCGGGCAGCACGAGCAGGTTCCCGGGATGCGGATCGCCGTGGAAGAAGCCGTGCGTGAAGACCTGCGTCGCGTAGGCGCCGAGCAGCGTGTCCAGCACCTGCGCACAGTCCACGCCCGCGCGTTCGAGCCGCGCGCGATCGGTGATGCGGATGCCGGGCAGATACTCGGTCACGATCACGCGACCGCGCGTGAACTCCGGCACCACGTACGGAATGCGCACGCGCGGATCGCCCGCGAAGTTGCGCGCCATGCGCTCGGCGCTCTCGGCCTCGAGCCGGAAGTCGAGCTCGCGCTCGAGCGAGAGCTCGAGCTGATCGAGCAGGAGCGAGAAACCCAGCGTGCCCTCGATGCTCTGGATCGCGCGCACCGCCAGCCGCAGCGTGCCGAGGTCGGCGTGCAGGGCGCTGCGCACGTCCGGACGCTGGACCTTGAGCGCCACCTCGCGTCCGTCGGCGAGCGTGGCGCGGTGCACCTGCGCGAGCGAGGCGGACGCGATCGGCCGGCGCCAGATGCGCGCGAACACGGTCTCGGGCTCGGCGCCGAGCTCCTCGGCCAGAACCCGACGCACGTCCGTGTAGGGCAGGGGGCGCGCGCGATCCTGCAGCCGCGCGAGCCGCTCGACGTAGGCGGGCGGCAGCACATCCGCGCGCGTGGCCAGGTACTGACCGGCCTTGAGCAGAACGCCGCCGAGCTCGCTCGCCGCGTCGTTCAGCGTCGACGCCGAGAAGCGATCCCAACCGCGCCGCGCCGCGCCGACCACGCCGCGCAGCGGGCCGCGGTCGAGGAAGTGCAGACCCTTGTAGCCGATGTAGATGCCCGCGATCGCGCCGCCCGTGCGCGCGGCGCGGCGCAGTCGCTCGCGCCTGCCGAGCTCGTGTCCGAGTGCCGGTTGCGGCGTGGATTCGGTCACGGGGTCGGAACGCTCTCCGTCACCACAGCTTCGGCGGCTCTTCGGGACAGCTCCACGAGCCCTCCAGGCCCCGCTCGGCCAGCTTCGCCGCGAGCGCGAGATCCTCGGCGGTCGGCTCGCGCGGCGCCGACACGTCGGGCGTTTCCCACGCTTCGGTCGCGGCGTCGGGGCCGGCCGCCGCTTCGGCCTCTTCCTCCGCGAGCTCTTCCGGATCCGCAGTCGCGAACGCGTAGGGCGGGCTGTACTGACACTGGACCCACAGCACGCTCGCGAATTCGAGTGCGTAGGAATCGCCGTAGTTCGAGTACGCGAAGCGGTCGTCCTCGTCGCGGATCAGGCCGATCGCGGGGCGCGGCACCGCCGGGACGTAGTCGGGCACGAGCTCTTCGAGGTCGTCCGGATAGGTCGCGCGATCCTTCTTGTACGCCTCGAGCGCGACCAGCAGATCGAGCGCGGTCTGGTCGCGCGCGGTGCGCTGCAGCAGCGAGGCGACGCGGTTCGAGCCGAAGATCGCGAGCAGGAGCAGCGCTCCGGCGGTGAAGCGGTACAGCCCCGCACGGCGCGCCTCGAGCGGATCACGCCTCGCGAACAGCATGCACACCAGCGCGTAGACGCCCGCGATGAAGGCAACCGCGATCCAACCGCGCGGCTCGCTGAAGATGATCCAGCCCGCGGCCAGACCGACGGCGGCGGCGAACGCGAGGCCGACCACGAATCCGCCGACGCCCCCGATTCGTTTCTGCAGCCAGGCCGCCGCGCCGCCCGACGTGTGCGCGGCGGCGATCGTCGCGCCGACCAGCAGGAAGCCGACCAGGGTGACGATCGGCCAGGGGCTGATGTTGAACGGCATCTCGCTGTTCGTGCCCGTGACCTCGGTCGAGAGCACGAAGATCGCCAGGCCCGCAGCCGCGGCCGCGATCCACGCCAACACGCGCGAGTGTCGCGCGAGCCCGCGCAAGAGCGACGGCGAGAACACGATCACGCTGACGATCGCGGTGAAGGAGGTCGCCACCGCCGCGAAGCGCCATTCGAAGAAGCGCCAGACCTGCTCGGCGCGATAGCCGTACCAGACGAAGACGCACATCGTGAGCGCGAGGAAGAACAGGTACGCATGCGCGACGGCGTTCTTGCGAAAGAGCGCGAAGCCGCCGGCGAACAGCGCGAGCGGCGGACCCCAGAACAGGCCGAGCGGCACGAGCGCCCCCGGCAGGCCCTCGCGCGCGAGCGCCGTGAGCTCGACGAACGGCAGCCAGCGCACCGCAGTGCCCCACGGCCGCCACCACTCTAGGTCGTCGAGGTATTCCGACGCGGACGGCCCTGCGCCGAATGCGAAGTAGTAGACCACCGCCAACGCGGTCGCGCCGACGAGATAGGCGAGCCGAATCATCGCAACCCTCCGTCCAGGATCCAGAGCGAGCGCGCGATTCTACCGCGCCGCGGCAGGGAGCGGCGCGACTCTCGGTCTACTTCCGCCTCGTCACGAGCGAGAGCTCGGGCGAGCGCTCGGCGCTGCGGCGCTCGCTGGAGATCGAGATCTTCAGCTCGATGTCGTTCTCGGCCAGGACCTTGCTCATGATCTGCGCCATGTCGACCGTGCGCAGCCAGGCGCCGAACTCCGCAGACATGCGCTCGATCATCTCGCCTCGCAGCTCCGTGCTCTGGTCCTTGGCGTAGTCGACCCAGTCGCGCGGCACGGCATCGTTGAAGGCGCGGCGCACGGCGTCCTCGGTGGCGAAGAAGCTCGAGAAGCCGACCGAGGCGGTGCGCCGGATCGCCTCGTGGAGCAGGGCCTCGAACAGACCCGCTCGGCGCGCCTCGGCGCGTTCGAGCTCGATCTCGTCGTCGCGATCCCGGCCCATGTTCCCATCATAGCAGCCGCGCGCAGGAGCGGCTGCGATTGCCGCCGGAGGGCTTCGCATGTTAGATGGGCCGGGTGGTCGCCGTCCGCGAAGTCATGAAGAAGAAGGTGGTGAGGATCTCCGCCGACGACACGCTGTGGATCGTCAAGGAGATCATGGACCTCGCGAGCGTCCGACACATTCCGGTGGTGGATGGCGGGACGCTGGTCGGGGTGGTTTCGCAGCGCGACCTGCTGCGCGCATCCCTCTCCAACGTGATGGGCATCTCGGCCGAAGAGCAGAAGATCTTCCTCGAGGGCGTGCGCATCTCGGAAGTCATGTCCGCTCCGCCGCGCACCATCGGCCCCGGCGAGGCGATCCAGGCCGCGGCCCGCGCCATGGCCGAATACAAGATCGGTTGCCTGCCCGTGGTCGACGGCCGCGAGATCGTCGGGATCCTGACCGAGACCGACGTCCTGCACTACTTCGCGACAAGACCCTGAGCGCGGGCCCGCGCCTTCAGACTTCCAAGCTCTTCCAACGGCCGCGGCGGAAGCGCCAGATGAGTAGGCCCGCCTTCAGCGCGTAGTCGAGCACGAGCATGCTCCACACCACCTGCACGCGCGCTTGGAAGACGTAGGCCGCGATCGCGGCGGGCAAGAGCCGGCAAAGGAACAGGCCGGCGAAGATCGCGAACAGCGGGAAGCGCGTGTCGCCCGCACCGCGCAGCGCGCCGGCGATCGTGTATTCGATCGCCATCAGCGGCTGCACTGCGCCCAGCGTCCAGATGAAGTCGACGGTCAGCTCGATCACGCGCGGGTCGCTGCTGAACAGGCGCGCGAGCGTCGGCGCGGCGGCGATGGTCGCGGCGCCGAGCACGCTCATCGATACGATCGCGCCCCACATCGAGCGCCACGCAGACCGCTCGGCGAGCTTCGGCTCCTGCTCGCCGAGGTGCTGACCGACGAGCGTCGCGGCGGCGGTGGCGAAGCCGATCCCTGGCAGGAACGAGAACGACAGGATCTGCGCGCCCACGTTGTAGGCGGCGATCGCGGCCGTCTCGTAGCCGCCGAGCACGCGCATGAACGCGAGCAGGCCGGCCTGGAAGATCACGCCCTCGAAGGCGGCCGGGTAACCGATGCGCAGGATCCGGCCCATGACCGCGCGATCGGGCCGCGAGCTCGCGCCCGAGGGCTTGAGCGCGAGCCGTCCGCCGCGCCACAGCCACCACAACACCGGAAGCTGTAGGGAGACCGCGACCGTGCCCGCGATGCCCGCGCCCGCGACGCCGAGCGCGGGGAAGCCGAGGTTTCCGTAGATCAGCGCCCAGCACAGCACCACGTTGAACAGGTTCGCGAGCGCGCCGATCCAGAGCGGCGTGTGCGCGTCGCCGGCCGCGCGCAGCGCCGCGCCGTACACGACCGCGAGCGTCATCGGCACGTTGCCGAGCACGGTCCAGTACAGATACTCGCCGCCCAGCGCGACCACGTTCTGGTTCACGCCGTAAAGCGACATCGCGAGCTCGGTGAACGGCAGCATCGCGAGGGTCGAGAGCGCGCCGATCGCGAGTCCGAGCCAGAGGCCCTGCCGCAGGCTCGCGTCGGCGAGCCGCGCGTCACCGCTGCCTACGGCGCGCGAGAGCAGCGCGACGATGCCGGTCGGCGCGAGCGTGGCGAGTGACTGCACCAGCCAGAAGAACTGATTGCCGATGCCGACCGCCGCGAGCGCGTCGGCGCCGAGGCCGCCGACCATCGCGAAGCTGACCCAGCGCACGAGCGACTGCGTGAGGAACGACAGAATCGTCGGCCAGGCGAGCTCCCAGACGCCGAGCGCCGCGGGCGAGGCCGAAGGCGGCGAGGCACCCTCTTCGGAGTAGTCGACGAGGTCGGAGGCGAGCTCCGGGTCGATCTCCGGCTCGCCGGAGGAGTCGCGCGTCCCGCTCACGGCGCGCGCTTTATCGCACAGCAGCCGGTTCGCGTCAAAAACCTCGCATTGACACGGATTTTGCGATCTTCTAGCAATCGAGCGGCGGCGACCCGCCGCGGGGGGGAGGCGAAGAAATGGCGTTGCTCCAGCCGGTGACTCCGCGCGAGCTCCACGGCCGACGCAAGCTCGAGGTGTTCGCGCCGGCGACGCTCGAGCGACTCGGCGAGATCGAGGTCGCGAGCCCCGAAGACGTGCGCGAAGCCGTTGCGCGCGCGCGCAAGGCGCAACGCGAATGGGCCGAGCGCGGCTTCGAAGAGCGCGGCCGCCTGCTGCTGCGCGCGCGCGACCTGCTGGTCGAACGCGCCGACGAGATCGCCGACGTGATCTGCCGCGACACCGGCAAGCCACGGCTCGAGGCGATGACCTCGGAGGTGCTCGGCGCGTGCGACGCGCTCACCTACTACGCGAAGAACGCGAAGCGTCTCTTGCGCGACGAGAAGAAGCGTCTTCACTTGATGAAGACCAAGAAGCTCGTGCTCTCGTATCGGCCGATGGGCGTGGTCGGCATCATCACGCCCTGGAATTTCCCCTTCCTGCTTTCGCTCAACCCGTCGGTGCAGGCGCTCGCGGCCGGCAACACGGTGGTGCTGAAGCCCTCGGAGATCACGCCCTTCGTCGGGCTCGCACTCGCCGATCTGTTCGCGGCCGCGGGCCTGCCCGAGAACGTGTTCCAGGTGGTGACCGGCGACGGTGTCACCGGCTCTGCGCTGGTCGAGGCAGGCTGCGACAAGATCGCGTTCACCGGCTCGGTGCGAACGGGACGCCGGATCGCCGAGGCGTGCGGGCGCGCGCTGGTGCCGTGCACGCTCGAGCTCGGCGGCAAGGACCCGATGATCGTGTGCGACGACGCCGACATCGAGCGCGCCGCCCGCGGCGCGGTGTGGGGCGCGTTCACGAACGCCGGACAAGTCTGCATGTCGACCGAGCGCGTGTACGTGGTCGAGCCGATTGCTGCGCCGTTCATCGAGCGCGTGGTCGAGCTGACGCGCGAGCTGCGACAAGGCCCCGAGTCGGAGGGCGAGGTCGACGTCGGCGCGATCACGAGCCCCGGTCAGCTCGAGATCATCGAGGCGCACGTCGCCGACGCGCTCGCCAAGGGCGCGCGCGTGCTGACCGGCGGGCGCCGCAATCCCGCGTTCGCGGGACTCTTCTTCGAGCCGACCGTGCTCGTCGACGTGAACCACGACATGGCGATCATGCGCGACGAGACCTTCGGTCCGTGTCTTCCGATCCAGGTGGTGAAGGACGAAGAGGCCGCGCTCGAGCTCGCGAACGAATCCTGCTACGGACTCCAAGCCAGCGTCTGGACGCGCGACTCGTGGAAGGGCAAGCGGCTCGCGAATCGGATCGCGGCGGGCGGCGTGGTGGTCGACGACTGCATCGTCACCTATGGCATCACCGAGAGCCCGTTCGGCGGCGTGAAGGAGAGCGGCATCGGGCGGGTGAACGGAGAGCTCGGCCTGAAGAGCTACTGCCACGTGCAGTCGGTCGTGCTGCCGCGGCTGCGCGGCAAGTCGGAGCTGCTCTGGTACCCGTACACCGCGAAGACGCTCGGGCTGGTGAAGCGCGCGCTCGGAATTCTGTATCGATCGCCGCTCGGCAAGCTGCTCGGGAGCTGAGCCGGACTTGAAGCTCGCGGATCTCGCGGCTGCGCTGTCGCTTCCGCTCGAGGGCGACGGGTCCGTCGCGCTCGATGGCCTCGCGAGCCTCGAGGACGCGGGTCCTGGCGAGCTCGCGTTCGTCACGGGCGCGAAGTACCAGGCGCCGTTCGCCGCGTCGAAGGCGGGGGCCTTCCTGTTGCCCGCTGGCTTCGACGCGCGCGGCCGGCCGTGTCTGCGCTCGCCGGCGCCGTACGCGGATTTCGCGCGCGCGGTCGAGCTGTTCCACCCGCGCCCGGGTCCGCCGCCGGGCGTGCACCCGAGCGCGGTCGTCGCTGCCGACGCGCAGCTCGGCGACGGTGTTTCGATCGGCGCTTGCGCGGTGGTCGGCGCTGGCGCGCGGATCGGCGCGCGCGTGCGCATCCACCCACACGTTACGGTGTACCCGAACGTG
This sequence comes from Deltaproteobacteria bacterium, assembly GCA_031396695.1. GTDB lineage: Bacteria > Myxococcota_A > UBA9160 > SZUA-336 > SZUA-336 > VGRW01. The sequence continues at coordinate 14,068 of JANNLG010000127.1, forward strand.
GCGATCGGCGAGGATTCCGAGATCCACTCCGGCGTGCACCTGCGCGAGGGCACGCGCATCGGCAAGCGCACCGTCTTGAACAACGGCGTCGTGATCGGCGCGCCCGGCTTCGGCTTCACTACGCGCGCGGACGGCAAGCGCGTGCGCGTGCCGCACGTGTGCCCGGTCGAGATCGGCGACGACTGCCAGATCGGCGCGAACACGACCATCGACGCCTCGCATCCCGGGCATCCGCGACACGGTCGCGCGGACGTGCGCACGCGGATCGGCGACGACGTGATCATCGACAACGGCGTGCAGATCGCGCACGGCTGCCAGATCGGCGATCACTCGACGCTCTGCGCGCACGTGGGGCTGGCGGGCAGCACGGTCGTCGGACGCTACGTGTTCATGGGCGGGAAGGCGGCGAGCGCGGGTCACCTTACGATCGGTGATCTGTCGCTGGTCGGCGCGATGGCGGCAGCCACCGGCGACGTCGCGCCAGGCTCCCAAGTGCTCGGCGTGCCGGCGATCGACCGCCGTCTCTGGGGGAAGGTAGTCGCGGCGAAGAAGCGCCTGCCGGAGCTCTTGCAGCGCGTGCGCCGCATCGAGAAACGGCTCGGCCTCGACGGCGAGGGTTGAACCGCGTGGAGCTCGCGCGCGTCGCGCTCGTCGAGCTGCGGCGCCGCTACGCGGCCGGAGCCGAGACGGTGACGCCCGATGTTTTGCGCGCGCTGCACGAGGATCGCCGCGAGGGTGCACGCGAGCTCGCGCACGCGCTCGACGGACGCGCGCGCCGAGTGCGCGCCGAGCAGACGCGACTGGCCGAGCTGTACGCGCTCGAACGCGGCCTCGCGAGCCGCGGCTACGCGCGCGTCGCGGGCGTCGATGAAGTCGGCATGGGGCCGCTCGCCGGCCCGGTCGTCGCGGCGGCGGTGATCCTGCCGCCCGACGCGTGGCTGCCGGGTCTCGATGATTCCAAGCGCTTGTCGCGCGGCGCGCGCGAACGCCTGGCGCGCGAGATCGGGGCGATCGCGATCGATGCCGCACTCGGCATCGTCGAGCCGGACGAGATCGACCGCGTGAACATCTACCAGGCGGGACTGCTCGCCATGCGCCGCGCGGTCGACGCGCTCATCGAGCCGGCCGACGCGCTGGTCGTCGACGCACGTCGCGTGCCCGGTGTCGCCTGCCACCAGGAGTCGGTAGTGGGTGGGGACTCGCGCGTCGCCGCGATCGCCGCGGCCTCGATCGTCGCCAAGGTGTTTCGCGACGCGCGCATGGCGGAGCTCGACCGACACCATCCGGGGTACGGCTTCGCGCGCCACGCCGGCTACGGAACGCCCGAGCACCTCGAAGCGCTATCCGCGCTCGGCCCGAGCCCGATCCACCGCCACTCGTTCGAGCCGGTGCGCAGAAGCCGGGCGCGCTCCGCAACCGCATGCCCCACGTCGTAGTCGAGGGCGTCGCGGATCTGTCCGCGTTCGCGCGCGGCTTCCGGCCGTTCGTGGTTCGGCGCGGCGCGGACATCCTGCGCGGCGATCACCTGTACCTCTCGAGTGACGCACGCGCGTGCCTGATCGAGGCGCTGTGCGTCGAGGCCGGCCGTAAACAGCCTTTCTACGTGAAGATCGCGGTGCACGATCGAGGCAGCGCCACCGTGCGCGTCGACCCGATGACGCACCCGGAGCGCAGCGACGGGGTGCGCGACCTGATCGCATACGTCGGTGCGTTGCTGCTGCGCGCGACGCCCGGTGGCCGCGTCGGAGTCACCAATCTGGTGCTGCCCGCGCTCGACGCCGAAGACGACGCCTGAGCGCGCGTCGGCCGAAGGGGCCATGCTAGTGTCGCGCGTGCCCGATTCCCGACGGCTGCCGCTCGCGACGCTGCTCTCGTACGCGCCACCGGCGTTCGGGCTCGGCGCACCGATCTTCTTCGTGCAGTTCTTCTTCCTGAAGTTCTCCACCGACGTGCTGCTGCTCGCGCCCGCGGCGATCGGCGCGATCTTCGCGGTGAGCCGCCTGTGGGACGCCGCGCTCGATCCGATCATCGGCACCTGGAGCGATCGCACGCGCACGCGCTTCGGTCGACGTCGCCCGTTCATGCTCGCGGCGATTCCGCTCATCGCCCTGACCTTCGTCATGCTCTGGAGTCCGCCGGCCGGGCTCTCGAACACCTGGACGATGATCTGGGTGGTGGTCGCGCTGTACGGCTTCTACGCGGGCTTCTCCGCCTACGCGATTCCGCACTTCGCGCTGGGCGCCGAGCTGGTCGACGACTACCACGACCGCAGCCGCGTCTACGGCGTGCGCAACGCCTCGTTCATGCTCGGTCTGTTGCCGGCCTTCGGCTGCCTGCAGCTGGTGAACAACGCGGACGACCCGCGCGCGATGGCGACCAGCGTCGCGCTGGTGTACGCGCTCGCGCTCTCGGCGCTGCTGCTGGTTCCGCTGCGCGTGCGCGAGCGCGAGGAGTTCCAGCGCCGCGCGCTGGTCGGCTCCGTGTCCGCGATGCGCGACGTGCTGCGCAACCCGCACGCGCGGCGACTTCTGCTGGTGCAGTTCGTCGACAGCCTGGGCGTCGGCGTGATCGGCGTGCTGGGCCCGTACCTCGCGCAGTACGTGATCAAGCGGAGCGATCTGATCGCCGCGCTGCCGGGCGTCTACACGGGCTTCCTGCTGGCCTCGATTCCGCTCTGGGTGTGGGTGTCGCGCCGTTTCGGCAAGCGGCAGGCCTGGACGACGGCGATGATCGGCATGGCGCTGTCGTTCGGCGTGACCATCTTCGTCGGCGAGGGCGACGTGACGCTGATCCTCGTCCTGCTGGTCGTGGCGGGGCTCTTCGGCGGCTGCGGCGGACCGATCGGCGCCTCGATGCTGGCCGACGTGATCGACGCCGACGAGCTCGCGACCGGTCAGCGCAAGGAAGGCGCCTACACGGCGGCGTTCACCTTCGCGTTCCAGGTCGGAAGCGGCGTCACGGTCGCGATGGTGGGCTTCGCGCTCTCGCTCTCGGGCTTCCTGCCCAACGTGGACCAGTCGCCCGCGGTGGTGTGGACCATGAAGGGGCTGTTCGCGGGAACGCCGCTTCTCATGCTGCTGGTCGGAGCCGCGGTGCTGCGCCGCTACGCGCTCGACGAGCGCGAGCACGAGCGCATCCGCCAGGGTCTGCTCGAGGCCCGCGCCGCGCAGGTCCGCTAGCCGCAGCGCGTGTTATCCTGCGCGGGCGACGGAGGTGATCGACCATGAAGATCGCGACGGATGTCACTCGACTGATCGGCAACACGCCGCTGGTTCAGCTGAACAAGGTCACGGCGGGCAGCAAGGCGCGGATCGTCGCCAAGCTCGAGAGCCAGAACCCGGCGAACAGCGTGAAGGACCGGATCGGCTTCGCGATGATCGAGAGCGCGGAGCTCGCAGGCAAGATCCGGCCGGGCGTGACGACGCTGGTCGAGCCGACCTCGGGCAACACCGGCATCGCGCTGGCGATGGTCGCGGCCGCGCGCGGCTACAAGCTGGTGCTGACCATGCCCGACACCATGTCGCGCGAGCGCCGCGCGGTGTTGCGCGCGTACGGCGCGAAGCTCGTGCTCACGCCCGGTGCGGACGGCATGCCCGGTGCGATCAAGGCGGCAGAAGAGCTGGCCGCGAAGATCCCCAACAGCTTCATCCCGCAGCAGTTCAAAAACCCCGCCAACCCGGCCGTGCACCGCGAGACCACCGCGCTCGAGATCTGGCGCGACACCGATGGCGAGGTCGACTACCTGATCTCGGGCATCGGCACCGGGGGTACGCTGACCGGTGTCGCGCAGGCGCTGAAGGCAAAGAAGCCCGGCTTCAAGGCGATCGCGATCGAGCCGGCCGAGAGCCCCGTCATCTCCGGCGGCAAGCCCGGCAAGCACAAGATCCAGGGCATCGGCGCCGGCTTCGTGCCCGAAATCCTCGACACCACGCTGATCGACGAGGTCGTGAAGGTTTCGAGCGAGCAGGCGATCGAGATGGCGCGGCGGCTCGCGACCGAGGAAGGTCTGCTCTCGGGCATCTCGTCGGGCGCGGCGGTGCACGCTGCGCTCGAGATCGGGCGCCGACCGGAAGCCGCCGGCAAGCTGATTGTCGCCATCCTGCCGAGCTTCGGCGAGCGCTACCTGTCGACGGTGCTGTTCGAGCACCTGCAGTACGACGGGAGCGACCCGATCTGAAACCGGGCGGCAAGCGGGGTGAGCGCAGTCGCAAGCGCATCGTCGACTCCGCGCGCGAGGTTTTCTTCGAGCAGGGTTTCGAGCGCGCGAACCTCGACGAGGTCGCGCGCCGCGCCGGCCTCGCGAAGGGCACGATCTACCGCCACTTCGAGAGCAAGGCCGAGCTGTACGTCGAGATCCTGGCGCAGAACGCAGACACTTTCGTGCAACGCATGGTGCGCGTGATCGATCCGACGCAGCCCGCCGCCGACCAGATCCGCAGTCTCGCGCGCTTCTACTTCGATCACTACACGAACCAGCTCGAGTATTTCCGGATCTTCTGGGCGATCGACAACCAGCGCCTGATCGGCCAGCTCCCGCCGAACCTGGTCGCGCTCGTGACCGAAGTCTGGAAGCGCGCACTGCTCGTGCTCGCGCAGGTGATCGAGCGCGGCGTCGCGTCGGGCGAGTTCGAGCCGTGCGACCCGTGGGTTTCCGCGAGCGTGGTCTGGGTCGGCGCGAACGCGGTGATCCAAACGCTCGAGGTTCCCGAGCGCCGCAGCCTGTGGGAGCGCGACGTTTCGTTGGTCTTCCACGAGACCGTCGAGCTGTTCCTGCGCGGGCTCGCGAAGCGCTGACGCGGCTTCGAAAGCAGGTTCGTTGACAAGCCCCGGACCGTCGGGGAAACTCAAACCCGTGGAAAGTGACCCTGAGTCACATTCCAGTATTCAAGGCCGCTGGGGAGGAGAGGACGATGGATCTCAGTGAACGCATTTTCGCGATCGTCGGCGAGCAGCTGGGTGTGGAGAAGGAGACGCTGGTCCCCGAGGCCAACCTGCTGGACGACCTGGGCGCCGACTCGCTGGACGTCGTGGAACTGGTGATGGCGATCGAAGAGGAGTTCGGCATCGAGGTGCCGGATTCCGACGCGGAGAACATCCGCACCCTGGGCGACATCATGACCTACATCGAGGCGCGCGTAGAGACCGCCGCGTGAGCGTCGTGATCCGCGGCACCGGCTCCGCACTGCCGGAGCGGGTGGTTTCGAATGCCGATCTCGAGCGCCTGATCGACACCAACGACGAGTGGATCGTCACGCGCACGGGCATCCGGGAACGGCGCATGATGGCGCCGGAAGAGGCGACCAGCGACATCGTCGCGCGCGCCGCGGAGAGCGCGCTCGAGCAGTCGGGGCTGAAAGCGGAAGACCTCGATCTGATCATCGTCGCGACCTGCACGCCCGACACCCTGACGCCCGCGACCGCGAACCACGTGCACCGCAAGCTGTGCAAGGGTTTCACGATCCCGGCCTTCGACGTGAACGCCGCCTGCTCCGGATTCGTGTACGGCCTCGAAGTCGCGATGAGCATGCTGAACTCCGCTGGCTACAAGCGCGTGCTGCTCGCGGGCGGTGAAGGGCTGACGCGCTTCATGGACTACGAGGAGCGCACGGTCTGCATCCTGTTCGGCGACGCGGCGGGCGCGGTCGTGCTCGAGCGCAGCGATCAGCCTGGCGGGGTGCTCGCCACGACGCTCCGGTCCGACGGCCAGTACAGCGATCTGATCCAGATCCCGGGCGGCGGCGCGCGCAAGCCGGTGTCGCCGTACGTGCTCGCGCAGCGCGAGGCGTTCGTGAAGATGAACGGCCCGCAGGTCTTCAAGGTCGCGGTGCAGTCGATGGAGCAGGTCGCGCTCGACACGCTGGCCAAAGTGGGCTGGAAGATCGACGACGTCGATTGGGTGATCGCGCACCAGGCGAACAAGCGCATTCTGTCGGCGGTCGCGGATCGGCTCGAAGTGCCGGCGGAGAAGATGCCGACCAACCTCGAGTGGCGCGGCAACACGTCGGCGGCGTCGATCCCGGTGCTGCTCGATGAGTGCAATCGCGCCGGCCGCTTCAAGCGCGGCGACAAGCTCCTGATGGTCGGCTTCGGCGGCGGACTCACCTGGGGCGCGGCCGCCGTGGAGTGGACTCAGGCGCCGTAGCGCGCTCGGAGTCCTGCGACGTACTCGCTCGGAAAGCCGAGCCGCTCCGCCGCGCGCAGGATCTTGCCCAGGTAGATCTCGTGCGGAGCGAAGCTCCCCTTGTCGCGCACGCTGTAGCTCGTGACTTCGTGCAGCGCTCCGGCATCGTCCTCCACGCGCAGCAGCACGCGGTCGTAGCCGCCTTCCCAGCGGTCGAGCTTGGCGAAGTCGCCGTCGCCCATTTCGTAGACGACTCCAAAGACCGTGGCCGCGTCGTCCGGAACGATGTCGGCCGTGCCACCTTTCCAGCGCGAGCCGGAGAAGTAGGTGAAGTCGAGCCGGTGCGCGTGCAACCGCGCGCGAAACAGCACGCGCGACCCCGGACAGCGCTCTCGCATCTGTTGCTCGTCCAGGTTCGAGCCGTAAGCGAAGTAGAGCTCGGGCTTCAGCGCTTCAACCAGCGCGAGGCGGCCGCGGCCACGATCCCGAACGCGCCGACCATGATCCAGCCCGTCTTGCCCTCCAGGTGCGCGCGCACGCGCTCCTGGATGTAGTCAGGGCTCGCGCCCGGGGGCGGCTCCTCGAGCAGGATCGGCAGCGAGTACAGCATCGAGAGCAGCGCGAAGAGCGCGAAGCCCGCGAGCAGGATCAGCGTGAAGCGGGGCACGAATACTGGCGCGCGCGGTGGCGGACTTTTCTGCACGGCCCAGAAGTACGTGGGCTTGTCGCAGGCCGCAAGTCCCGCGAAAGTCTCGGCGGCATGACGATCGATTGGGCCGAGATCCAGAAGGACGTCGACGCGCAGCTCGAGCGCGCGGGCGTCGTCGAACACACCGACGTGGGTCTCGACCGAGCGCAGGTCGAAGAGCACGCGCGCGCGATCGCAGCCGGCGAGCTCTCGAAGGCCAGCAACGTCGTATCCGGGGAGCCGCGGCTCGCCGGGCACGAACACGTCGAGAGCCTGGAGCGCCTGCCGGCGGGCGAGCAGCGCGAGCTGACCGAGCTAGGCCGCGATGCGATCGCGAACGGCCGCGTCGCCGTGGCGGTGCTGAACGGCGGCATGGCGACGCGCTTCGGCGGCGACGTGAAGGGCATCATCGAGGCCGTCGGCGGCCGCACGTTCCTGGAGGTGAAGCTCGCCCAGGCGCGCAGGCTCGGCCGCGTGCCGTTCCTGATCATGAACAGCTTCGCGACCCACGCGCGCACGCTCGAGTTCCTGGCCGCGCGTGGACTCGGCGACGTGGCGCAGGTGTTCCTGCAGAGCGTCAGCCTGCGCCTGACACCGAGCGGTGACGTGCTTCGCGACGCCTCCGGCCGCGTCTCTCTCTACGCGCCGGGCCACGGCGATTTTCCCGGCAGCCTGCGTCGCTCCGGTCAGCTCGCGCGGCTGCGCGAGCGCGGCGTCGAGACGGTCGTGCTCTCGAACATCGACAACCTCGGCGCCGAGCTCGATCCGCTGGTGATCGGCTTCCACCTCGCGCGCGGGCGCGCCCTCACCGCGGAGCTCGCCGAGACGCTGCCCGGCGACGTCGGCGGAGCGCCCGCGTTCGTCGGCGAGAGGCTGCAGATCGTCGAGGGCTTCCGCTTCCCGCCCGGCTTCGACTTCGCGAGCGTGCCGTTCATGGCCACCAACACCTTCGCGATCTCGCTCGAGCTGCTCGAGCGAGACTACCCGCTCAGCTGGTTCTACGTCGAGAAGACGGTCGACCAGGCGACGGCGGTGCAGATGGAGCGGCTCGTGAACGAGTTGTCGAGCTTCGTGCCGACCAGCTTCGTGGCCACGCCGCGCGGCGGACCGCGCGGACGCTTCCTCCCGATCAAGACGCGCGCCGACCTCGACGCGCTGCGCGCCGACGCCGCGCTCGTTCGCCGCTTCGCCGGGCTATGATGGCCCGCGATGCCGAAGAAGCTGCTCCTCGTCGACGCCAGCTCTAGCGTCTTCCGCGCCTTCTTCGCGATTCCGGCGCTCACCAACGGCGCGGGCGTACCGACCAACGCCGCGCTCGGCTTCACGACCATGCTGCAGAAGCTCCTGCGCGAGAGCCGGCCCGACTACGTCGCGATCGTCTGGGATGCGCCGGGGCCGAAACGCCGCAAGGCGATCTATCCCGAGTACAAGGCGACGCGCGAGGCGTCGCCCGAGGCGCTGCGCGCGCAGTTTCCGTGGATCCGCCGGATCGTCGACGCGTACCGGCTGGCGGCGCTCGAGCACGAGGGCGAGGAAGCCGACGACGTGATCGCGACGCTCGCGCGTTCGGCCGAGCGAGCCGGCGTCGCGGTCGAGATCGCGTCGACGGACAAGGACCTGATGCAGCTCGTGTCGGAGCACGTGACGCTGGTCGACACCATGCGCGACCGGCGCTTCGCGCCCAAGGACGTCGAAGCGCGCTTCGGTGTGCCGCCCGAACGGATGCTCGACCTGCGCGCGCTGATCGGCGACAGCTCGGACAACATTCCCGGCGTGGCGGGCATCGGCGAGAAGGGAGCGGCGCAGCTCCTGCGCGAGCACGGCTCGCTCGACGCGCTGCTCGCCAATCCCGACGCGATCGCGCAGAAGCGCGCGCGCGAGGCGCTGCGTGCCGGCGTCGCGATGGCGAAGCTCTCGCGCGACCTGTCGCGTCTGCGCGAAGATCTGCCGATCGCGTTCGACCCCGAGGCGATGGCGCTGCGCGAGCCCGACAAGGACGCGCTCGCGGGGCTCTTCCGCGAGCTCGAGTTCAAGCGCCTGCTCGACGAGCTCGGGACGGTCGCGCCCGCGGAGCCGGAGGCAAACGTGTCGCTGTGCGCACGGGTAGTGACGCGCGTGGTCAGCGATCCCGCCGAGCTCGCGCCGTTCGCGCGCTCGCTCGAGTCCGCGCCGCTGCTCGCACTCGAAGCCGTGCTCGAGCCCGAGGACGCGATGCGCGGTGAGCTCGTGGCGCTCGCGCTCGCGGGTTCGACCGACGAGGCCGTGCTGGTTCCGCTGCGCGGGAGCTCCGGTCCCCAAGCGCTCGAGTCGCTGCGCGAATTGCTCGAAGCGCCCGAGCGCGTGTTCGTCGGCACCGATCTGAAGCGCGCCGCGCTCGCGCTCGCGCGCCGCGGCGTCGAGCTCCGCGGTGCGCTGCGCGACGTCGGTGTCGCGGCCTACGTCGCCAACCCCGCGCAAGCCGTCGATCGCCCGGAGCTGTTGGCCCGCACCTATCTCGGCGCGAGCTTCGCGTCCGCGCAGGATCGCTTCGGGCAGGGCGCCAAACGGCGGCTCTTCGACCAGGTCGCGGACGACGAGCTGGCCGCGCACTTCGGCGCGCTGGCCGCGCTCGATCAGGCGCTGCTGCCGCGGCTCGTGCACGAGCTCGAGCGCAGCGAGCAGCTGCCAGTCTACGACGAGATCGAAGTGCCGCTGGTCGCGGTGCTCGCGCGCATGCAGCTCGTGGGCGTGCGCATCGACGAGGCCAAGCTCGCCGAGCTCGGCGTGCGCCTCGAGCACGAGATCGGAGAGTCGCGCAAGCGCATCTACGCGCTGGCCGGCCAGGAATTCAACATCGGTTCGCCGAAGCAGCTGCAGACGATTCTGTTCGACAAGCTCGCGCTCGCACCGACCAAGAAGACCAAGACGGGCTTCTCGACGGATGAGTCGGTGCTCGAGGAGCTCGCGCTCTCGCACGAGCTGCCGCGCGAGATCCTGACCTACCGCCAGCTCTCCAAGCTCAAGAGCACCTACGTCGACGCGCTGCCGACCTTCGTGCACCCCGAGACCGGGCGCATCCACGCAAGCCTCGACCAGACCGTGGCCGCCACCGGACGGCTCTCGTCGTCGAATCCGAACCTGCAGAACATTCCGATTCGCACGCCGCTCGGACAGGAGATCCGCGCCGCCTTCATTCCCGCCGAGGGACGCGTGCTGCTCTCCGCCGACTACAGCCAGATCGAGCTGCGCATCCTCGCGCACGTGTGCGAGGACCCCGAGCTCGTGAAGGCCTTCCGCGAGGGCGCCGACATCCACGTGCGCACCGCGTCGCAGGTGTTCGGGATTCCCGAAGCGGAGGTCAGTGCCGAGCAGCGCGCGCGCACGAAGGCGATCAACTTCGGGATCATCTACGGGCAGTCGGGCTTCGGTCTCGCGCGCACGCTCGGCATCTCGCAGAGCGATGCGCGCGAGCACATCGACGCCTACTTCGCGCGCTACCCGGGCGTGCGCGCGTTCATCGAGGCCGCGATCGAGAGCGCCAGAGAGCGGGGCTACGCCCGCACGTTGGCTGGGCGGCGGCGCTACCTGCCGGATCTGGCCTCGCAGAACCGGCCGATCCGGCAGGCGGCCGAGCGCATGGCGGTGAACTCGGTCATCCAGGGCACCGCGGCGGACGTGATCAAGCGCGCCATGGTCGAGCTCGACGCCGACTTGCGCTCGGGCGTCGTGCCGAGCGCGCGCATGATCCTGCAGGTCCACGACGAGCTGGTCTTCGAAGTTGTGCCCCCGGAACGCGAGGAGCTGGCCCGGCGCGTGCTCAAACGCATGCAGAACGCCGTTCAACTCTCCGTTCCTTTGGAGGTTCACGTGGGATTCGGGCCGAACTGGCTCGCCGCCCACTGAAAAATGTCCTGTCCAAACGA
>JANNLG010000134.1:0-16237 GCA_031396695.1 Deltaproteobacteria bacterium
GGACACGGCAGCGACGTATCGCTGCCGTGCCGAGAAAGCATCCCCCGGGGTGCATCAGTCCCAGTGGCGCCCATTCCAGGGCCTTTGGCTGCTTCTCTTGGAGGGAAGGCTCCAAACTAGACAAGGATTGGTGTCGCCGCAACCGCGGCGGAAACACTCGCGCGCGCGCGCGAGTCAGGCGCGTGGTTGCACGAGATTTTCCTCGAGCCAGTCGAGCAGATCGCTCGTGACTTGCTCGCGGTTCGTCTCGTTCAAGAGCTCGTGGCGCGCGTCGGGATAGAAGCGCTCATCGAGCTGCTCGAGACCGCCCGCGCGCAAACCGCTGGCGAGCGCGCGCAGTCCGCGCAGCGAGTCGTGCACCGGATCGCGCTCGCCCGAGATCAGCAGGATCGGCGTGCCGTGCGGGATGCGCGCGAGCGCCTCGGGCGCGAAGATCCGGCGCAGCGCGGTCGCCAGCTCGCACAGTCCACCGACGCTGAGCACGAAGCCGCACAGCGGATCGTCGACGTACTTCGCGACCTCCGCGCGGTCGCGCGAGAGCCAGTCGAAGGCGGTCTCGGCGGGTGCGAACGTGTCGTTGAAGCGACCGAACAGCATGCGCTGCAGGAGACCGCTCTGGCCGCGCGCGCCGAGCCGCAAGCGTTCGAAGCGAGCGACCGCCAGCGCGAGCGCGATTCCGCGTCCGGGCGGGCCGGAGGTGCCCGAGAGCACGACCGCGTGGACGGGCAGCGCGGCGACGCGCGTGAGACCGTCGAGCACGAGCAGCGAGCCCATGCTGTGGCCGAGCAGCGCGTGGGGGAGTCCGGGCCGCTCGACGGCGATGCGCGAGCCCAACCGGCCGAGATCGTCGACGGCCTTGTTCCAACCGTCGTCATCCGCGAGGTGACCGAGCAGTCCGGGCGCGACGAGCGAGCGCCCGTGTCCGCGCGTGTCGGCGGCGAATACCTCGAAGCCGGCCGCGCAGAAACGCTCGGCGACGCGAGCGTAGCGCGCCGAGTGTTCACCCATGCCGTGGACAATTTGAAGCGTGGCGCGCGTCGCGCCGTCGGGCTGCCAGTGGTGGATGAACAGCTCGACGCCGTCGGGCGCGTGGTCGCGTTGCGAGCTCGACTTCATGCCGCGTCCGTGAGCCAGTCGCGCGCGCGCAGGTAGCGCTCGGTGAGCAGCGCTTCGGCGGAGCCGGGCTCCGCGTGCCAGTCGTGGCGCCAGGCCACGAGCGGCGGCAGCGACGCGAGCACAGACTCGATGCGCCGTCCCGACTGCAGTCCGTAGCGCGTGCCCCGGTCGTAGATCAGATTGAACTCCACGTAGCGCCCGCGCCGGTAGAGCTGAAAGTCCCGCTGGCGCGCGCCGTACGGCGCGTGCTTCCGCTTCTCGACGATCGGCAGATACGCGAGCAGATAGTGATCGCCGATGCTGCGCACCAGCTCGTAGCTGTGCTCGAAGCCGCCGACTGTCTCGTCGTCGAAGAACAGACCGCCGATGCCGCGCGCTTCGCCGCGATGCGGCAAGAAAAAATACTCGTCGCAGGCCTTCTTGTAGCGCGGGTAGAGGTCCGCACCGAACGGCGCGCAGGCGGCGCGCGCGTTGCGATGCCAGTGCATGCAGTCCTCGTCGAACGCGTAGTAGGGCGTCAGGTCGAAGCCGCCGCCGAACCACCAGATCGCCGGCTCGCCGTCGCGCTCGGCGACGAAGAAGCGCAGGTTCGCGTGCGAGGTAGGCACGAACGGGTTGCGCGGGTGCACGATCAGCGACAGCGCGATCGCTTCGAAGCGACGGCCCGCGACCTCGGGTCGATTCGCGCTCGCGGCAGGCGGCAGCGACGGGCCGCGCGAATGCGTGAAGTTCACGGCCGCGCGCTCCAGCACCGGACCGTCGGACAGCACGCGCGGCCGCGCGAGCGCGCCGTCGCTCTCGTGGCGCTGTTCGTCGAAGCGCGCGCGTCCGTCCTGGCCTTCGAGCGCGGCGCAGATGCGATCCTGCAACTCCATCAGGTACGCGCGCACGCGCGACGTCTCGTTGCCCTGCACCGAAGCCCTCCCCGAAGTGCCCCCGACCATGATGCTCTCGAGCCCGCGCCCGTCAACGCCTCCGATTGCGGCAGCGGCGCGGGACCGACACAGTACCGTGCTTGATCCGAGCCGTGATATTCGACGTGGGCGAGACAGTCGTCGACGAGACGCGCGCGTGGGGCGAATGGGCGGATTGGCTCGGCGTTCCGCGGCTGACGTTCTTCGGCGCGCTGGGCAGCGCGATCGAGCGCGGCCTGCACCACCGCTCGGTCTTCGACGAGCTGCGACCGGGCATCGATCTCGAAGCCGAGCGCGCGCTTCGCCAGCGCGCCGGGCCGAGCCCGGATCGGATCGGCCGCGCCGATCTCTACCCCGACGCGCGGCCCTGCTTGGAAGCGCTGCGCGGACAGGGCCGCTGGCTCGCACTCGCCGGGAACCAGCCGGCGAGCGCCGAGGCCGACCTGCTCGCGCTGCGCCTGCCCCTGGACCGCGTGCTGTGCTCGACGGCGCTCGGGGTCGAGAAGCCGAGTCCGGAGTTCTTCGCGCGGATCGCGCAGGCAGCAGGCTCGCCTGCGCGCGAGATTGCCTACGTCGGCGATCGGCTCGACAACGACGTGCTGCCCGCGCTCGCAGCCGGCATGCGCGCGATCTTCCTGCGCCGCGGACCGTGGGGCGTGGTGCACGCGCGGCGACCCGAGGCGTCGCGCGCGGACGCGCGAATCGAAACGCTCGACGAGCTGCCCGCGCTGCTCGTCGAGCTCGACGCGAGCCCACGCGCTTGAGCGAGACGATCGCGATCGCGGAGCGCTTCTGCGGCCCGCCCGGCACTGCGAACGGCGGCTACCTCGCAGGCGTGCTGGCGCGCGGGCTCTCCGGCGCGGTCGAGGTGACGCTGCGCGCGGCCGCGCCGCTCGCGACACCGCTGCTTGTCGGCGACGGCGCCGACGGCGCGCGTCTGCTGACGCACGCGGGCACCGAGCTCGCGCGCGCCGTGCGCACGACGCTCGCGCTCGAGGTTCCCGCTCTGCCCGATCCAGACCTCGTCGCTGCCCACGCCGGCGATTGCCGCGCGATGCGCACACATCCCTTTCCGCGCGACTTCGTGTGCGGGCCGGAGCGCGACGCGGGCGATGGCCTGCGCATCTTCCCGGGCGTGGTGCCGGGCAGCGACCGGGTCGCCGCGCTCTGGACGCCCGATCCGTCGCTCTGCGACGCGAGTGGAAACGTCGCGCCGGAGTTCCTGTGGGCCGCGCTCGATAGCCCGTCGTCGTTTCCGCTGCTCGAGCCCGAGTCCGCGCGCGCGCTCGAGCCGATGGTGCTCGGCCGGCTCTGCGTCGCGCTCGACGGCCGCGTGCGCGCGGGCGAGCGCGTGCTCGTGCTGGCGTGGCCGATCGCGCTCGAGGGCCGCCGCGGCGTCGCCGGCGCGGCGCTGATCGCCGAACCGGGACGCGTGGTCGGACGCGCGCGCGCGACCTGGATCTCGCTCGCGGGACGCAGCTAGCTGGCGATTCGCCAGCCCTCGTTGCGGAGCTGCTCGCTGGTCACGTGGCCGGCCTTCACGCGCGCAGGCCGCTCGCCGTTCAGCTTGCGCAACAGGGCGCTCGCGACCCGCTCCGCCTCCGCGCGCTCGCGCACGAGCGGCGTGAAGAACGCGTACGCGCTGTGCTGGCCGACCAGGCTGTCGTCCTGCACGTGCGCGATCTCGGTGTAGGTCCGCGTCGCTGCGTCGAAGCCGAAGTACACGCGCACTTCGTTGTAGTGCTGCGAGCTGCCGAGACCGGTGCCGAACTCCGCCTCGATCGCAGTGGGGCGACCGCAGCGCGGGCACTCGAACTCGAGCGTGAACGGAACGAGCGCGACCAGCTTCTCGTTCTCCCAGCAGCCGTTGTTGCGGCAGTGCGCGGCACCGCGTCGGATTCGTGTCATGACCTTACCCTCCATTCGGAATTCGGAGCCGGCGCGTCCGGGCGCCTCACGCGCGCAACGGAATCAAGTTCCGTGCCGGGCTCGGCGCGCGCGCGTGACCGGCGGGCGGGCGCCGGGCGCCTCGTGACCCGCAAGTGTCTCCCGCTCGCTACAGAAAAGCGGAAGCGCAGCTCCCTCGGCCCGAGCTCTCGACGACCGGCTTCGGGTGAGTGAAGCTGCGCGCGGCATGCCAAGCACGAGACTCGCGATCGCCGGGGTGGGAAATTGCGCGAGCGCGCTCGTGCAGGGGCTCGAGTACTACCGGGTTCACGATCCGGCGCGCACGGCCGGGCTTCTGCATCCGGAGATCGGCGGCTACCGGACCTCCGATCTGCGCGTGGTCGCAGCCTTCGACGTCGATCTGCGCAAGGTTGGTCGGCGGCTCGAGGACGCGGTCTTCGCCGAGCCGAACTGCACGGCGATCTTTCAGGAGAAGCTGCCCGCCAGCGACGTGATCGTGCAGATGGGGCCGGTGCTCGACGGCGTGGCCGAGCACATGGCGCGCTACCCCGCCGAGCGCGCGTTCCGGGTCGCGAACGAGCCGCCGGTCGATCTCGCGCGCGCCCTGCGCGAGAGCGCCGCCGACGTGCTCGTGTGTTACTTGCCGGTCGGCTCGGAGCGCGCCGTGCGCGCCTACACCGAGGCCTGTCTCGAGGCGGGCGTCGCGCTGGTGAACTGCGTGCCGGTGTTCATCGCCTCGGATCCCGTCTTTGCCGAGCGCTTTCGCGACGCGCGTCTGCCGATCGTGGGCGACGACATCAAAAGCCAGGTCGGCGCGACGATCGTGCACCGCGCGCTCGCGCGGCTGCTGGCCGACCGCGGCGTCGCCCTCGAAGCCACCTATCAGCTCAACACCGGTGGCAACACCGACTTCCTGAACATGCTCGAGCACGAGCGACTGATCAGCAAACGTTTCTCGAAGACCGAGTCGGTGCAGTCACAGCTCGACGTGCGGCTGGCCGCGGAGCAGATCCACATCGGCCCGTCCGACTACGTCGCCTGGCAGAAGGACAACAAGGTCTGCTTCATCCGCCTGCAGTGGCGCGGCTTCGGCGATGTGCCGATGAATCTCGAGCTGCGGCTCTCGGTCGAGGACTCGCCGAACTCCGCGGGCGTGGCGATCGACGCGATCCGCTGCGCCAAGCTCGCGCGCGATCGCGGCATCGGCGGACCGCTCGAGGCGATCTCCGCCGTGGCGATGAAGAGCCCTCCGGTGCAGATGCGCGACGTCGACGCCGCGCGCGCCCTCGAGGCCTGGATCGGCGCTACCTCGCGCTGAGGTGCAGCGGCTCGCGCGACGCCTTGTGGATCTTGTGGCCCTTCGGTGAGACCAGCTCGGGCACGTCCGTCGCGAGCAGCAGCTCGCGCGCGCGCGTCCGGTCCGCTTCGCTGAACGCGCGCGTCGAGGTGCAGAACTCCACCAGCGTGCCGTTCGGATCCGTCGTGTACACCGAGTAGCACCAGTCGTGGTCGATCTCGAGCACCGAGTAGCCGTTGTCGAGCCAGCGCTGCTTGCGCTTCTCGATCTCGGCGAGGTCCGCCGCGTCGAACGCGATGTGATTCACCCAGGGCGGCAGCCCGACGCCCTCGGACAGCGCGGTCGGAAAGTCGTTTCCGATCGTCTCGTCGTGCAGCTCCCAGAACGCGATCAGGCCGTGGCCGCCGGTGTCGTAGAACAAGTGCTTCGCCCAGCCGCCACCGGGCGTCTGGCCCGCCTCGACCTTGACCAGCCGGAAGCCCATCACGCGCTCGTAGAAGACGTCGTTCGCGACCGCATCGCGCGTCGCGACGGCCAAATGATGAAAGCCCAAGCGATTCCCTCCGCGTGCGATTCCGTCGGCGAGTATACTGCGGACGGCTGCGATAGGAGGGATGTATGGACCTGGGACTCAAAGGCCGACGCGCGGTCGTGACCGGCGCGAGCCGTGGCATCGGCCGCTCGATCGCCGAGTGCCTGGCGGGCGAGGGTGCGAACCTGGCGATCTGCGCGCGCGGTGCGGAGGGCGTCGAGGCCGCGAAGAAGGAGCTCGAGAAGAAGGGCGTGAAGGTGTTCGCGAAGGCCGTCGACGTCGCGAACGGCGACGCGCTCAAGGGCTTCATCGCGGAGTCGGCCGAGGCCCTGGGCGGCATCGACGTGCTGGTGTCCAACGTCTCGTCGGGCGGCGCCGGAAAGGGCGAGGAGACCTTCCGCGCGAGCTTCGAGATCGACCTGCTCGGCACGGTGCGCGCCTGCGAGGCGGCGCTTCCGTTCCTCGCGAAGTCGGGTATCGGCAGCATCGTCGTGATCGGCACCACCGCCGCGGTCGAGACTTTCGGCGCGCCCGGCGGCTACGGCGCGCTGAAGGCCGCGCTCCTGAACTACGCGTCGGGCCTCGCACACGCGCTCGCCAAACAGAACGTGCGCGTGAACGTCGTCTCGCCGGGTCCCGTGTATTTCGCGGGCGGCGCCTGGGCGATGATCGAGAAAGCGATGCCGGCGTTCTACGAGTCGACCTTGAAGGCCTGCCCGCAAGGTCGCATGGGCGCACCGGAAGAGGTCGCGCGCGCGGTCGCGTTCCTGGCCAGCCCCGCCGCCAGCCTGATCACCGGCGCGAACTTGATGACCGACGGCGCCTTCACAAAGCGCGTCAACTTCTGAGCCGGCCGTGAGCAAGAGTCTGCGCGCCGCGCTCGTTTGCGGCGGGCGCTTCCACGACTTCGACTACGCGCGCCTCGAGCTGCTGAAACACCTGGCCGAGGACCCGCGCGTGCGCACGCGCGTGCTCGACGACTGGAGCCGCACCGACGCCTGGGGCGCGGCCGATTTCCTGGTCACCTATACCTGCGACCTTCGCCCGACGCCCGAGCAGGCCGATGCGCTGGCGCGCTTCGTCGAGGACGGCGGGCGTTGGTTCGCGCTGCACGGCACGAACTCGATCCTCGAGTTCGACGGCGCCAAGGTTCGGTGCCCGCGGCTCGCGCCTCGCTTCATGCAGACGCTCGGCTCGCAGTTCTTGGCTCACCCGCCGATCCGCCCCTATCGCGTGACCGTGTCGGATCCGAGTCATCCGCTGGTGAAGGGAATCGAGGCCTTCGATGCGAACGACGAGCTCTATCTGTCGGAGTTCCACGGTCCCGTGAAGACCCTGCTCGAGACGCGCTTCGGCGGCGCGACGCCCGGCTTCGATCCGCCGGCGTGGAACGACGACGCCGTGCGCCCGGTGCTGTATCTGCACGACGTGGGCAAAGGTCAGGTCCTGTATCTGACGCTTGGCCACTGTCGCGGGCACCACGACATGCAGCCGTTGATCGAGCACTACCCGGTGATCGAACGCGGCTCGTGGGAGCTGCCCGTGTTTCGCGAGCTGCTGCGACGCGGGCTGGCCTGGGCGAAGTCAGAGTCGCTCTGAGCTCGCGGGCTCGGCCGCGACGACGATGCGCCGATCCGCGACCCGCCACGACAGGTTGGTGCAGCGCGCGGCGAGCCGCGCGTCGTGGGTCACGAGCAGGAGCGCACCCGGATAGGACGCGAGCGCCGACTCGAGCCGTTCGATCGACGGCAGATCGAGGTGATTGGTCGGCTCGTCGAGCAGGCAACCGAAAACCTGACGCGACAGGCCGAGCGCGATGGCGAGCTTGCGCGCTTCGCCGGGCGACGGCTGCGCCGACGCGAGCAACGCGCGCGGCTCGACGCCGAGCGCGGCGACCAGCGCCATCAGCCGCCCGCGCGGCTCGTCTCCGAGCGCGCGCGCCTCGTCGAGCAGTGCGCGTTCCTGGCGCGCGCCGAGCTCCTGCGGCAGCACCAGCAGGCGCTCCGGCGCCACGCTCGATGCGCGCGCGAGAGCGTTCAGCAGGGTGGTCTTGCCCGAGCCGTTCGCGCCGCGCAGCCAGATGCGCGAGCCGCGCTCGAACGCGAGATCGATCTGTTCGAGCACGACGCGCTCGCCCGCCCGGACCTGCGCGGACTGCACGACCGAGAGGCGCGCGGCCTTCGCGGGCGCGAAGTCGAGAAAGAGCTCGCGGCCGACGTCCTTCGTGAGCTCGATCGCGTCGAGCTTCTCGCGCGTCCGCGCAAGACTGCTGTGTGTGCGCGCGATCTCGTGGCCGATCTGGGTCATCGCGGAGCGCCTTCGCGTCTGCTTGAAGCGCCCGCGCGCGCTGCTGTCGTGAATGCTCTTCATGCGCTTGCTGGTGCGCATGCGCGCCTCCGCGTGCTTGAAGTCGGTCTGACGTTCGCCGATCCGCTGCTCGAGCGCGCGCGTGGCATCGCGCAGGCTGGCGTGCTCCGCGCGCGCAGAGGCCTCGTCGCGAAGCCAGGTCTCGCGCGCGGCCGAGTAGCCGCCGCGGTACGCGGTCGCGCGCCCGCGCGCGACGCGCACGGTCTCGTGCGAGAGCGCGTCGAGTAGCTCGCGATCGTGCGAGACCAGCACGCCGATTCCGTCGAAGCGCTCGAGCACCGTCACCAGCAGCGCGCGCGCCTCCGCGTCGAGGTGGTTGGTGGGCTCGTCCAGGATCAGCACTTCCGGCTGCGCAGCGAGCGCGGCGCCTATCTGCCAGCGCTTGCGCTCGCCGGGCGAGAGCGTGGGCCAGCGCGCGAGCTCGTCGGCTCGCAACGAGAGCTGCGCGCGGAGCCGGCGCGCGACACCGTCGTGTGTGGTGGCGAGCGCTTCGATCTCGGCCGACGCCTCGTCGACGCGCTGCGGGCAGAGCCGCAGCGCGAGCGCGCGCGGCTCGTGCTGCACGCTGCCCTGTTCGGGCTCGAGCGCGCGCGCGATCAGGCGCAGAAGGGTCGTCTTGCCCGAGCCGTTCGCGCCGACCACCCCGGTCCAACCGGGACCGAGGCGCAGATCGACTTCCACGAGCAGCGGAACGGAATCGCGATAGGCGAACGAGACGCCACGAAGCAGAATACGCATGAGCGAGCTTCCCAAGGCCTTGCGGCCGGCAGGGGTCGGGTCAGCGGACCGAAGTCACACGACCGGGGACGGAAGCTCTAGCTCTTCAACACGGCGACTCCTGCGTACGAGTCGAACGCTACCGGGCGAGGACGCCCGGGTCAACGGTCCGGCCGCTGCTCAAGGGGTGGCGGGCGTTTCCTCGGCTTCGATCTTGAGCCGACGCTCGAGCTCCGGGTCCGAGCTCGGCCCCGGCGAGAGCCGCTTCACGACATCGGCTGGTGTCAGGTAGTCGATGCCGTCGACCGCGTCGTGCTTCTCGAGCACTACCAGCTCGGGCCGGAAGCCCTCCTTCTTGAGGTACACGGTATGGGGCTGCTCGCGCGAGATGCGCAGGTTCTGCGGCGTCGACCCTACGGACTTCCCGTCGAGGTAGATCTCCGCGCCGGGCGGATCGCTCTCGATCGCGACGTTCTGGTAGGCGGCGCAGCCGCACAGGAGCAGGGCGAGAAGGAATGCGCGTTTCACCCCGCACAGTTTACAGCTCCCGTGCCTTCGGGCTAAGGTCCGCGCCCCATGGGCTTGATCGACACCACCAAGATGCGTCCGGGCGTGTACGTCGAGATCGACGGAAATCCTCACGTGGTCATCACCTATCAGCACGTGAACCCCGGCAAGGGCGGTGCGTTCGTGCGCTTGAAGTTCAAGAACCTGGTCAGCGAGAGCATGCTCGACCGCACGCTCAAGGCCGGTGACGTGCTGCCGGAGGCCGAGATCGCCAAGCGCGAGATGCAGTACCTGTACGACGACGGCGACAAGATGGTGTTCATGGACCAGCAGAGCTTCGAGCAGCTCGAGATCTCGCGCAGCGCCGTCGAGAACCAGGACCTGATGACGGAGAACTGCACGGTCGAAGTGTTGCTGCACGATGCGCGGCCGCTCGGCGTGACGCTGCCGAACTTCGTGATCCTCGAGGTCGTCGAGACGGATCCAGCGACCAGCGGCGGGAAGCTGAAGCCGGCGAAGCTGTCGACGGGCGCGGTGGTTTCGGTGCCCAGCTTCATCGGGCGTGGCGAGAAGCTGAAGATCGATACGCGCGAGCGGAAGTACGTAGAGCGCGCGTAGGTCTGATCAGGACCCGGAGCGCGGATCGATCGGTGCGATGGCGCATCGCTTCGCTCGCGCCCTTCTAGGTGTCAAACAGGACAGGAAGCTCGAGCGGGGAGCGGAAGAGCTCGCCGGTGATGTGCGGGTCCTTGGCTTCGGGATCGAGGCGGACGTTCGGTAGGCGGTCGAGGACGGTTTCCAGGACGACGCGGGACTCCATGCGGGCGAGGTGCATGCCGAGGCAGCGATGGGGACCGAAGGCGAAGGACATGTGGGTCTTGGGCGGGCGGAAGATGTCGAAGTCGTCGGGGCGGTCGTAGCGCGACGGGTCTCGGTTGGCGGCGGCCATGCTCACCATCACGATCGCGCCGGCCGGAATCGGAACGCCTTGGACTTCGCTGTCGCGCGTGCAGGTGCGCTGGATGCCGGGCAGGGGACTCTCCCAGCGCAGGCCTTCCTCGATCGCCTGCGGCACCAGCGTGCGATCGCGGTGCACGGCGTCGAGCTGCTCGGGATGTGAGAGCAGTCCGAAGAACAGATTCGACGACGAGCGGTAGGTGGTCTCGGCGCCGGCCGGCGTGAGCAGGCGCGCGAACGCGAAGATCGCTTCGTCATCGAGGCGCGCGCCGTCCTGCTCGGCGTGCGCGAGCACCGAGATCAGATCGTCGGTCGGAACGCGACGGCGCTCGGCGAGCACGCGCGCGAACATCTCCTTCAGCGCGAGCGAGGCCGCGAAGCCGAGCGCGGGATCGATCGCCAGGCTGATCAGCTCGACCGAGAGCCGGTGGAAGGTTGCGTGGTCCCGCTCGGCGAGCCCGAGCATGTGCGCGATCACCGACACCGGGAACGGGAAGGTGAGCTCGCGCACCAGATCGGCGTGGCCGCGCGCAGCGAAGCGGTCGATCAGGCCGTTCACGATCGGCACCACCAGCTCGTGTTCCCAATGCTCGAGCGCGCGTTTGCTGAAGGCTTGTTGGATCACGCCGCGCGCTCGCGCGTGCTCGGGCTCGTCCATCTCCAGGATCGAATGACCCAGCACCAGGCCGATCGTGCGCGCGTAGCCCGCCGACGAGAAGCGTTCGCCGTCGCGCAGCACCTCGGCGACGGCTTCGTGCGAGAGCGCGATGAAGAACGGCGGCAGCGTGCCGCCGAAGAGCATTCGACCTTGCAGGCGCATGCCGCGCGCCAGGTCTTCGGGCTGCAAGCGCCGCACCGGCGCCTCGCGCCGCCACTCCGCGAGCCGCGGATAGGGACTGCGCACCGTCCCCAGGCCTTGCGCCCGGTTGAAGCGCTCGAACGGATCGAGCTCGGTCGACTCGGCGCTCATGGAACTACCCCCGTCACGGATCGGTGTTGCGCGGCTTCGCGCGCAGGCTCGTGCCGAGCAGGCGGCGCGCGATGCGCAGGACCTCGGCACGGTGCAGCGCGAGCTGGTCGGGCGCGAGCGGATCGACACCCGACAGGGGCGCGAGCACCGGCATGGCCGCGACGAAGAAGACGGTGGCGCCCGCGATCGCGCTCGCGAAGTGCACCGGATCGATCGGAGCGGCGCGCGCGAGCGGATCGTCGCGGGTGGCTTCGAAGACCTCGCGCGCGAGCGAGTGAAAGCCCGCGACGTGACGCAGCATGTCCGGCGGCCGTTCCGCGGTGGCGCCGGCGGCCTCGCGCAGGATGATGCGCGCCAGCGCCGGCCGCTCGCCCACGAAGTCGACCCACGCCGAGACCGCGCGCTCGATGCGCACCGCCAGGCCGCCGCTCGCGCGCAGCGCCGTCGCCACGCGCGCGTGCAGCGCGAGCAGCAGTCCCGCGAGCACCGCGTCGTAAAGCTCGTGCTTGTCCCGGAAGTGGTAGAGCAGCGAAGCGCGGCGCATGCCGACCGCGCTTGCGACGTCTTCGAGCCGGGCGCTCGCGAAGCCGCGTTCGGCGAAGAGCCGCTCGGCTTCGCGCAGAATCGCCTCGCGCGTGCGCTCCGCGCGAGCGCCTCGTCGTGCCGGCTGGCTCATCCTGGCTTTCTACCTGCGCGCAGGTAGAAATGTCAATGCGGAAGCCGAGGCGCAACCGTGGTACCTACTCCCGCGCCGATCCATCGGCCCCAGGAGTCCGACATGAAGTTCGCGTTCGCGATCACGAGCTTGCTTGCCCTCTCGCTGTCCGTTTCCGCGCCGGTCGGGGCGCAGGAGATGGCATCCGAGAAGCTCCGCGCCGAAATCACGACGGAGGTGCAGAAGCTCGTCGCCGCCGCCAACGCGGGCGATGCCGAGGCGTTCTTCGCGCTCACCAGCAACTCACCCGACCTGGTGATCGCGGGCGACGGGCGCATCACGCGCGGTCTCACGGACGTGCGCTCGAACATGAACGAGCTGTTCGTCGCGCACGAACAGTACAAGTGGAAGGTCTCGGCCGTGGAAGTGCTCACGGCCGGTAGCAACGTCGTGATCGCGATCGCGCCGATCCAGTTCACCGCCGTGGGCACGGACGCCGCGGTGCAGCTCACCGGCGCGATCACCGTCGTGTTCGCGCGCGACTGGTGCTGGCAGGACTACAAGGTCGTGCACAGCCACCGCAGCACCGGCAAGATCGGCGTCGCGCTGGTGGAGTGAGCGCGAGCGCGGATGTCGCCCTCGCTCGGCCTGGCGCTCGCTGAACCCGATCCCGCGCGTCGGCTCGCGCAGGCGCTCGAGGCCGAGCGGCTCGGCTGCGAGTCTCTCTGGCTCGAGCCGCGTGCGGACGAAGACGCACTCGCGGCGCTCGCCGAGCTCGCGCGCGTGACGTCGAGGCTGCGGCTGGGGACCTGGGGCTACGCGCTCGAGGCCCGACACCCGCTCGTGTCGGCCCGCGCGTTCGTCGAGCTCGATCACGCCTCGGGCGGACGCGTCGAGATCGGCCTGCGCGACGCGGACGTCGCGTCGCTCGCGGAGGCGATCACCGTGTGCAAGAAGCTCTGGTGCGATCCCGCCGTCGAACACCGCGGCGCGAACTTCGAGCTCGACGAGACCGCGCTGGAGCGCCGGCCGCTGCAACGGCCCTGGCCGCGCCTGCACCTGCAAGGCGAGTCCGACGCGTCGCTCGATCGCGCCTCGCGCATGACCGACGGCTGGCTCGCGGTCGGCCACTCGCCGGCGTCGATCGCTGCGCCGCTCGAGCGGATTCGCGCCCGTCGGACGCGCGCGGAAACGCTCGACGGGCGTTTTCAGATCAGCGCACGCGCGGAGCCGAAGAGCCGAGCGGAGCTGGCGAACTGGCGGGACGCGGGCGTCGACCGGCTGATCGTCTCGTTCACGACGCTGCGCGCGCTGCGCTGAGCGAGCGCGTATCCTCACGGGATGATTTTCCTGGTCTGGCTACGCGTCGCGGCTTTGCCGGGCTGCAAGGTGATGCCGGAGAGCGGCGCCGACACGCTCGAGTGCGCGCTCGAGGCGGAGACTCCGGAGGACGTGCGCGCGCTGCTCGACGACGCCTTGCATCGCCACCGGCAGAGCGTCGCGGAGCTCGAGGCCTGCATCGAGTTCCGGCCGTCGGACTGGAACGACGCGAACGACCCGGGCCGGCGCATCCGCAAGACGGCGTCCGCTGCGCGCGAACACGGGGGTGTTCACTTCGCCTCGTTCGGCCAGAAGCCGCCGAGCGGCGTTCGCTAGCCGAGCGCGCTCGCGCGCTCAGGCCTCGCGGCGGAACACGGGCACGGCGGTCCCGTCGGCGAGTCGCTCGAAAACCACCGCGACGCGGTCTCCGGTGCGCAGGGTCGCGTCCTCGCCCGTCGCCATTCGCGACGCGAAACGCACCTGCTCTTCGAGCTCGACCCAGACCAGCGCGAGCGGGAGCTTGCCCTCGTGTTCGGGTAGATAGGAGCGGCGCAGCCGGCCGTGGCTCCAGATGCGGCCGCGGCCCGACGAGTCGACCCAGGCGATGCGCGTATCGCCGCAGCCCGTGCAGCGCCCGCGCACCGGGTGCAGAAACTTCCGGCACGCTTCGCAACGCTGCAGCGCGAGCACGCCGCGCTCGGCCGCCTCGAAGAACGGCACGGAGCGTTCGTCCACCGCCGGCAGCGCGCGTGCTTCTTCCGCCATCCCGATGCTCCTCAGCGCGCGTGCGGCGAGAGCACGAGCGTCGCGTGGTAGTTGAAGATCCCCCCGTTGCCCGAGACCGCGATCAGGTCGGTGCGCGGCGCCTGGCGCTCGCCGCCGTCGCCGCGCGCTTGGATCACCGCCTCCGAGATCGGCGTCATGCCCCACATGTAGTAGCCCGAGAGCATTCCGCCGCCGGTGTTGGTCGGCAGGCGACCGCCGGGTCCGAGCGCGCCGCTCTGGGCGAACGGTCCGCCTTCGCCGCGCTTGCAGAAGCCGTAGTCCTCGAGCGTGGTGATGACCGTGAACGTGTAGCAGTCGTACAGCTCCGCGAGCGTGATGTCGCGCGCGCCGCAGCCGGCCATCGCGAAAGCCGCCGCGCTCGAGCGCTGCGCCAGGCTCGGCGCTTCGTCGTCCCACTCGAGCTGGTGCGCCTGCGCGAGACCGCGCACGTAGACGGGCGGCTTCGCGAGATCGCGCGCGTGCTCGGCCGCGCTCACGATCACGCAGATCGCGCCGTTCGAGACCAGACAGCAATCGAGCACGTGAAACGGCTCCACGATCCAGGGCGATGCGTGATAGCCGGCCAGATCGAGCGGCTCGCGCAGGGTCGCGAGCGGGTTCTTGCGCGCCCAGGCGCGCGAGGTGAGCGAGATCGCGCCCAGCTGGTCCTGGGTCGTGCCATACAGATCCATGTGTCGCTGCGCGTGCAGCGCGTAGTACGGGATCGGGCCGACGAAGCCGAGCGCCGGCGCGACCGACATCACGCCGCGCCGCGCGCCCGCTCGCGCTCCGCCGTAGGCCTGCCCGGCGCGCGAGCCCGCCACCAGCGGTGCGTCCGCGAACACGCAAGCGACGTGCTTCGCGAGCCCCGCGTTCACGGCCATCGCCGCGTAGCCGACCATCTGGCCGGCGCTCGAGCCGAAGCCGTTCATCTGCGTCTGGAGCCTGAGCCCCGGCAGTCCGATCGCCTGCGCGAGCGACAGATCGATGCCCTGGCTGATGCCGGCGTTCAGCAGGAGCCCGTCGAGGTCCGCTTTCGCGAGCCCCGCGTCCGCGAGCGCGCGCAGCACGGCGTCGACCGCGAAGTCGGTCGCGCTGCGGCCGTAGACGCGGCCGAGCTCGGTCATGCCGAGGCCGGTGATCGCGGTGCGTCCCGAGAGCGGGTGGGTCGAGCTCATGGTCGGGCATTGTTTCAGACTCGACGGGCGGGCCACAAACGCTGGTAGACTTCGGCACGGATGGACGCCCCGGGAACACAACCGCTCGCCGGCCTGTTCGTCGTCGACGCCAGCGCGGAGATGGCCGAGCTGTGCGCGCGCCTGCTCTCCGATCTCGGCGCCGAGGTCGTGCGGCTCGAGCCGCCGGCGGGCGCCCTTTCGCGGCGGCTGCCGCCGTTCGCGCCCGCGAGCGGCGCGAGCCTGTCGTTCGCGCTGCGCAACGCGGGCAAACGCGGTGCGACGCTCGACTTCGCGAACGCGACCGGACGCGCGCTGCTCGACCGCCTGCTCGCGCGCGCCGACGTGCTGATCGAGTCGTACGAGGCGAGCGATCCCGCGCTCGAGGCGCTCGAGCCCGCGCGGCTGCTCGAGGCACACCCGCGCCTGATCGTCACCTCGATCAGCGACTTCGGCCGCTTCGGTCCGCACGCGGGCTACGTCGGCACGGAGCTCACCGGCTTCGCGGTCGGCGGCATGATGTACCGCGCGGGCGCGGCCTCGAAGCCGCCGTTGGTGGCGCCGGGCCAATTCGCCTACGACGCCGCGGGCGTGCACGGCGCACTCGCGACCGTGCTCGCACTCTGGCAGCGCCTGCGCACCGGTCGCGGCCAACACCTGGACGTGTCGGTCCAGGAATCGGTCTCGAACTTCGCGGACTGGTCGCTACCGAGCTTCTCGATCACCGGCCAGACGGGACACCGCACCGGCGCCGGCATCTACTCGCTGTATCCGTGCGCGGACGGCCACGTGCGCGGGATCATCCTGGTGAAGCACCATTGGCAGGCGCTGCTCGACTGGATGGACCACCCGCCGGAGCTCAGCGATCCCATGCTCGAGTCGTTGATCGGCCGGATCATGAACCAGCCGCGCGTCGACGCCGCGCTGACCGTGTTCTTCGCCGACAAGAAGAAGATCGACATCGCCGTCGAAGCGCAACGCAGGGGAATTCCGGTGACGCCGCTGCTTCGCCCCGGCGAGGTGCTCTCGAACGAGCA
>JANNLG010000195.1:0-3691 GCA_031396695.1 Deltaproteobacteria bacterium
GCACGCGGGAGCGATCCGCTTCGCCGGCGCCGCGCTCGACCCCGGCGCCCCGCTCGTCCGAGCGTGCGCCGTCGCGACCGCAGCGCTTCGAACAGCCCGCGCACTCGGAGCGCCGCGAACAAGCCGCGCCGCGCGAACGACGCGAAGCGCCGCGCACGCGGGAGCGATCCGCTTCGCCGGCGCCGCGCTCGACCCCGGCGCCCCGCTCGTCCGAGCGTGCGCCGTCGCGACCGCAGCGCTTCGAACAACCCGCGCGCTCGGAGCGCCGCGAACAAGCCGCGCCGCGCGAGCAGTCCGCGCCGCGCGAGCGCTCGCGACAGCGCGAAGCGGCTCCGCAAACGGCGCCCGCGCCGACGCGCGGCGGCCAAGGACGGCCGCGCGGGTCGGGCGACGGCGGCGGCGGCGATCGCGGCGGCCGGCGCGAAGGTGGGGGTAGCGAGGGTCGAAGGTCGCAGCGCGGCCGGGGCTAGTCCCCGAGCTGTCCTACTCCTTGAGCTGCTCCGAGAGGTAGCGCTCGACCCCCAGTTTCTGGATCAGACCGAGCTGCGACTCGTGCCAGTCGACGGAGCTCTCCTCGTCCTTCAGAAGCTCCTCGAGCAGCTCGCGTGTGCCCGCGTCGTTCTTCTCGGTGCACAGCACGATCGCGCCGTTGTAGCGCTTCACGGCGTCGAACTCGAGCTCGAGATCGAGCTTGAACTGCTCGGCCACGGATTCGCCGACCCGCACGGAACTGAGCCGCTGCATGTTGGGCACGCCGTCGAGGAACAAGATCCGTTCGATCACCGCATCGGCGTGCTTCATCTCGTCGATCGACTCGTCGCGATTGTGCTTGGCCAGGCGCAGGAAGCCCCAGTTGCGGCACATCTTCGCGTGGATGAAGTACTGGTTGATGGCGGTGAGCTCGGCCGTCAGGATGCTGTTCAACGCCTCGATTACCGCCGGGTCGCCGCGCATGTCTGATCCTCGCTCTAGGTGGCCCATCATCTCGGAGTCGCCGTTGCACCGCAAGCCCCTGCTCGAGCTGCTCGAACGCTACCTCGCGCGCAATCCCGACGAGCGCGCGTGCGTCGACCACGTGCGCCAGTTCGTGCGCGCGAATCCCGACTGTTTCGAGCGCTCGTGCGTCGACGGCCACATGACGGCGTCGGCCTGGATCGTGTCTCACGACCACGCGAGCTTCCTGCTCACGCACCATGCGAAGCTCGATCGCTGGCTGCAGCTCGGCGGACACGCCGACGGCGAGACCGACCTGGCCGCGGTGGCGCTGCGCGAGGCGCGCGAGGAGTCCGGACTCGCTGCGTTTTCGTTCGGGTCGACGGGCGGCGAGGCGCTGCCGCTCGACCTCGACGTGCACCTGATTCCGGCGCACGGAGCGGAGCCGGCGCACCTGCACCACGACGTGCGCTACCTGCTCGTCGCGGGCGCCGAGCAGAGCTTGCGCATCTCGAGCGAGTCTCTCGATCTGCGCTGGTTTCCGCGCGCGCACGCAGGCGTTCGGCTCGGGGACGAGAGCCTGCGGCGCATGGCGCGGAAGGCGGAGCGAGTGCTCGGCGCGAGCGCGCGACTCAACTGACGACTTCGGTGCCCTCGAACGCGAGCACGTCCGGGCGAACCACGTAGCGGACGCGCGGCAGCGAGACCTCCCCGAGCGCCACGATCGCCGCGACCGGCCAGGCGGGACGCACGCGCGGCGCGCCGAAGCCGGCCGCGTCGAACGCGTCGAGCACCGGCTTGCCTCTCTCGGCGCGCGTGATCGCGT
Organism: Deltaproteobacteria bacterium; assembly: GCA_031396695.1. GTDB lineage: Bacteria > Myxococcota_A > UBA9160 > SZUA-336 > SZUA-336 > VGRW01. The sequence goes on from JANNLG010000195.1 coordinate 1,760, forward strand.
ACTCCGCATCGATCTGCACCAGCCGGAAGCCCTTCGGCGTGTGCGCGGGGTGGACGCTCGCGAAGAACTGCAGGTCCGAGGTCGCGAGCGGGAGCGGCGCGCCGGCGTGCACCGCGACCAGCGTGCGGCCGTCGAGCGAGACACGGGCCTGCGCGCGGTCGTAGAAGCGCGCGAGCTCGACCCGCGCCGCGCGAGCGCCGAAGGCGAAGCGCCCGTTCAGCGCCTCTCTCGCGACCTCACCATCGACGAAACTCGAGACCAGGAGCTGGCGAGGGCGCGCGCCGCTGCGGCAGGAGAGCCGGAGCTGCGCGAGCGTGAACGCGCCGAGTGGCCCGTCGTCGGCGCGCCAGAACGCGAACACCGCCAGCACCGGCAGCGTCGGGTGCAGGCCCGGCGGAAACAGCGACTCGACGCCCGGGCCCGCGAGCTCGAAGGTCGCCTGCAGCAGCTCGACACCCGGAAGTGTCAGCGAACCCTGGTGAAACGAATCCAGCCGCGGCGCGCCTCGCGCGAACGACTCGAGATCGGCGGTACCGAGCAGCATCAGCGCCCGCGGACCTTCGCGAACGCCGGCATCACCTCGCGCGCAAACAGCCGCAGGCTCGCGAGCACCTGCTCCTGCGGGATCGTCTCCATCGCGTTCAACAGGAAGTTCACGCCGTCGACGCCGATCGACTCCCACTCCTTGATCGCACGGATGATTCGCTCGGGATCGCCGATCGCCATCCCTTCGGGCACACCGCTCGGGTCGGCAGGGCTGCCCTCCCGGCGCCCCGGTCCGGGCGCCAGGTTCGCGAGCGATCCGTAGGCGCGCGTCGGATACGCCTCGCGCGTGAACAGCAGGTGCGCGTTGGCCAGCCCGAACAGCCCCATCATCTGCATGCCGGTGCGCTTTGCCGTCGCCGCGTCCTCGTGGCAGTACAGGAAGTTCAGCGTCGCGACGTTCTCGTTCACCGCGCCCACCGGTGTGCACGACTGGATGCGCCGGTGGTACTCGCGCGTGCGCCGCTCCTGCTCGGCGTAGCTGGCCGCGGCCACGCCCAGGCACCCGATGCCGCGCTCGGCCGCGTCGAGCTCGGTCCCGGGCGAGGTGACCGTGACCCAGAGCGGCGGGTGCGGCTTCTGCACGGGTTTGGGCAGCACCGCGCGCTCCGGCATCGAGAAGCAGGTGCCCTGCCACGACAGACGCTCCTCGGTCCACATCCGAGGCAGCGCGCGGATGTACTCGTCCCAGGTCTGCTTGGTGGTGTCGGGGTCGATCTCGAAGCCGCCGAGCTCCGACCAGGTCGACGAGCGCGCCGTGCCGAGCTCGAGCCGTCCGCCGGAGAGGATATCGAGCACCGCTGCGCGCTCGGCAACGCGCACCGGGTGATTCATGGCGGGCACGCAGACCACCGCGCCGTGCCCGACACGGATCTGTGACGTCTGCATCGCACACGCGGTCAGGAACAGCTCCGGCGCCGAGCAGTGCGAGTACTCTTCGAGGAAGTGGTGCTCGACCGCCCACACGGTGTCGAACCCGAGCGAGTCGGCCAGCCGGACCTGCTCGAGCGCATTCTCGTACACGGTTCGCTCGACGCCCGGCGCGAACGGTCGGGGCACCGAGAGCTCGTAGAAGATGCCGAAGCGCATCCCGGCATCGTACCAAGCACCCCGAGCATTACAGCCGTTGACCGATTCCTACGATAGGCGTAATGTGGTGAACGTGAAGCCGAGCGCGAAGAGCCTGATCCTCGATCTGCTGCAGAGCCTGCGCGGCCGCTCCATGCCGGTGCGCGCGCTGGTCGAGGCGGGCGCCCTGTTCGGCCTGGCCGAGAACGGCGTGCGCGTCGCGCTCGCGCGCCTGCTCGCACGCGGTCTGGTCGAGCGCGATGAGCCGGGCCGCTACCGGCTGGCGGCGAGCGCGCAGCCGATCTCGCGTCGGGTCGGCGG
>JANNLG010000206.1:0-4168 GCA_031396695.1 Deltaproteobacteria bacterium
GGCGAGCGCCAAGCCACGGGTTCGCGCCGATCGATCCGCCAATCCCTTACCTCCCGCGGCGCCCTCGCGGGTCGCCCGATCTGACGCGCCTGGCGCTGGCGCGCCCGGAGGGACTCGAACCCCCAACCCTCTGATCCGAAGTCAGATGCTCTATCCATTGAGCTACGGGCGCGGACCGGCGATTATAGGGACAGCCATGCAATTGCCGCTGCCTCTCACGCTGCGCGCGCTCTCGGACGAGGTTGCGGAGCGGCTCGCGCGGATTCCGACCAGCCTGAACGAGTACGGCTACGACCCGTTCGGCGCGAGCATCGAGTTCGCGCGCACGACCAGCGCGATCGGGGCGTTCCTGTACCGGTACTACTTCCGGGTCGAGACCAGCGGAATCGAGAAGGTTCCCGACGGCCGGGTACTGCTGATCGCGAACCACGGCGGCAACACGCTGCCGATGGACGGCGGGCTGCTCGGACTCGCCATGCTGCTCGAGGCCGAGCCGCCGCGCATGGTGCGCGCGATGGCGGAGTACTACCTGCCGCGCATTCCGTGGTGGAGCGAGCTGATCCACCGCGCCGGCGCGGTGGTCGGCACGCCCGAGAACTGCGTGCGCCTGCTCGAGCGCGAGGAAGCGATCATGGTCTTCCCCGAGGGCTCGCGCGGCTTCATCAAGCCGTTCTCGAAGCGCTACCAGCTGCAGCGCTTCGGCACCGGCTTCGTGCGGCTCGCCCTGCAGACCAAGACGCCGATCGTGCCGGTGGGGATCGTCGGATCCGAAGAGCAGAGCCCCGGGCTGATCGACTCGAAGGCGCTGGCGAAGCTGGTCGGCGCTCCCGCGTTTCCCGTCACCTGGTTCTTCCCGTGGCTGGGCTTGCTCGGCTACCTGCCGCTGCCCGTGAAGTACCGGATCCACTTCGGCGATCCGATCCGCTTCGAGGGCGACGCGAACGAAGACGAAGAGTCGATCGCGCGCCACGTCGGCCGCGTGAAGGACGAGATATCCCTATTGATCGAGGAGGGCCTGGCGGAACGGAAGGGCTGGTTTCGTTGAACGAGCTCGAGCCGGTCGCCTGGCTGCTGGTCTTCATCCTCTCGATCACGGCACACGAGGCCGCGCACGCGTGGGCCGCGTACGTCGGCGGCGATCCGACCGCCTACCTCGGTGGACAGGTGAGCTTGAATCCCCTGCCCCACATGAAGCGCGAGCCGTTCGGCATGGTGCTGATCCCGCTCATGACCACGTTCACCAATGGCTTCCCGATCGGTTGGGCGAGCACGCCGTACGACCCGCGCTGGGAGGAGGCCTACCCGCGGCGCGCGGCCTGGATGGCGGCGGCGGGGCCGGCCGCGAATCTGGTGCTCGCCTTCGCGGCGCTCGTGATGCTGCGGATCGGACTCGAGACGGGCTCGTTCACGACGCCGGAAACGCTCAACGCGTCGCGCCTGGTCCTGGGCGCGAGCGACGGCGTCGACGGCTTCGGGCGCTTCCTGTCGATGATGCTCGTGCTCAACACGATCCTGTGTCTGTTCAACCTGGTGCCGATGCCGCCGCTCGACGGTGCGAGCGCGATCACGCTGATCCTGCCCGAGCAGGCCGGGCTTCGCATGCGCCAGGCGCTGCGCCAGCCCGCGATCGCAATGGCGGGACTGCTGGTGGTCTGGTTCGGCTTCGGCATGATCGTGCGGCCGGTGTTCGGAATCCTGGTCCGGCTCGTGCACCCGGACTTCGGCTAAGTCCGATCACTCGTCATCATCGTCGGCCGCGCGCGCCTCGAAGGCTTGGAGGAACGCGAGGTCCTTCGGCCTGCCGGAGAGCTGCTTGGATCGAAGCAGCTTGCCGAGTCGGCCCACCGGAACGTCGCTGCCCTCTACCTGAAAGCGAACCGCGTCTGCGGCCAGGTCCGCATACGAGAAGCCAGTGATCGCAAGCATCAGATCGATCTGCGCCGCCGTCGGATGCCGCGCGCAAAGGGTTGCACCGCGATCGATGACGGTGGCAAGCGTCGAGTCGTCGTCGATGTCCACGAACGGTTCGCCGCCTGACTCGAACTGAAACCCGACTTCGGCCAGGGCTCGCAGCGCACCGCGCAGATTCGCGACCTGCGGCGAGAGCAGGACGTCGACATCCAGAGTGGCGAACGCTTGCGAGGGATCTCTGGCGTAGAAGTTGATCCCGCCCACACCTACCAAGACGAAGTCGACGCCGAGTGTGGCCAGCGCGGCGAGACCGACCTCGAATGCGCTAACGGGTTCGGACACGCTTTGCGCGCTTCGTGGCGCGAATCCACTTCTGGTGCTCCGCGAGCGCGCTCAGAACCCAGCGCTTGTCCGAGCCTGGGCGGTTCCACGGTCGCCGCTCGATGCGCTCCGCGAGTCGGGTCAAGGGATCGGCCATGAGGCGGTGAAGTCTAGCGGCTATCGGGCGCGTGCGAGAGCGAGGCTCGCAGCGCGTTCGTCCCAGTTGCCTTGCAGACGGCCGAACGGTCCGCGCGCGAAGCCGGGTGAGAGCGCGCCGAAGCCCTGTGCGAGCAGCTCACCCACCAGCGGCGTGGTCGCGAAGCGCGAGCCGGCCTCCGGAGCGGAAAGCGAGGCGTCCTCGATCACCGTCGAGCGCACGCGCTCGGGCGCGAGCTGCACCAAGCGGATCGCGATCGGCGCGCTCGATTTCGACGCTACAAGCTGCACCTCGCGAACGTCGAGCGCCTCGAGCAGCGCCGCGAGATCGGCGGCGTGCGCGCCGATCACGTCCTTCTCGCCGAGACTCGCGGGTTTCTCGGAGAGTCCGAAGCCGATCAGGTCGGGCGCCAGCACGCGCGAATTCGCGGAGCGCGCCTTCACGAACTCGCTGCACTCGAGCGACCAGCGACCGTTGCCGTGCAGGCAGAGCACGATCGGACCCTTGCCCTCTTCGACGTAGTGCATGCGTCCGTGCGGCGTGAGCATGAAGCGGTGCGCGAACGGATACGCGCGATCCAGCTCGAGCCAGACCAGCGCGTGGTGCGCTTCCTCGGCCGTGCGCGGCTGCGTGGCGACACGCGGCCGCGTCGAGGCGACGGCGTACACTCCCAGGCCCGCGGCGTAGGCCACGAGCGCGAGCAGCACCACGAACGCGACGGCGAACACGAGCTTGCGCATCGGTCCCCGAGCTTAGCTCAGTCCGCGGTCGCCTTGGGGGCGTCGATCGAGACGGTGAGCACCCCGTCCTTGGCGTCGACGCGAACCACCGACCCCTCGGGCGCCGTGCCGCCGATCAGCGCGCGCGCGACGCGGGTCTCGACCTCGCGCTGGATGTAGCGGCGCAGCGGTCGCGCGCCGAAGACCGGATCGAAGCCGGCCTTCGCGATCAGCGCGGTGCCGGCCTCCGTCAGCTCGAGGCCGACCTTCCGCTCGGCCAACCGGGCGCGCAGGCTCGCGGCGAGCAGCGTCACGATCTGTTCGATCTCCGCGGGCTGGAGCGGCCGGAACAGAATGGTGTCGTCGACGCGGTTCAGGAACTCGGGCCGGAAGTGGGCGCGCAGCTCCTTGAACACCGAGTCGCGCACGACCGGTTCGATCTCGCCGCGCGCGTTCACGCCCTCGAGCAGGAGCGGCGAGCCGATGTTGCTGGTCATGATCACGACCGTGTTGCGGAAGTTCACGGTGCGCCCGTGCGAATCGGTGAGCCGCCCGTCGTCGAGGATTTGCAGCAGGACGTTGAACACGTCGTGATGCGCCTTCTCGATCTCGTCGAACAGCACGACCGAGTACGGCCGGCGCCGCACCGCCTCGGTGAGCTGCCCGCCCTCGTCGTAGCCGACGTATCCCGGCGGCGCGCCGATCAGGCGTGAGACGGCGTGCTTCTCCATGTACTCGGACATGTCGATGCGCACGATGTTCTCTTCGGAGTCGAACAGCGCCGCGGCCAGCGTCTTGGCGAGCTCGGTCTTGCCCACGCCGGTGGGGCCGAGGAAGAGGAACGAGCCCAGCGGCCGGTGGGGATCGCCCAGCCCGCTCTTGGCGCGGCGGACCGCGTTGGAGACCAGGTGCACCGCCTCCTCCTGTCCGATCACGCGCTCGTGCAGCACCTCGTCGAGGCGCAGGAGCTTCTCGCGCTCGGACTCGACCAGGCGCGAGACGGGAATGCGCGTCCAGCGCGAGACGATCTCCGCGATCTCGGCCTCGGTGACCTCTTCGC
>JANNLG010000027.1:0-24605 GCA_031396695.1 Deltaproteobacteria bacterium
GACGCGAAGCGGCGGAATGCGCGGCAGCGGGTCGCCGGTCTCGCGATCGCGCGCGCGCACGTAGTCTGCACGCAGCTCGAGGTGCAGGCTGCGCTCGTTCGTCTCGAGCAGGTGGAGCGTGAGCTCCGCCTCGCCGCCGAGGAACGTCGCGGGCATGTTCACGTATTGGAAGATCGGCAGGTCGTCGACCGGGTCGTCTTCGCCGGTGGCCTGCAGGGTGATGAAGTCATCGAAGTACAAGTAGAAGCCGCTGACGCTACCGGTGACGAAGCCCGTGTCCTTGCGCAGCGTCAGGTCGAAGCCGAGCGACTCCTCGACTTCGAGATCCGCGTCTCCGATCTCGAACGCGTCGGTCGCCACGTGCGGACCGTTCGCGAACAGCTCCTGCGCGAGCGGCGGTCTTTGCGTATACGCGTACGACGCGGCGAGCGTGTACGCGTCGTCGATCTCGTAGCTCGCGCCGAACGCGACGCTGCCCGTCCGGCGGTCGCGCTTCTGCGACGGGCCGAACCCCGCGGTGGACTCGGTGCGGGTTTTCGTCCAATCCAGCCGGCCGCCGAACTGGAACAGGAGCGAGGGCGCGTGCAGCTCTTCGAGCACGAATGCCGAATAGCCGCGCGTGAGCGACGGTGGCAGGAAGGCCTCCTCGCCTTGCGCGGAAAAGTCGCTGCGGAAGACCTGCCCACCGATCGCCCCCTCGAGCGGTCCGAGCGCGCCGTGCAGCGCCTCGAGCCGGCCTTCGTAGCCGCGCCGTTTGAAGACCGTGCCCTGCGCGGCGCCCTCGAACTCGACGTGCTGGTAGTCGGAGAGCGCGAACTTGCCGTTCAAGCTCTCGATGCCGTCGACCGGCCGGTTCAGTCCACCGGCGAAATCCCAGCGGCGCTCGCGCATGTCGATCGTGACGTCCGGCTCGGCCACGGTGCCGTAGTTCGTGTCGAACGCGGAAGGAGCGATGCCGATGAAGCCGCGCTCTCCAGCGTACGAGAGGCCGATCGCGCTCGCTTGCGTGTCGATCTGGCTGTTCTCGAGCGAGCCCTTCTGCTCGCGCTCACCCGGCGGAAGAGGATCGGCCGCGCGCAGCTTCGACGAGCGCGCGTACGACGGGATGTCGAGGTTGCGCGAGCGGTGCGCCAGGCCGTCGGTGTGGATCTGGAAGCCGCCCGCGCCGCCTTCGAGCACCACCGCGCCGTTCGTGCCGCGATCGACCGAATCGAGCGAGCCCTCGAACAGGCCGGTGGCACCGTCGATCGGTCGGTCGGGGATGCGATTGTCGATCACGTTGACGGCGCCGCCCACTCCCGTCGGGCCGTACAAGAGCGCCGCCGGCCCGCGCACGACCTCGATTCGCTCGACCGCGAGCGGATCGATCGTGACCGCGTGGTCGGCGCTCGCGGCCGAGGCGTCGAGCGCGCCCAGACCGTTGCGCAGAACGCGGATGTGATCGGCGTCGAGGCCGCGAATGATCGGCCGGCTCGAGCCCGGACCGAAGTAGCTCGAGGAGAGCCCCGGCTCCTTCGCCAGCGTCTCGCCGAGCGTCGGCTCGGTCGAGATCAGCAGCTCGTCGCCGCTGAGCACGTTCACGGGCTGCGACAGGTCCTCGGCTCCTCTGGCCAGCGGGCTGCCGGTGATGACGATCTCTTCGACCTCGTGACCGGGCTCGCGGTGGTCGCCGGTTCCCGCCGGGGACTCGTCCTCGGCGCTGGCCAGCGGGGCGGATGCGAGCGAGAAGATCAGGACTGCGGCGAACCGTCGAGACGGGAAACGAACCATGCGCGCTCCACGCGACGGCACGAGCCGCCACGACACCGAAATGGGTCAGCCACCGCGGTGGCCGTCGGGCCGCACGCGGTGGAACCGCTTCTCTAGGCGTTCGGTGTCCGGAGCGGAGGAGCGCGAGCGATCGGGAGCGCGCCTTCGAACTGCGCCGCGAGCACGGGCGCGGCCGGTGCGGCGAGCGGAACGAACGACGACGGAGTCCCAACGAGCGGCTGTGTCGGGATCGGACCCACGGACGGGTGCGCGACCGCACAGATCGCGCAAGGGGGCGCATCGGGCTGGACCTCGTCGTGCGCGTGCGCGGCGAGCGCGAGCAGCGCCACGACGGCGAGCGACACGACCAGCGCCGCGATGCGGCCGCCGCCAGAACTGCGCGCGCGCGATCGGAGCATGGGATACCGTTTAATCCAATGGGCGAGGTCGGTCAACCGCGACGCGCGAACCGCTCGAGCGTGACGTGACGCGCGCGAAGGCGATGGATCCGCAGCGACCGAACGCCGAGCTGCTGCTGCGCGCGTATGCGAGCGGAATCTTTCCGATGGTCGATCCGCACACCGGCGCGATCGAGTACTACAGCCCCGATCCGCGCGCGGTGATTCCGCTCGAGCGCTTTCACGTGCCCAAGAGCCTGGCGCGGGTGGTCGCGAAGGGCGTGTTCGAGCTGCGCTCCGACACCGCGTTCGAAAGGGTGATTCGGGCCTGCTCGGAGCGGCGACCGGACCGGCGCGAGACCTGGCTCGACGAGCGCCTGATCGAGGCCTACCTCGAGCTTCACGCGCGCGGCTTCGCCCACAGCGTCGAAGCGTATCGCGACGGCCAACTCGTGGGCGGCCTGTACGGCGTGCGGATCGGCGCTGCGTTCTTCGGCGAGAGCATGTTCAGCCGGCCGACGCTCGGCGGGACCGACGCGTCGAAGGTGTGCCTCGTCGAGCTCGTGACGCGCTTGCGCAGCGGTGGCTTCACGCTGCTCGACACGCAGTTCACGACTTCGCACCTCGAACGCTTCGGCTGCGTCGAGATTCCGCGCGAGCACTACCTGGAGCTGCTCGCGGACGCGATCCGACGCGGAGCGGAGTGGCCGCGAGCGAACTGAGTCGGTCGCTCAGCCGCGCTCGGGGTCGAACGCGATGCGCATTTCCTTCACGCCGTTGATGAAGTTCGAGCGCAGGCGCCGCGGCGCCGCCGCGAGCCGCGGGTTTTTCAGGCGCTTCAGCATCTCCTGGAAGATCACCACCAGCTCGAGCCGCGCGAGGTTCGCACCCAGGCAGAAATGCTCGCCGATGCCGAACGCGAGGTGCTGGTTGTTCTCGCGGCCGACGTCGAAACGATCGGGATCGCTGAACACTTCCTCGTCGCGATTCACCGAGGGGTACCACATCACGACCTTCTGACCCTTGGCGATCTTGCGCCCGCGGATCTCGGTCGCGTCGGTGGCGGTGCGGCGGAAGTAGTGTACCGCGGGGTCGAAACGCACGATCTCCTCGACGGCCTGCGGCACCAGCGCGGGGTTCGCGACCAGCCGGCGCAGCTGATCGGGATGATCGAGCAGCGCCTTCATGCCGTTGGTCGTGACCGTGCGCGTGGTTTCGTTACCGGCCACGAGCAGCAGCAGGAAAAACGAGCAGTACTCGAGCTCGGAGAGCTTTTCGCCATCGACCTCGGTGAGCAGCAGCGCAGAAGTCAGGTTGTCGGCCGGCTCCTTGCGGTACTTCTCGGCGAGCTTCATGGCGAAGCCGAACATCTGCGCCGATGCATTGCGCGCGTCGGCTTCGGTGTTCTGGAACTCCGGATCGTCGAAGCCGATCAACTTGTTGGAGAGCTCGAAGATCAGCTTGCGATCCTCGAGCGGCACGCCCATCAGCTCGCAGATGACCTGCAGAGGAAGCTCGGCCGCGAGCTCTTCGACGAACTCGCACTCGCCGCGATGTGCGACCGCGTCGACGATGCGCTTGGCGAGCGCGCGCAGATAGGTCTCCTGCTTCGCGACCATCTGCGGCGTGAAGCCGCGCTGCACGATGCGCCGGAACTTCACGTGCTGCGGCGGGTCCATGTTGAGCATGATCATGCGCAGGCCCGCGAGGCTCGCCTCGTCGCGATCCTCGATGTTCGTACCGCCGAGCCACGACGAGAACAGCATCGGGTTGCGCGAGATCGTCTTCACGTCCTCGTACTTGGTGATGCACCAGAAGCCCGGGCCGTTCTTCTCCTCGTGCCAGTGCACGGGGTCCTTCGCGCGCAGCTCCTTGAACCAGTGGTGCGGCGTTCCGTTCACGAAGTTGTCGGGGTCGTTGAGGTCGATGTCCTCGAGCTTCATGTGCCGATTAGAACACGTTCTACCGGGGCTCGCAAGACGGTTGAGCGCCTGTTTGGAACGTGTTCCAATCGCGAAATGAGCTCACCCCACGCCATCGTCGAGAAGGAAGGTCACGTCCTGGTCGTGACCATGAACCGGCCCGAAGCCAAGAACGCCCTCTCGCCCGACATGCTCTGGCGCATGTACGAGGCGTGGCGTCTGCTCGATCATGACGCAGATCTGCGTTGCGCGATCCTGACCGGCGCGGGCGGCACGTTCTGCGCCGGCGCCGACCTGAAGACGATGGGGCGCGAGCAGAAGCCCGACGAAGAGATGCAGAAGCGCATGAAGGAGGTGCCCGACCTGCACTGGCAGGCGCTCTTGCGCCACAACCGGCCGATGAAGCCGATCATCGCCGCGGTCGAGGGCTACGCGGTCGCGGGCGGAACCGAGATCCTGCAAGGAACCGACATTCGCGTGGCTGGCGAGTCGGCCGTCTTCGGCGTGACCGAGGCAAAGCGCGGGCTGTTCCCGCTCGGCGGTTCGACGATCCGTTTGCGCCGCCAGATCCCGTACACGCTCGCGGCGGAGATTCTGCTGACCGCGCGCCACGTGACGGCGCAAGAGGCCAAGGAGTTCGGTCTGATCGGACGCGTCGTGCCGACCGGAACCGCGCTCGCGGAGGCGCGCAAGATCGCCGAAACCGTGTGCGAGAACGGTCCGCTGTCGGTGCAGGCGATCCTGAAGTCGCTGCGCTTGTACGACCAGAGCATGCCGGAGGCCGAGGCGCTCGAGCGCGAGCTCGAGCTCGGCTGGCCGATCTTCGCCAGCGAGGATGCGAAGGAGGGCCCGCGCGCCTTCGCCGAGAAACGCAAAGCCGTGTACAAGGGTCGCTAGCGGACATGGTGAACACGGCACTCGACTTCGGGATCTTCGACGCGGACAACCACTACTACGAGGCGGAAGACGCCTTCACCCGGCACATCGATCCGCGCATGGCGAAGCGGGCCATGCAGTGGGCGATGGTCGACGGTCGCAAGACGCTGCTGGTCGCGGGCAAGGTGAACCGCTTCATTCCGAATCCGACCTTCGACCCGGTCGCCAGGCCCGGTTGCCTCGATCAGTTCTACCGCGGCCGCAATCCGCAGGGGCTCTCGCTGCGCGAGCTGTTCGGCGCGCTCGATCCGATCAACCCGGCCTACCGCAAGCGCGACGAGCGCCTGCAGGTGATGGACGCGCAGGGCCTCGAGCGCACCTTCCTGTTCCCGACGCTCGGCGTCGGCATGGAAGAGGCGTTGAAGGCCGACACCGAAGCGCTATGCGCGGCCTTCCACGCATTCAATCAGTGGCTTCACGACGACTGGGGCTTCAGCTACCGCGAGCGACTGTACGGCGCGCCGATGATCACGTTGGCCGACGTGGGCAACGCCGTGGCCGAGCTCGAGTGGGCGCTCGCGCGCGACGCGCGGCTGGTGTGCATGCGCGCCGCGCCGGTCGCCACACGCGACGGCAGTCGCTCGCTCGGTGATCCGCTCTTCGATCCGTTCTGGGCGCGAGCGCAGGAGTCCGGCGTGGTGGTCGCCTTTCACGGCGGCGACAGCGGCTACAACCGGTACGCGGAAGACTGGGGCGAGGGCGCGGACTTCCGCGCCTTCGTCGGCACGCCGCTGCGCGGCCTGATCACCGTCGATCGCGCGCCGTTCGACACTTTCGCGGCGCTGATCTGCCACGGCGTCTTCGACCGTTTCCCGCGCCTGCGCATGGCGACGATCGAGATGGGCTCGGACTGGGTTCGCGAGCTGCTGCGCAAGCTCGCGAAGAGCTACGGGCAGTCGCCGCGCGCGTACGCGGTGGACCCCGTCGAGACCTTCCGGCGACACGTCTGGGTGTCACCGTTCCAGGAAGAGGATCTGCGTGGCATGGCGGAGCTGGTGGGCGTAGACCGCATGATCATGGGGTCCGACTTTCCGCACGCGGAGGGAATCGCCGAGCCCGCCGCCTACGTGCGCGAGCTCGACGGCTTTTCCGCCGCGGAAGTGCGCATGATCATGCGCGACAACGCGCTCGGTCTGTCCGATCGAAAAGCTTCGACCTGACGATCACGCGTCTGCGATCGCGTCGCCGAGTCGCTCGAGGTGGCGCGACGCGGAGCCGAGCGTGAGCTCGATCTGCCGCGTCCACAGATAGGAACGGTGCAGCGGGTAGTCGTTGTCCATGCCGATTCCGCCGTGCAGGTGCTGCGCGGCGTAGGTCACCTGATTGCCGCCGTCGGCGGCCCAGATCTTCGCGACCGAAACCGCGCCCGAGGCGGGGCGGCCCTCCGACAACAGGAACGCAGCCTGCTGCATCGTCAGCCGCATCGCCTCGATGTTCACGTAGGCGTCGCCCGCGCGCTGATGCACGGCCTGGAAGCTGCCGATCGGCCGATCGAACTGCTTGCGCTCGCTCGTGTACTTCGCGGTCATGCGCAGCGCACGATCGGCCACGCCGACTTGCATCGCGCACAGGCCGGTGATCGCGCGATCGCCGATCCAGGCGAGCATCTCCTTGCCGCGCGCGAGCGTGCCGAGCACGTCGGCGGCTTTGACCTTCGCGCGCGTGAGCTTCAGGGTCGCGACCGGCTCGCGGCTGGTCGCGCGCTGCATCTCGAGCTTCACGCCCGGTGCCTTCGGATCGACCAGGAACAAACCGACGCGTCCACCGCCGACGCTCGCCGGCACCAGCACGCGCGCGGCGATCTGCGCGGCGGGCACGCAGATCTTCGTGCCCGACAGTCGCCACGCGGACCCGTCGCGCACCGCGCGCGTCGACGGCCGCGCGGGATCGTCGCCGTCGGCCTCCTCGAATGCGCCCGACAGCACGATCTCGCCCGAGATCACGCCGGGCAGGAACGCGGCCTTCTGCGCGGGGCTTCCAAACTTCGAGATCGGCAGCGCGCCGAGTGTGAGCGTGGCCCAGTACGGGATCGGCGCCACCGCGCGGCCGACCTCTTCGAGCAGCAGGCACAGCTCGATCACGCCGAGCCCGCTGCCGCCGAACTCCTCGGGCAGGCACGCGCCGAGCAGGTTGGCCTTGGCGAGCTCGGCCCAGAGCTCCCGGTCGAAGCCGTGCTCGCTCTTCTCGATCGCGCCGATGCGCTCGTGCGTCGCCTTGTCGGCGAGGATCTTGCGCGCGAGCTCCGAGAGCGCCTTCTGGTCGTCGCTGTAGGCGAAATTCATCTCGACACTAAGCCTTGTAGTGCGGCATTTGCAGGCCGGCCATCGCGATGATGTCGCGCTGGACTTCGTTCGTTCCGCCGCCGAAGGTGAGAATCAGCGCCGCGCGATAGCTGCGCTCTACGCGCCCCGCGAGCACGGCGCCCGGCGAGCGCGGCTTCAGCTTGCCGACGGCGCCGAACACGTCCATCAGCATCCGGTACGCCTCGACGAAGAACTCCGACGCGTACACCTTCACGGTCGAAGCCTCGGCCGGGTGCAAGCGCGAGTGCGTGAGCGTCCAGGCCTGCTTCCAGAGCATCAGCTTCAGCACTTCGGCGCCCGCGTGGCACTTCGCCAGGTTGCGGCGCACATGCGGCTGATCGATCACGCGCCGGCCGTCGGCGAGTTTGGTCGTCTTCGCCCAGCGCTGCACGTCCGCCTGCAGGCGCTCGAACGGTCCGATCGGGAACAGCGACACGCGCTCGTGGTTGAGCTGGCTCGTGATCAGGCCCCAGCCATTGTTCTCGCCGCCGATCAGGTAGCGCGCGGGTACGCGGACGTTGTCGAAGTAGGTCGCGTTGGTGCGCACGTCCGCCATGGTCCAGATCGGCGTCAGCTTGAAGCCGGGCGCGGTGGTCGGGACGATGAAGATGGAGATGCCCCGGTGCTTCTTCGCGTCGGGATCGGTGCGCGCGGCGAGCCAGATGAAGTCGGAGAAGTCCGCGAGGCTCGTGAACGTCTTCTGCCCGTTGATCACCCACTCGTCGCCGTCGCGTACCGCGGTGGTGGTGAGCGACGCCAGGTCCGTGCCTGCGCCCGGCTCCGAGTAGCCGATCGCGAAGTGCAGATCGCCGGCCAGGATGCGCGGCAGGATCTCCGTCTTCACCTCCGCGCCGCCGTACGCCATCAGCGTCGGCCCGACGGTGCCGAGCGTGAGGAAGGGCAGCGGGAAGCCGACGCGCTGCACTTCGTCGGCGAACAGGAACTGTTCGAGCGGCGTGCGATCCTGCCCGCCGTACTCCTTGGGCCAGCCGATGCCGAGCCAGCCGTCGCGGCCCATCTTCTTCATGGCCTTGCGGTACTCGGGGCCGCCGCCCTCGCCGCCGGCGGAGAGCTCCGCCTGCAGCTCCTTCGTCATGAGCTTCGCGAAGTAGCTGCGCAGCTGATCACGCAGGATCTTGAGCTCGGGCGTGAGATCGATGTACATCGGGCCTTCTCCTCGAGAAGACCCGCATTAGAACGTGTTCCAACTCCGCCGGTCAACTTCGCTCAACCGGCTTGGAACACGCCTCCGCGCGGCTGCTCGAAGGCGCGCGCCGCGAGTGCGTCCAGGATCACGCCCTCGCGCAGACCCCAGTCGCAGATCATCAGTCCCGGCAGCGACAGACGCGAGAGCACCGTCGACAGGATCACCGCTCCGGTCGGCAAGAGGTCCGCGCGCTTCTCGTCGATGCCCGGGATCTCGAGCCGCTCGTCGTGGCTCGAGCGCGCGAGGCGCTTCGCGAGGCCGTCGAAGTCGTCGGACGACACGAGCAGTCCGCGCAGATCCGCGGCCGGCGCTTCGTCGGGAACGCCGAGCAGGAGCCGCGCGAGCGCGCGCACCGTGCCGCCGGCGCCGATGCAGCGCACCGAGCCGAGCGCGCGCACGCGGCCCGCGATCGGATCGAGCGCTTCCTCGACTCGCGCGCGCACCGCGCGCACTTCCCCGGCCGTCATCGGGTCGGAGCTCACCAACTCGCCGTGCAAACGCGTGACGCCGAGCCGCAGCGTGGTTTCGAAGCGCAGCCCCGAGGCGTTGCCGACCGCGAGCTCGAGGCTGCCGCCGCCGAGATCGAGCCCGAGCGCGTTTTCTTCGCCCAGACCGACGCGGCGCCTGAACGCGGCGAAGATCAGCCGCGCCTCTTCTTCTCCGGGCAGGATGCGCACTTCGCTGCCGAGCGCGCGGCTGATGCGCTCGGCGAGCTTGCGGCCGTTCTTGGCGTCGCGCATCGCGGACGTCGCGACGGCGACGATCTCCTGCGCGCCCGCGCGATCCGCGAGCCGGCCGAGCCGACGCGCGCCTTCGACCGCCTTGTCGCACAGCTCGTCCGAGAGCTTCGAGTCCTGCCCGAGCGCAGCGCCGAGCCGCAGCATCTCGCGCTCGCGCGCGACCCGCACGATGTGGCCGTCGCCGGTGACGTCCGCAACCAGCAGCGTGAACGACGTGCTGCCCAGGTCGACGATCCCGATACGCCGTTTGGTGTCGAGATCGGGGGTCGCCGCGCCGGCGCGCGGCGGCGGAAGGTACGAGGCGCGCGCGCGTCCGCTGGCGCCGTCCTGCAAGAGCCAGGTGGAACCCTTCGGGCAGCCCGCGCCGCCTTCCATCTCGAGCGCGCCGGGCACGAGCTTCTCGACCAACGCCGGAATCAGGTCGCCGTGGCACGACAGCACCGCGGGTGCACCGTCGAGCGAGCGCAGGAGCGCGAGCGCGCCGCTCGTGCTCGCGCCCTCTGCGATGCGCTCGTCGATCTCCACCGCCAGGCCGAAGCGCGCGGCGATCGGCTCAGCCGTCTGGCGGCAGCGCAACGCGGGGCTCGACACCACTCGCTCGACCGGAACCCCGTCGAAGCGCTCGACGAGCCCGAGCGCTTGGTCCTGTCCCGCCGGCGACAGCGGGCGCATGCCGTCGGCATGTTCCCAGCCGAGGCGCCGCTGCGCCTTCGCATGGCGAATCAGATAGACCTTCACTCCCACCCTCGGTGGCTAGAGTAGTGCGTAAGCCGCGCGCGCGCCCCGGACTACGGTGCGGCGCGCGACAGCGCCTTATCTTCGGTGATTGCGCGCAGTCGCGCGAGGGCCTGGAACCGTTCGTGCGAGGTCGGCTGCCCGGTCGGACCCTCGCGCCGCCACACGGCGTCGGGACCGAGCGACCAGGAGAGCGAGTTCGGCTCCAGATTCACGACCAGGATCTCGTCGAGCCGCTCCTGCAGCGCGCGGTCGTCGATCTGCACGAGCGTCTCGACGCGCCGGTCCAGGTTGCGCGTCATCAGGTCGGCGGAGCCGATGAAGTAGCGCGGCGTGCGGTCGGGATGCCCGAAGCGGAAGATGCGCGAGTGCTCGAGGAAGCGGCCCAGCGTCGACCGCACGCGGATCCGCTCGGACAGCCCGACGACGCCCGGTCGCAGGCAGCAGATGCTGCGCACGACCAGATCGATCTCGGTGCCCGCGCGCGACGCCGCGTAGAGCGCCTCGATGATCCCGTCGTCGGAGAGGTTGTTGACCTTGATCGCGATCCGACCCTGGCCCGACTCGGCCTCGCGCCGGATCTCGTCGAGCAAGCGCGAGCGCAGCGTGGCGGGCGCGACCAACAGACGCCGGTAGCCCGAGGGCCGACCGCAGCCGGTCAGGTAGTTGAAGACCTCGGAGATGTCGGCGCCGAGCTCCGGCCGCGCCGACAACAGGCCGACGTCTTCGTACGTGTCGGCGGTGGTCGGGTTGTAGTTGCCGGTGCCGATGTGGCAGTAGCGCCGGATCTGGCTGCCCTCGCGGCGCACGACCAGCGCGATCTTCGCGTGGGTCTTCAGACCGACGATGCCGTACACGACGTGCACACCGGCTTGTTCGAGGCGGCGCGCCCACTCGATGTTCGAGCCCTCGTCGAAGCGCGCCTTCAGCTCGATCAGCGCGACGACTTCCTTGCCCGTCTGCGCGGCGCGGATCAGCGCGCGCACGATCGGGTTGTCGCGTCCCGACGTGCGGTAGAGCGTGTGCTTGATCGCGAGCACGTCGGGATCCGTCGCCGCCTGCGTGAGGAACGCCTCGACCGAGGTGCGGAACGAGTCGTACGGGTGGTGCACGAGCACGTCGCCTTCGCGCTGCACCGCGAACAGGTCCGGCGCGCCATCGCTCGCGAGCAGCCGCGGCGGCGTCTGCGGCAGCCACGGGTCGTCCTTCAGGTCGGACCGGTTCAGACCGTAGATCGCCCACAAGCTGTTCAGGCCGAGCGGCCCGTCGAGCACGTAGACCTCGTCGTGCTCGAGCTCGAGCTCCGCGATCAAGAGGTCGCGCACGCGCGTGGACATGCTGCGGTCGATCTCGAGCCGCACGGCGTCGTTCATGCGCAGCCGCCGTTGCAGGCCGGACTGGATCGCCGAGAGCAGGTCGTCGGCGTCGTCCTCGTCGAGCGCCAGGTTCGCGTCGAGCGTGAGCCGGAACGGGTGCTGCGAGACGATCTCCATGCCCGGAAAGAGCGCGTCGAGGTGGGCCGCGATCACCTGCTCGATCGGCACGAAGCGCACGCCGTCGGGCAGCGCGTAGAAGCGCGGCAGCAGGCCGGGGACTTTCACGCGCGCGAACCGGCTCTCGCCGCCGCTCGCGTCGCGCACCACCACCGCCAGGTTCAGCGACAGGTTCGAGACGTACGGGAAAGGATGCGCGCGATCGACCGCCTGCGGTGTGAGCACCGGCAGGATCTGTTCTTCGAAGACCTGCTGCAGGCGCGCGCGCTCGATCGGATCGAGGTCGGTCCAACCGACCAGACGGATGCCGCGCTCGGCGAGCGCCGGCAGGACCTCCTTGTGCAGAACGCCTTCCTGAATGCGGAGCTGCTCGAGCACCTGCATGCGGATCTCGGCGAGCTGCTCGCGCGGCGTGCGTCCGTCCGAAGCCGCCGTCGTGATGCCCGCGTCCACGCGCGTGCGAAGTCCCGCCACACGCACCTGGAAAAACTCGTCGAGGTTCGCGGAGACGATCGCGAGGTACTTCACGCGCTCGAGCAGACGCTGCGTCGGATCCTCCGCCAGCGCGAGTACGCGGCGGTTCCAATCGAGCCACGACAGCTCGCGATTCAGAAATAAATTGGCCGCGAGCGCGCTCGGGGACGGGAGAGCGCCCGTGGGAGAGTCATCGCTTTGGTCCATCTCGGCTTCCCAAACGTAACGGGTGGGAGCGAGAATCATATTACATTTCGGTGACATACGCGTGTGGTCGCGTGTCCCATCGAAGCTGCCGGCAAAGCTTGGGATCGTTCTAAGGCAAGCCCGCGAGCCGATACCCGACGCCATGGACGCTTTCCAGGATCCAGGCGCTTTCGCCGAGCTTTCGGCGAATTCCCTTCACGTGCGTGTCGAGCACCCGGAGCGTGCGGCCGCCGGCGCCCGACCAGAGGTCGGCCAGGATCTCCTCGCGCGTGAAAGCTCGCCCGGGTTTGCTCATCAAGAGCGCCAACACGGCGAACTCCGTGCCGGTCAGATCGACCGCGATTCCGCCCGCCGTCACCGAGCGGCGTAGCTCGTCGAGCCGAAGCGGGCCGTATTCGAGCGGCGCGGCCTCGCGCGCGCTACCCGGGGCCGGTCCGCTGCGGCGCAGCACCGAGCGCACGCGCAGCGCGAGCTCGCGCGGAAAGAACGGGCGCGCCAGCACGTCGTCCGCGCCGGCCTCGAGCGCGAGGATGCGATCCATGTCCGAGCTCGAACGCGAAAGCATCAGCACCGGCACATCCTTCGTTTCCGGCGACTCGCGGATCGTGCGGCAGACCGCGAAGCCGGACTGATCGCTGAGCAGGGTGTCGACCACGACCGCGCCGGGCGGCTCGCCACGCAGCACCTCGCCCGCCTGCGCGGCCGAGCTCGTCTCGAGCAGCTCGAAGCCGCTGCGTTCGAGAGCGCGACAGATCTCCTGTCGGCCCGTCGGATCGGAATCGACGACCAGAACTCGCACCACGGTGTCAGGCATAGCATCGCGAGATTGCAGATCCGTGAAGCAATGATGTGAATCTCGCGAGCGAGAGGGGGCGCGGAGTCTCTCGGCGTCACCCGATCGTCACACGGCGCTCGCTCTCCGGCTCGTCGTCGAATCGCCTCGGATCTCTCACAAATACGTCGAGTCTCCCTCGCATCGCTGCGCTCTGATCCGCGCTGCCAAGATGAAGACGTCCCTCCCCAGACGATGTACCGGTCTCCTATTGCTTGTGTTCGCGCTCGTGCCGCAGGCGCGGGCGCAAGAGGCGTCGCCTGCGTCTGGCAGCATCCGCGGTCAGGTGATCGACAGCGAGTCCGCCGCACCGATCGAGGGCGTGAGAGTGACGCTGACGCCATCGCCCGGAGCCGCGGGTGGCGACGAAGCGCGCGAGCTCGAGCAGACCACCGACGCGACCGGCACCTACGAGTTCCTCGCTGTCCCCGCGGGCAGCTACAGCCTGAAGTTCACGAAGTCGGGCTACCGCGCTTCGCTGATGACGAGCTTCGCCGTTCGGGCGGGCGAGCTGAATCGCGCGGACTTCCCCCTACCTCCTCTGCCGCCGCAGGCCACGGAAGAGATGCCGGGCTTCGAGGAGTTCGTGGTCGAGGCGTCGCCGATGGAGGAGATCCTCGCGGCCTCGCGCATGGAATCCGACGAGCTCTTGAACACGCTGAATGCGGCGGAGTTCGCGAAGTTCGCCGCGTCCGACGTGGCCGACGCGCTGAAGTTCGTGCCCGGCGTGAACGTGGTCGAGGGTCAGTTCGCGATCATCCGCGGCCTCGAGGACCGTTACTCGAGCACGCTCTACAACTCCGCCGTCGTGCCCAGCCCCGATCCCGACAGCCAGTCGGTGCAGCTCGACCTGTTCCCGTCCGACATCGTCACGAACCTGGCCGTGACCAAGACCTTCGCGCCCGACTTGCCGAGCAATTCATCCGGCGGTTCGATCAACATCCTGACGACCGAGTACCCGGAGTCGTTCGAGTTCAAGCTCAGCGCCGGTACCGGCTTCAACTCGAACGCGCGCGACGAGTTCATCGACTTCACGGGCGGCTCGCCGATCGGCGATCCCACCGACGGCGACGACACGCTCGAGAGCGACTTCTCGTTCTCGCTCGGCGGGCGCGGCGAGTTCGCGGAACGCGAGCTGCGCTTCAAGCTGGTCGGCGCGAACGAGATCGACTACGACACCGCGGAGGGAACGGTCTCGGCATGGGAGCCGCAAGCCGCGCGCACCGGCGGCCGGCCTGCGGTCGTGACGACGGCGGGCGATTTGTCGCTCGGACAGCTCAATCTCTCCGGCGGGAGCTTCGACTCGACCGTGAGCGAGAAGTCGGAGCGACTCACCGGCTACCTCGGCCTCGGCTTCGACTTCGACACGGAGTCCAGACACAAGCTCGACACGACCTACTTCTATACGCGCGCCAAGGACAAGGCGGTTCAGCAGTACGAGAACGGCTACATCGAGGGCTTCGACTACGGCACGCTCGCCGCGATCCAAGCCGGCGGAGGCGAGGTCAGCTCCGGAAACTACACGGGCGCCGCCACGTTCGGGAGCTGGCTCACCGACGTGCGTCCGACGCCCGACGATCCGCAGAGCCGCGGGCCGCTGTGGTCGGCAAACTTCAACGAGAGCGATTCGTTCGACGTCGACCGCGACCTCGTGGTCTACCAGGTGAACGGCGATCACCAACTCGACATCGTAGACGGTCTGCACGTGAGCTGGGCGGCCAACACCGCTCGGACTTCGCAGGAGGAGACGTCTCTCGGCACGCGCTTCTGGTTCGAGCCGACCGACACCTCGCAGATCCCGACGAGCTTTCCGGTCGGGGCGGATTCGCTCGGGCCCGGCCTGTACTACGCGGGCAGCGGGATCCTCTCGAGCGAGAACGACATCCACGAGCGGCAGAACTTCGCGCGCGTGGACACGGACTACCAGGTCGCGATCTCGCCGGCGCTCAGTCTCCGACTCGACGCGGGCTACTGGTACGAGCGAGCGGATCGCGACGTGAGCTCGAACTTTCTCGAGGGCGCGGCGGTCGGCCTGAGCTCCCAGTTTGCCATCCCCGGCGCCACGCCCCAGGAGCTCGGCTCGGATCTGTTCGGCGCGCTCGATCAAGACGGCGGTCGAATCGCGGGCATCGTCGATACGACGAATGAATCGGACCGCGAGATCCAGGCCTTCGGCTTCGGCTCGAAGGCGACGCTCTGGGACGATCTCGACCTGCTCGCCGGGGCGCGCTTCGAGAGCATCTCGATCGAGTCGAACAACGACCCGTTCACGGGCGAGATCAGCGCCGTCGACGGCACGGAGCTGACCTTTCCCACCAAGTACCTGTTCTTCGATCGGCTGGACAATCCCGCGAACGACGGGATCGGACGGCGGCCGCCTCCCGGCACGATCTTCAACGATCAGATCCTCGGTGTGAACGTCCCGATCGATCCGGTGACGGGCTTCGTGGATCTCGACGACGAAGACGTGCGGTCGCTGATCAACGGCAAGATCGACGAGGATCGCGTGCTGCCTTCGGCCGGCTTCACGTACCGAGCCATCGAGGGCATGAACCTTCGCGGAGCGTACTCGCAGACGGTCGCGCGGCCGTCGTTCCGCGAGCTGGGCTACTACATCTCCGTCGAGCCCGGCTCGGACGACCTGATCATCGGCAATCCGCAGCTCCAGCTCTCCGACGTGGAGAGCTACGACGCGCGCGTCGAGTACACATGGGGCGAGCAGGGCGATCTCGGCGCCGTGAGCGGTTTCTACAAGACCGTCGACGATCCGATCGAGAGCATCATCGTGCGCAATCCCGCGGACTTCACCGGCAGCGACAGCGCGCTCTACCGCACGTTCTTCAACAACCCCAACCAGGCGAAGCTCTGGGGGATCGAGCTCGAGGGCCGCAAGAACCTCGGCTTCCTCGGGCCGGAGCTCGCGCAGTACTTCTCGATCGGCGGCAACTACACCTACATCTGGGCGACCGTCGATCGCACCGAGACGGAGCTGGCGCGGACGCAGCCGTACTTCGGCGTCGTCGGTGAACCGATGTCGCTCGCGAGCGTCGACAAGAGCCGGCGGCTGTTCGGGCAGCCCGAATGGATCGCGAACATCGACTTGAGCTTCGATCACCCCGACTGGGGCACCAAGGTCACGCTGTCGTTCTTCGCGATCAGCGACCTGCTCGACGCCGCGGGCAGTGCGGTGATCGCGCCGAGCGGGAACATCACCTCGATCACGCTCGATCGCTACATCGATTCGTACAGCCAGGTGAACCTCGTCGCGAGTCAGTCCTGGCCGCTCCGCTTCATCGACGGTGACGTGACCCTGAAAGGGAACGTGAAGAACCTGACCGACAGCGAGCGGCGCATCATCTACGACCAGGACGCGACCAGCAGCCGCGTCGCCGAGCGCGAGTTCAAGATCGGCTTGGACTACTCGCTCTCGCTCACGTACTCGCTGTCGTTCTGACGCCAGAGGCCATCCGACGACGGTGACGGAATCGTGAGGGTTTTCCTCCCCATTTCGCCTCGCAGTTGTCCCACGAACGATGCCGCGACGTAATTACCCTCTGCGAGCATCCCGTTCGGTCGAAGCCCTCGCTCGCTTCGCAGTCTGTCTCAAACGCAAACAACCAAGAGAGAGTTCACCGAACATGCAGATACTAAAGCTCGCAGCCCTCGCTCTCGTTCTCGGCGGTCTCGCCGTGAGCGCGAGCGCGCAGACCGTGATCAGCGCGGACGTGATCACCAACACGACCTGGGGTCCCGGCGACGTGGTTCTCGACCGACCGATCTTCGTGCGCGGCGCCACGCTCACGATCCAGCCGGGCACGATCGTGCGCGGCCAGCCGCGAACCGCCGCCGTTTCGACGGTGAGCACCGCGGGAAGCCCCGGCGGCTTGATCGTCACGCAGACCGGCCGTCTGATCGCGAACGGCAACGCACTGCAGCCGATCATCTTCACGACCGCCGCGACCGACAACAACAACGACGGCATCGGCGACAACGTCGATCTACCGGCCAACGCGTTTCTCGATCCCTGGACCGCCGGCGACATCTTCCTCGACGAAACGCCGGGTACGGCGCCGCTGGCTCCGCTCAACAAGGCCGGCGCTCCGAACGTCTCGCTCTGGGGCGGCCTGGTCGTCCTGGGCAATGCGCCCACGAACCTCGCCGATCTGGCGAACGTCGGCTACGGCCTCGGCACCGTCGAAGGCCTGGTCCTGCCCGGCTTTCCGGCCGCGGACGCGACCTACGGCGGCGAAGAGCCGCACGACAACTCGGGCAGCCTGCGATTCGTTTCGGTGCGGCACGCGGGCGACGAGCTCGGCGCGGGCAACGAGCTGAACGGCATCACGCTCGCCGGCGTCGGCGACGGCACGGTGCTCGAGAACGTCGAAGTGTATTGCAACTTCGACGACGGCATCGAGTGGTTCGGCGGAACGGTGAACGGCAAGAACCTCGCCACGTTCTTCGTCGGTGACGACAACTTCGACATCGACCAGGGCTACACCGGCGTGAATCAGTTCATGTTCTCGATCCAGCCGTTCTTCAACGCGGTGGGCGGCGCCTCGTTCGGTTCCGCCTCGGGCGACAAGGCAGGCGAGCTCGACGGCGACGACTACCGCCCCGACGATGTCGCCTTCTGGAACAACATCAACGTCCGCAACGACGTCACGGGCGCCGTCATCGACGGGACTCCGTGGCCGCTCTCGAGCGCCAACCTGTACAACTTGACCGCGATCGGCTCGACGCCGGATGTCGCGAACCCCGCGCTGCCGCTCGGCATCACCGCGGCGTCCGCGAACCGCGGCGTGCAGATGCGCAACGGCTTCGCCGGCAACCTCGCGAGCAGCATCGTGGTCAACACGGGCTCCGCGCGTGGCATCGAGCTGGTGCTGGTCGTGCCGCCGGACGAAGACAGCGTGACTGGCTTCGACGTGGTCGACAACGCCAACAACGGCCTGATCTCGGTCTACTGCTCGACGTTCCAGAACACCGGCGCGATCGCAAATCCGTCGGCGGAGCAGACGGTGATCAACAACGGCAACAACGCGTTCGCGGCCTCCGGGGACAACAACGTGGTGAATGCCGCGACGTTCAACGGTCTCCAGAACGAGAGCACCTACTTCGACCCGACGGGCAATGCCGCCGGCAAGCTCGATCCGTCGTTGAAGGCGACGCCGATCAACCCGCGGCCGAACTCCGGCCTGTCGGGCACGGTCGGCTGCACGGCGCCGCAGGGCCCCGGTCTCAGCGCCGTCAGCTACCGCGGTGCGTTCGAGCGCGTGGCTCCCACGCTCTGGACCACCGACTGGACCGCGCTCAGCATCGGCGGGCTGCTCGCAGACTGAGCTCGAAAACCGATCCCGAATCCACACAGACACTCAAGAGAAAGAAGGCTCAAATCTCATGAAGACAAGAAATCTGTTTGCAGCAGTTGCATCGCTGGTCGCCTCACTCGCGCTCTCCGGTCCAGCCCACGCGGTCATGATCGCCGGCTGGGACTTCTCACAGTACTTCGGTTCTGGTGAGCTGAGCGTCGACGGGGCGAGCTACACGGACACGCTCGACGCGAACTACTCGAACCTCTTGCTTGCGCCCGGCGCAGGCCCGAGCGCCTCGAGCTACGGCACGCTCTTCTTCAACGGAGAGTACGGGTCGACGGACGTGGACGCGGAATCGGCCACCGCCCAGGTGACGCCTGCATCCGGTTCGCTCAACTCGAACATGACGGCGCCGCAGACGGGGGCCGGCTACGTCCCCTTCAACTCGTTCACGACGCTGGACGCGGCAGGTCAGGAGTTCGAAGAGAACCTGAGCTTCCAGATTCAGAACACCGTGAGCTTCGTGTTCGCGGCGTACCTGGACACGGTGCCGGGACTCGTCGGTGACTGGACGCTCAGCTTCGGCGGCCAGACGCTCACGGGTTCGTCGCTGGTCGATGTTGCTTTCTCGACCAACGGCACCAGCTTCACGAGCGCCGGACAGCGGACACTCAACACCCTGGACACGCTGTTCACGGTGTCGCTGGCGGGTCTGCCTTCGGACACCGCCTTCGTGCGGATGACCGTAAACACGGCGGGCAGCCAGGGCTCGCGCATCGACAACGTGGCGATCAACGGCACGGTCGTCGTGCCCGAGCCCGCGACGTTTGTGCTGCTCGGCTCCGTGCTCGCGGCCGTGGCGGTGATCGGTCGCCGCCGCAGCGTCTGATCCAGAAGCAAGGCCAGGAATGACGGAACCGCCATCCCTCGGGGTGGCGGTTCCCGTTCCGGCCGAGGTGCACCGAAATGCGTCAGCTTTCGTTCGTTCCGATTCTCGCGCTGGCGCTCGCGTGCCAGCCCGCCGACGTCCCGGGAGGCGCCGCGAAGGCCGCGCTCGACGAGGCGAGCCTGCTCGCGAACGAGAGCTTCTGGCCGTACCAGGTCGCACTCGCGACCGACGGCTCCGTCGGCGTCCTGATCCGCGTGGAGGAGCGTGGCGTCGCGCGCATCGACTTCGGTCGCGACGGTCTTCGCGACGTTCCCGTCGCGGACACCGACCTGGTCGAGCGCGCCAACCGCATCCGCGGAGGAGCGCTCGAGAAGATGGCTCCGAACTTCGTGCTGGCGATCGGGTCGCGCCTGGTCGACTCGAGCGGTCCGAAGCTCGCTCCCTACGCGTTCGAAACCGCAGCGTCGAAGCCCGGCTTCCTGTGTGTCTTCGCCGATCCGGAGGCGGCGAACTTCGACGAGCTCGCAAAGTCGCTCGCGCCGCTGCGCGAGCGGCACGGAGTCGAAACGATCCTGTTCCCGCAGGGGCGCGTTCCGGATGCCGCGGTGCGCGAGAAGCTGCAGGCGCTCGGTTGGACCGTTCCGTTCGTCTACGACCACCTCTCCGAGGCGTACACGCGGACGCTTCTGCCCGCCGCGCTCGCAGTGCCGGCCGTACTGCTACAGACGTCAGAGGGGCGCGTACTGCTCGAGAGCGGGTGGCGCGCGGATCTGACGTCCGAACTCGCGGCGGCTCTGGACACGGCTGCGCTCTGACCGCGAGATCGTCGCCGTTCCGTCACGATCGCTCACAAATTCTCCACGGATCCGAGGTTTCTACGCCGCGCGATCCGCCTACTTTCCGGCCGACCATTCGAAGATGGAGTACTCGATCATGAAGTGGGGGATCGCGCTCTCGTGCGCGCTCTGGCTGGCACCGATGCACGCGGGTGCCCAGGGAGCGGATGCGCTCGACCGCGTGGTGAAGGAGCAGGTCGCGGCGGACGAAGCCGCGCGCGCGTCGCAGGAGCGCATCAACGCGCTCGACGACGAGACGCAGAAGCTGCTCTCCGAGTATCGCCGCGCGATCGCCGACGCCGAGAGCTACTCGATCTACGCCCGGCAGCTCGAAGCGCAGGTCGAATCGCAGAACGGCGAGATGAACGCGATGCAGCAGCAGCTCGTCGAGGTGGAGACCACCTCGCGCGAGGTCGCGCCGCTGATGGAGCGCATGCTCGAAACGCTCGGACAGTTCGTTTCGCTCGACGTGCCGTTCCTGCTCGAGGAGCGCAACGATCGCGTCGCGAGGCTGCAACAGATGATGAATCGCGCGGACGTGACGATCTCCGAGAAGTTCCGCCGCATCGTCGAGGCCTATCAGGTCGAAATGGACTACGGGCGCACGATCGAGGCCTACGAAGGGAAGCTCGGCGAGGCGGCCGACGCGCGCACCGTGCAGTTCCTGCGCGTCGGACGTGCGGGACTTCTGTATCAGACGCTCGACGGCAAAGAGACCGGCTACTGGGACGTGGGCCAGAAGACCTGGGTCGTCGACAACGACTACGGCCACAGCTTCGTGGAAGGCATCGCGGTGGCGCGCAAGACGCGCGCACCCGAGATGCTGATCCTGCCCGTGCCCGCGCCGAAGGAGGCGAAGTCGTGAAGCGCTGGCCGGTTCTCGCGCTCTGCGTCGTACTTCTGCTCGCACTCGGCGCGAACCGCGCGGCGGCCGTCGAGTCACTCGACGACTTGCTCGAACAGACTCGCACCACGCGCGCGACCAAGGCGAAGGAGAACGCCGCGCGCGAGAAGAACTTCCTCGCCAGCCGCGAGCAGCAAGCCACTCTGCTCGCCGACGCGGTGCGCGAGCGCGACGCGGCCGAAGCGCGCAGCAAGTCTCTCTCCGCGACCTTCGATGCGAACGAGGTCAAGCTCGCCGAGCTCGAGGAGCGCATGACGCAACGGCTCGGCAGCCTGGGCGAGCTGTTCGGCGTAGTGCGACAGGTGGCCGCCGATGGCTCGGCGATCCTGTACAATTCGCTGACGAGCGCGCAGTTCCCCAAGCGCGACGAGTTCTTCGCCGGGCTCGGCAAGGCCAAGGAGCTGCCGTCGATCGGCGAGCTCGAGCGGCTCTGGTTCGAGATCCAGCGCGAGATGACCGAGAGCGGTCAGGTCGTGCGCTTCCGGACCACGATCGTCGATGCCGACGGCAAGCCGCAGGACGCCGAAGTCGTGCGCATTGGCGGCTTCATCGCGATGTCGGAAGGTCGCTACCTGACCTATCTGCCGAGCGTCGGGTCACTCAGTGTGTTGTCGCGCCAGCCGGGCGGTGACTTGGTCGGATTCGCCAAGAATCTCCAAGCCGCGCGGGAGGGCCACGTCGAGGCGGCCGTCGATCCATCGCGCGGCGTGTTGCTCTCGATGATCGTGCAGCGTCCCAACCTGTGGGAGCGCATCGAGCATGGCGAGGCCGTCGGCTACGTGATCATCGTCGTCGGTTTGATCGGGATCCTGCTCGCGACGTATCAGGCGATCTTCCTCACGCGCACGCGCATCGCGGTCACGCGCCAACTCGGCCGGCTCGACACCCTCACGAACGACAACCCGCTCGGCCGCGTGCTGGCGTCGGTGAAGGCCGATCCGGCGAGCATCGAAGCCGACGCGGAAGTGGTCGAGCTGCGCATCTCCGAAGCGGTGCTGCGCGAGGTGCCGAGCCTGGAGCGCTTCCAGGCGTTCCTACGCCTGGCGGTCGCGGCGGGGCCGCTGCTCGGACTGGTCGGCACGGTCATCGGCATGATCATCACGTTCCAGAGCATCACCGAGTCGGGCTCGAGCGATCCGCGACTGATGGCCAACGGCATCGGTCAGGCGATGATCGCGACCGTGCTCGGGCTCGGCATCGCCGTGCCGCTCTTGTTCATGAACGCAGGCCTCGCGTCGCTCTCGCGCCAGGTCGTGCAGATCCTCGACGAGCAGAGCACCGGTCTGCTCGCAGAGAGTCTCGAGCGGCACCGCGAGGCCGCTCAGCATGCTTGAGAACCTGGTCGAGTCCCTGCTCTGGCCGCTCGGCGCGGTCGCGAGCCTGGTCGACGAGGGCGGCCCGTTCGTCGTCCTGATCTTCCTGTGCGGACTGATCATGTGGACGCTCGTGATCGAGCGCGCCTGGTACTTCGCGCTGGTGCTGCCGAAGCAGGCGCGCGACGCGCTCGCGCAGTGGCAGGCGCGCGGCGAGCACCGCTCCTGGTGCGCGCGCCAGATCCGCGGAGCGATGATTTCGCGCGTCAACACGGCGATGAACTCGAACCTGGTGCTGTTGCGCGTGCTGGTGCCGCTGTCGCCGCTGCTCGGCCTGGTCGGCACGGTGAGCGGCATGCTCGAGGTGTTCGACTCGATGGCGATTCGGGGCTCCGCCGACGCGCGCGCGATGGCCAGCGGCGTGTCGATGGCAATGATCTGCACGCTCACCGGCCTGATGGTCAGCATCACGGGCCTCTATCCCGTCTACTACTTCACGTCGCGCGTCCGCCGGGAAACCGAGCTGCTTGGCGACCGGCTGGTGTACTGACGTGCGGCTGCGCAGACACTTCGACCACGAGGATGCGACCGGCATCGACCTCGCGCCGATGCTCGACTTCGTTCTGAACCTCTTGATCTTTTTCATCATCACCGCGGTCTTCGTGAAAGAGGTCGGAATGAACGTGAACCGCCACGGCGGCGGCGCGGGCGGCCCGGCCACTGGCAAAGAGACCGGCAGCATTTCCGTCGTCGTCAAACAAAGCGGCGAGGTGCTCGTCGACAGCCGCGAGGTCGACGTGCGCGCGGTGCGCGCCAACGTCGAACGCCTGCACGCACAGAAGCCCGACTGGGGCGTGATGATCACCGCGGAGCAGAACGCCGAGACGGGGCTGCTGGTCGCGGTGATCGATCAGGTGCGCCAGGGCGGCGTCGACAACGTGTCGTTCGGAACTTCATCGAGGTGAGTCATGCGCTCGCGCCGACACGCGCAAAGCTCGGGTGACGAACACGGCATCGACCTCGCGCCGATGCTCGACTTCGTCCTGAACCTGCTGATCTTCTTCATCATCACCACGTCGTTCGTGCGCGAGGCAGGCGTCACGGTGAACCGCGCCGAGGCGCTCACCGCGACCCACGACGACTCCGGAAACATCCTGATCGCGATCCGCTCGAACGGCGAAGTTTGGATGGACCGGCGTCAGGTCGATCTGCGCGAGGTCCGGCCGCTGATCGAGCGGCTGCACATCGAGCGTCCCGAGGACACCGTGGTGGTGATCGCCGACAAGGCCGCGAAGAGCGGCTTGCTCGCGCAGGTGATGGACGAGGTCACGCTCGGCGGCGTGAAGGAAGTCGCGATCGGCGCCGCGAGCGTCGGGGGTGAGTGAGCGTGGCCAGCCTCCGCTTCCCGATCGCGCTTCTGCTCGCGCTCTTCGTCACCGTCGGGCTCTTCGGATTCATGCGCGCGCTGACCAACGCGCGCGGCGAAGCGGGCGCGGCGGCGGCGGTGACGAAGATCGAGTTCGTGCGATTGCGGCGCGAGACGGAGATCGAGGAGAAGAAGCGCGAGAAGGTCGAGCGCGAGAAGCCCGAGCAGGCGCCCGTGACGCCGACGCTCTCGGTCGCGAAGGAAGAGGGCGTCGACGTCGCGCTCGACGTGCAGGCGCTCGCGGCCGGTCTCGGCGCCGAGTTCGGCTCGGCGGGCGGCGGTGGTGGCGACGGAACGGGAATGGGCGGACTCGGCTTCAACGCCGGGCTCGCGGATCGCGGCGCGCTGCCGCTCGTGCGCGTCGAGCCGCAGTACCCGCCGCAAGCGCAGCGCCGCAAGCTCGAGGGCTGGGTGCAGGTGCGCTTCACGATCTCGACCGCCGGCTCGGTGAAGGACGCGACCGTGATCAAGTCGAGCGACACGGTCTTCGAGAAGAACGCGATCCAGGCCGTGAACAAGTGGAAGTACCAGCCGCAGATGCAGGCGGGAAAACCGACCGAGGCGCCGGGCCAGCAAGTGGTCGTCCGCTTCAAGATGAAGGGGTAGGAAATTGACGGGCTTCATCCGGATCGCGATCGCGGCGTTTGCGCTCGGTCTGGCGTCGTACGCACCGACGGCCGGCGCCGCCGACGAGAGCAAGACCGAGAAAAAGTCCGAGACGAAGAGCACCGGCATGAGCAAGGCGGTCGCCGAGAAGTTGATGGCGGCGTACGAGCTGATGCAGAACGACAAGTACGACGAGTCGCTCGCGGTCGTCGACGCGCTCGCCGAACGCCGCAAGCTCAAGCTCAAGCCACCCGAGATCGCGCAGATCCACCGCTTCCGCGGCTACATCCTCGTCAACAAGGGACTGACCGAGAAGGCCGCGG
>JANNLG010000254.1:0-5100 GCA_031396695.1 Deltaproteobacteria bacterium
GAGCGCGTCGGCCGCGGGCCGGTGCGCTGCGATCCGCTGTACCAGCGCGTCGACACGCACGAGATTGCGCCACGGTTGCGCGCGGGCGAGAACACGATCGCGCTGCTGGTGCGCGTGTACGGCATCGACACGGCCTGGTACCAGCGCGTGCGCGGGCTGTGGAATCCGGTCTTCGGCGACGGCGCGCTGTACGTGGACGGCTTCGCGCGCTGCGGCGACGAGCGCGTCGAGATCACCAGCGACACGCACTGGCGTTGCCTCGAGTCGAGCGCATGGGTGGGCGACACGCCGCGCGTGAACTGGGGCCTGCCGCAGATCGAGGTGCACGACGCGCGCGCGCTCGCGCCCGGCTGGAACGCGCCCGGCTTCGACGATTCGAGTTGGGACGGGGTGCGCGCGCTCACGGTCGGCGGCGGGCCGCCGGATTCCTTCTTTGGCGGCATGAAGACGGAGCCGTTCCCGACGCTCCTGCCGCGTGGGATTCCGTTCCTCGAAGAGTCTCCGCTCGCTCCGGAGCGAGTCACCCGTTGGTACGGCGTCGAGCCCAGGCCGGAGCTCGCCGTGAACAAGCGGCTCTACGAAGAGCCGCTGGTGGCGCTGCCCGCGGGCCTGGTCGAGAACCCCGACGCGCTCGTCCACGCGGACGCGGCCACCACGCTCGTGCGCACGAGCGCAGCGCACGACGTCTCGTTCCTGCTCGACTTCGGCCGCATCCACACCGCGTACCCGTTCGTCGAGCTCGAGGCGCGCGGCGGAGAAGTGATCGAGATCGCGGCCGCGGAGAGCATTCCTGGGGAGTGGGAGCCGGGCGGGCCGACCGAGCCGCCGCGGGTCGACGTCGCGCGCAGCCACGGCGCACACGTTTCCGTGTACACCGCGCGGCCCGGCGTGCAGCGCTGCGAGGACTTCGAATGGACAGCGGTGCGCTGGCTGCAGGTGACCGTGCGCAACGCGCCCGAGGGCGTGCGCATCCGCCACGTCGGCGCGCTCACGACGCGCTACCCGGTCGAGCAGCGCGGCGCGTTCGAGTGCTCCGATCCGTTCCTGAACGAGCTCTGGAAGATCGGGCGCACGACCCTGGAGCTGTGCATGCACGACGGCTGGGAGGACTGTCCCGGGCGCGAGCAGCGCCAGTGGCTCGGCGACGCGACCGTGGAGATGGCGGTCGCGCAGGCCGCCTTCGGACCGAGCGCGAATGCGCTGAACCGGAAATTCCTCGAGCAGGCGGCGGAGAGCCAGCGGCCCGACGGGCTCACGCAGATGTTCGCGCCCGGCGATCACGGCGTGGACGGGCTCCTGATTCCCGACTGGACGCTGCAGTGGATCCTGAACGCGGAGCTGCACTGGCTGTATGCGGGCGATCTCGAGACGATCGAGCGCATCTTCCCCGCGATCGAGCGCGCGCTGGCCTGGTTCGAGCGGCAGATCGGCCCGAACGATCTGGTCGCGAATCTGCCGTACTGGCACTTCATGGACTGGTCGGCGGTCGGGCGCGCGGGCGAGGCCGCGACGCTGAACGCGCAGCTCGTCGGCTGCCTGCGCGCGGCCGCGCGGCTGGCGCGCGCGCTCGAGTCGGCGCGCGCGGCGCGCAAGTACGAGGCGCTCGCGGAGCGCATCGCGCGCGCGCTGAGCGCTCGCCACTGGGACGAACGCCGCGGCGTGTACGTCGACTGCGTCGATCCCGCGACCGGCGCGCAGGATTCTCGCGTCTCTCAGCACGCGAACGCGGCGCTGATCCTGTGGGACGTCGCGCCGCGCGCGCGCTGGAGCCGCATGGCGGCGTTCATCAGCGATCCCGCGCGGATCAAGTTCACCGCTGCGCCGCCGATCGTGCCGACCGGCGAGCCGTTCGATCCCGAGCACGACGTGGTGCTCGCCAACACCTTCTACAGTCACTTTGTGTACCGCGCGCTCGCCAAGGCCGGACGCTTCGACGCCGTGCTTCGGTTGGTGCGCGAGCGCTACGGGGACATGCTCGCGCGCGGTGTGACCACGCTCTGGGAGAGCTTCGCGCCGACCGCGAGCCTGTGTCACGGCTTTTCCGCCACGCCCGTGTTCCAGCTCTCGACGGAGGTGCTCGGCGTCGAGCCGATCGAGCCGGGCTGCGCGCGTTTCCGCTTCTCACCGCAGCCTGCGGACTTGTCGTTCGCGCGGGGGGTGTTCCCGACCCTCGCGGGCGACGTGCGCGTCGACTGGGAAAGGCGCGGCTCGGCGATCGAGATCGCGCTCGAGATCCCGCCCGGCACACGCGCGTGGCTCGTCGATCCGCCGGGCTTCGCGTTCGGCGCGGGCGAACGAGAGCGCGGTCCCGGCAAGCATCGGCTCGAGCTGCGCGTCGCGTGACGGCCCGCGTCTTCCTTTGCGCGGCGCTCGCGGTCGCAACGCTCGCGCTGTACGCGCCGGTGCGGGCGCTGCCGTTCGTGCTCTACGACGATCCACAGTACGTGACGCAGAATCCGCCCGTGCAGGCGGGGCTCACGCTGGACGGCGTGCGTTGGGCGTTCACGAGCAAGCACGCGAGCAACTGGCATCCGCTCACCTGGCTCTCGCACATGGCGGACACGGAGCTGTTCGGCGCGAGCCCCGTCGGCCCGCACGTCGTGAACGCGGTCCTGCATGCGTTGAACGCTTGCCTGGTGTTCCTGTGGCTGACGGGCTTGACTGGCTCGGTCTGGCGCAGCGCCGCGGTGGCGGCGCTGTTCGCGTTCCACCCGCAGCGCGTCGAGTCGGTGGCTTGGGTCTCGGAGCGCAAGGACCTGTTGTGCGCGTCGTTCACGGTGCTCTCGCTTTTGGCGTGGACGTCTTTCGCGAAGCGCGGCTCGCGCGCGGGCTACGCGCTCGCGCTCGCCTGCATGGCGCTCGGCCTGCTCGCGAAGCCGATGCTCGTCTCGCTGCCGCTGCTCTTGCTCGTGCTCGACTTCTGGCCGCTCGCGCGCGGCCTGCGCATCGTCGAGAAGCTGCCCTACGTAGCGCTCGCGCTGGCGTCGTCCGCGGTCACGCTGTGGGCGCAGACCGACGCGATCACGGCGACGATCGAGCTCCCCGATCGGATCGCGAACGCGGCGGTCGCGCTCGCGGGCCAGCTCGGCCGCGCGCTCTGGCCCGTGGACCTGGCGGTGCTGTATCCGCACCCGCGCGACTGGCCGCTCGGAACGGCGCTCGCGTCCGGCGCGGTCGTGTCTGCGCTGGCCGCGCTCGCGTTCGCGACGCGCCGACGCGCGCCTTACGTCGCGGCCGGCCTGCTCTGGTTCGCGATCGCGCTCGGTCCCACGCTCGGCGCGGTGCAGGTCGGCTTCCAGTCGACCGCGGACCGCTACACCTACCTGCCACAGATCGGCGTATGGCTGGCGTTGGTCTGGAGCGCCACGGGGGTGCGCGCCGTCGTCCCCTTCGCGACCGCCGCCTGCGCCGCGGCGCTGCTCGCGATCGCCGTCGGCACGCGCGCGCAGCTCGCGTACTGGACCGACGACCTCGCGCTCTGGCAGCGCGCGCTGGCCGTCACGGAGGCGAACTGGTTCGCGCACACCGAGGCGGGCATCGAGCTCGCCGCGCGCGGACGCAACGCCGAGGCGGTGACGCAGCTCGCCGAAGCGGTCCGGCTCGCGCCGAAATGGGAGCGCGCGCAGGCGAACTACGGCTTCGTGCTGCTGCGCGTGGGCCGCGCGCCCGACGCGGTCGAGGCGCTGGTGAATGCACTGACTCTGGATCCCTCGACCGGCGGCGAGGGCGAGCGCCACCTGTACCTGGCGCTCGCGCTCGAGCAGGCCGGGCGCACGCGCGACGCGATCTCCGAGTACGAGATCCACCAGGCGTTGCAGCCCGGCGACCGACGCGCGGCACAGGCGCTCGACCGGCTCCGCGCTAGCGCTCCGCCGTGACCTCTTCGGGATCGAGCGGTCCCTCGACCACGCTGTCTTCGCGGTCGGAGAGCACGGGCCGGTCGATCGAGCCCGAGGCGGGACGCGCGGCCAGGATGCGCATCGCGGGCGGCGCCGCGTCGACGCGCACGTCCGGCATCCAGGCCAGGAGCGGCAGCGTCAGCGCGCGCGCACCGGCGCTGATCCAGAACAGTGTCGAGTAGCTCGGCATGTTCGCGCCGTACGTCGACAGGAACCAGCCGCCCGCGGCGGTGCCCGCGACCATCGCCGTCGCGCTGGCCAGGTTGAACCAGGTGAGCAAGCGCGTGCGCTCCTCGGGGCGGATCGCGTCGAAGAACAGCAGGAAGGTGGCGAGCTCGTGCGCGCCCCAAGCGATCCCGCTCACGAGCTGGATGCCGAGCAGGAACGAGTAATCGTTCGAGAACGTCCACAGCGCGGGCAGCGGCACGACCGCGACGCCCGCCAGGCGCAGCAGCCGCCGCGCGCCGTACTTCGCCGAGAAGTGGCCGAGCCAGGGCAGGGCGAAGATCTTCGACAGGAACGACGCCGCGATCAGCGTCATGTAGCCCGCGTACGAGAGCCCGAGCGCGCTTTGCCCGAGCATGTACGGGGTGAAGAACGGCGCGGCGATATGCACGCCCGTCTGCACCGCGAGCAGGTAGGCGAGCAGGCGCCGGTTGCCCGGCGTCGAGCGAGGTGGCGCCAGGTCGAGCTCGCCGGTCACGCGCTGCACGAGCGGATCGGGCTCGCTCTGGCGCGCGAGCAGCCACGACGAGATCGCGCGCGCGAGGCCCGCGACCCCGAACAGGAGCGCGAAGCCGAGCAGCTTCTCGCCCAGCGACGCGCTCCAGTGCAGGATCGCGCCGCCCGCGAGCAGCGCCGCGAGCAGCGCCGCCTGACCGGCTCGGCTGCGCCTCGCGAAGAAGCGCGCGCGCAGGCTGCGCGGAACGATCGTGCCGACCCAGGTGTTCCAGGCCGGTCCGGCCGCCATGCCTGTGGCCCAGTAGAAGGTCGCGACCGCGAGCAGCCCGAGCGCGTCGAGGCGGCCGAGCAGGGCCGCGACGACCAGCGGCACGAAGCTCGCGGCCTGAAGCGCGGCGTTCAACACCACCCAGCGTCGGTGCGAGCCGAGCCGGCGAATCGCGTAGGGCGAGACGAGCTGGATCACCGCGCCCGCGAGCAGCGGACCCGACGCGACCACGCCCGCGATGATGTCGCCGAA
>JANNLG010000257.1:0-21092 GCA_031396695.1 Deltaproteobacteria bacterium
CGCTCGGCCAGGTCGGTGACGGCCTGCGCCGTCGCGTCGCTGGTCTCGAGCCCGCGCACGATCTCGACCAGCTTCATCGCCGGCACCGGATTGAAAAAGTGCATGCCGACGAACTTGGTCGCGCGACCCGAGACGGACGACAGCGCCGTGACCGAGAGCGACGACGTGTTGGTGGCGAAGATCACCTCTTCGTCGCACAGCGCGTGTAGCTTCTCGTACAGCTCGCGCTTGGTCTCGAGATCCTCGGGCACCGCCTCGAGCAGGATGTCCGCGCCCTTCAGGTCTTCTAGCGCGGCGACGCCGCGGATGCGGCCGAGCGCGGCGTCGTGATCGGTCTGCGAGATCTTCTCTTTCGAGAGCAGCCGACCGAAGCCCTTCTTGATCGTGGCCAGGCCCTTGTCGACCGAGGCCTGCTTGCGGTTCCAGAACAGAACCTGGAAGCCGGACTGCGCGGCGACCTGCGCCAGGCCCGCGCCCATCGTGCCGGTTCCGAGTACGCCGAGCGTCTTCATCAGCAGAGCTCCACCGCGAGCGCGACCGCCTCGCCGCCGCCGATGCAGAGCGTCGCGATGCCGCGCCGCTTGCCGCGGTCCTTGAGCGCGTGAATCAGCGTCACGAGCACGCGCGCGCCTGAGCAGCCGATCGGATGACCCAGCGCGACCGCGCCACCGTGCACGTTCACGGTCTCGAGATCGATGCCGTGCTCCTTGGCGGCCGCCATCGTGACGCCCGAGAACGCCTCGTTGATCTCGTACAGATCCCAGTCGCGCGGCTTGCTGCCGGTCTTCTCGTACAGCTTCGCGAGCGCGTGCACCGGCGCGATCGTGAACCACTCCGGCTCCACCGCGGCGGTCGAGTCGGCGACGATGCGCGCGAGCACCGGCATGCCGAGCTCCGCCGCCTTGGCGCTGCTCGTCACGATCAGCGCCGCGGCGCCGTCGTTGATCGAAGACGCGTTCGCCGCCGTCACGGTGCCTTCCTTCGAGAATGCGGCGCGCAGGCCCGCGAACTTCGACGGATCTCCGCGCCCGGGCTCTTCGTCCTGGTCGACCACCACCGCGCCCTTCTTGCCCGCGATCTCGACCGGTACGATCTCGGTCTTGAACTTGCCACTCGCCTGCGCGGCGCGCGCGCGCCGGTACGACTCGGCCGCGAAGGCGTCCTGATCCTCGCGCGTGAAGCCGTACTTCGCAGCGACCATGTCGCCGCAGTTGCCCATGTGGAAGTTCTTGTACGGATCCCAGAGTCCGTCGTGGATCATCGTGTCGATGATCTGGCCGTTGCCCATGCGGTAGCCCGAACGCGCCTGCGGCAGCACGTACGGCGAATTGGTCATGCTCTCCATGCCGCCGGCGACCACCACCTGCGCGTCTCCCACCAGGATCTCGCGGCGCGCGTACATCACGGCCTGCAGGCCGGATCCGCATACCTTGTTGACCGTGATCGCGCCGACCGAGACGGGCAACCCCGCCTTGATCACCGCCTGGCGTGCGGGCGCCTGCCCCATGCCGGCTGACAGGACGTTGCCGATGATCGCGCGCTCGACCTTGGTGGGGTCGATGCCCGCGCGCTTCACGGCCTCGCGAACGGCGACCGCGCCGAGCTCGGAAGCGGAGAGCGCCGAGAGCGCTCCTTGAAACGAGCCGATCGGTGTACGGCAGGCGCTCGAGATCACGACATCCGTCATTGGCTTGGACTCCCTTGGCTACACGGTTCTGCGACAGACGGTTCCGAACGGTGGCTGAAGCGGCGCGCCTGAGGCGCAGCGGCGGTTGCACGCTACACGATCCTGACGGCGTGCGTCAATCAGAGATACCCGAGCTCCCTCGCGCGCTTAGGGCGCTTCGTCCAGTTCTTGTCGAGCTTCACCCAGAGCTTCAAATGGACCGTCTTCTGCATGCGTTCCGACAGGCGCTTGCGGGCTTCGATGCCGAGCGCCTTGAGCGCGGTTCCGCCCGAGCCGAGCACGATACCCTTCTGCGATTCGCGCTCGACCAGCAGGTTGGCGCTCACGCGGATCTCGTCGTCGCCTTCCTTCCACTCGTCGACCTCGACCGCGATCGCGTACGGGATCTCGTCGCGGTAGAGCTCGTAGACGACCTCGCGGATCTGCTCGGCGCCGAGGAAGCGCAGGTTCGCGTCGGTGAGGGTGTCCTCCGGGTACAGCGACGGCCCTTCGGGAAGAAGCGAGCCGAGCGCCTCGACCAGCTCCTCGAGACCCTGGCCGGTGAGCGCGGAGATCTCGAGCACGCGCGCAAAGCGCTCGGGCTTGGGCACCGGGCCCGGCCGACCGAGATCGCACTTGGTGCGCGCTAGCACGAGCGGCGGCGCGAGCGCGGCGATGCGCTCCTCGGGCGCGTCCCAGCGCGCGCCGGCCTCGAACAGCAGCAGCCGCACGTCCGCGCCCTCCGCGGCTTCGAGCGCGCGCTCGCTCATGAGTTGATTGAACTTGCGCTCGCCACGGTGCAGTCCGGGCGTGTCGTGGAACAGGAGCTGCGCCTCGGGCCGCGAAAGCACGCCGAGCATGCGCCCGCGCGTGGTCTGCGCCTTGGCCGAGACGATCGCGAGCTTCTCGCCGAGCAGCGCGTTCAAGAGCTGCGACTTGCCGGCGTTGGGCCGGCCGAGCAGCGCGACGAAGCCGCAGCGGTGGACGCTCACGCGCCCCCATTCGCCAGCGCGAGCAGCGCGTCGTGCGCGGCCGCCTGCTCAGCGATCTGCTTCGACGGGCCCTCGCCCTTGCCGTAGACCTGCTCCCCGATGCGAACCTCGACGCTGAACTCGCGCGCGTGCGGGGGACCCGCCTCGCCGACGGTGATGTAGCGCGGCGGCTCGCGCCCCGCGGCTTGCAGCGCCTCCTGCAGGCCGGTCTTGGCGTCGCGCGCAACGGCGCGCGCGTTTCGCAGCGCGTCGCCGAGCTCGCGCGCAACGAACGCGCTCGCCTTCTCGAAGCCCGCATCGAGGTAAAGCGCGCCGAGCACCGCCTCGAACGTGTCGGCCAGGATCGACGGTTTCGCGGCGCCCGCGTTCTTGCGCTCGCTCTTGCCGAGCCGGAGCAACTCGTCCAGACCGAGCTCGCGCGCGTGGGCAGCGAGCGCGGCCTGATTCACGGCCTGCGCGCGTGCGCGCGACAGTGCGCCCTCGCTGGCTTCGGGAAATGCCGACATCAAGAACTCGGCCACTCCGAGGCCGAGCACTGCGTCGCCGAGGAACTCCAGCCGCTCGTTGCCGCCGGTGGGTTCACCGGTCTCGTGTGCGCGCGAGCTGTGGGTGAGCGCTTGCAGCAGCAGCTCGGGTCGCGCGAAGCGGTGGCCGAGGCGCTCGCACAACGCGGCCATTTGCTTGTCACGTGCCGGCGCCAGTGATCCACCCTCCGCCGAGGACCCGATCGTCGGCCGCGTCGTAGAGGACCGCGGCCTGACCGGGCGCGGGCGCCCAGACCGGCTCGGCGAAATGCAGCTCGGCTGAGCCGTCGGCTCCGGGCTCGACCCGCGCCGACACGGACTTGTGTCGGTGCCGGACCGCGGCGCGGATCTCCCCCTCGGGGGCGGCGCCGTCGAGCCAGCTCGCCTCGCGCAGGCGCACGCTGCGCGCTTCGAGCGCCGGCGCGCGATCGACCACCAGGCGGTTCTCCGCGGGCCGGACCTCACGCACGTACCATGGACCGCCCGAGAGACCGAGGCCGCGCCGCTGTCCGGGCGTGTAGCCGACCGCGCCGCCGTGGGTACCGAGCTCCTCTCCGTCGGCGGTCGTGATCGGCCCGGGTGCAGGCGCCGAAGCGGGCTGCAGGCGCGTCAGCGCGGCGCGCACGTCGCCGTCGGGAACGAAGCAGATGCCCTGGCTCTCGGGCTTGTCGGCGGTGACGAGGCCGAGCTCGCGCGCGAGCGCGCGCACCTGCGCTTTCTCGAGCTCACCGAGCGGAAACGCGACACGCGCGAGCGTCGCGCGCGGCAGATCGAACAAGAAGTACGTCTGGTCCTTCTCGCGGTCGCGCGGACGGAACAGGCCGAGACCGCCATCGGGCGCCTGCGCAATGCGCGCGTAGTGGCCGGTCGCGACGCCGCGCGCGCCGAGCGCGTCCGCGCGCCGCAGCAGCAGGTCGAACTTCAGCACGCGGTTGCAGGCGATGCACGGGATCGGCGTGCGGCCCGCCTTGTACTCCGCCACGAACGGCTCGATCACGGCGCTGCGGAACTCGTCGCGGTAATTCGCGGTGTAGTGGCGGATGCCGAGCGTGCGCGCGACGTCGCGCGCGTCTTCGGCGTCGGGCAGGCCGCAACACTTCTTTGCGGAGCGCGGCACGACGTCTCCCGACATCGACTCACCGGCCGATGTCCCGCGGGAGGAGCCCTCGCCGAGATCCATCGTCACGCCGACCGCCTCGTGACCCGCGCGCGCGACCAGAGCCGCGGCGACCGACGAGTCGACGCCCCCGCTCATCGCGACCAGCCAGCGTTCGCTCACGCCGCCCTCGCCTGGCGCACGCGCGCGACCACGCGCGGCAGAACCTCGAGCACGCGCGCGATCGCCGCCTCGTCGATGCCGGGTCCGAAGCTGAAGCGAATCGCGCTCGCGCCGAGCTCGCGCGGCACGCCCATCGCCGAGAGCACGTGCGATGGCTCGGTCGAGCCGGCGTGGCAGGCCGCTCCGGTCGCGACGGCGATCCCCTCGAGATCGAGCGACTCGACCAGCGCCTCACCGGAGGCGCCCGCGAACGAGACGTTCAGTGTGTGCGCGAGCGTGTGCTCGGGCGCGCCGTTGCGCTGCGCGTCCGGGAGCGACGCGCGAATTCCGTCCCACAGCCGTTCGCGCAGGCGCTCGTTTCGAGCGTGCGCGAGCTCGAGCTCGGCGCCCGCGGCCGCGCAGGCGGCTCCGAAGCCGACGATGCCCGGCACGTTCTCGGTGCCGGGTCGACGCCCTTTCTCTTGCGATCCGCCGCGCAGGAGCGGCACGAGCTCCGCGCCCGGCCGCACGTACAGCGCGCCGACGCCCTTGGGTCCGCCGAGCTTGTGCGCCGAGAACGAGACGAAGTCGAGTGGCAAGCCGGCGAGCGCGAGCGGCAGCTTGCCGAGCGCCTGCACCGCGTCGCTGTGGAAGGGCACACCGCGCGCGGCCGCGAGTCGCGCGAGCTCCGCGATCGGTTGGATCACGCCGGTCTCGTTGTTCGCCCACATCACCGAAGCGAGCCGGGTTCCGGGCGTGAGCGCGGCCTCGAAGCGCGCGAGGTCGAGCCGGCCATCGCGCTCGACCGGCAGGATGGTCACGCGGCAGCCCTCGGCCGCGAGCGCGCGCAGCTCCTCGAGCACCGAAGGATGCTCGGTTGCACAGCTGACCAGGTGGGCGTCCCGGCCGCGTGCCGAGTGCGCGGCCTGTCGCAGCACGGTGTTGTTGGCCTCGGTTGCGCCGCTGGTGAAGACGATCGAGTCGGCCGCGACGCCGAGCGCTTCCGCCACCTGCTTGCGCGCGCGGGCGAGCGCCGCGCGGGCGGTCGCGCCGAAGCCGTGCGTGCTCGACGGGTTGCCGTGCGCGTGCGCGAGCACGTCGGTCATTTCGCTTAGCGCCTCGGGGCGCAGCGGCGCGGTCGCGTTGTAGTCGAGGTACACCTCATTCATGCGCAGAACAGACTAGCGAGTTTCGACGCTGGGTAGCCCGCCTCCGCATTCGTCACCCGCGCGTCGCCGCGAACCCCGCGCAAAGGCCGCTGCGCGCTCCGGAGGAGGGCACGGTGCTTGCTCTCTCCCCCGGCCGGATCGGAGGCTTCGGAGGCGTCTTTCTCCTTGCTGGCGCCCACCGCGGGGCCGATCCGACTCAACTCGGGCTTCCAACTCCACAGGCCGGATCCGGTCCCACCGCGAACAGGTGGGCTCGGATCCGGTCGACCGTTTTGGGGCCGATGCCCGGGACGCGCGCCGAGAGCGCCTCGAGCGATGCGAACGCGCCGCCCGCAGCGCGCTCCGCTTCGATCGCGCGCGCGCGCGCCGGCCCGAGCCCGGGCACGCGCTCGAGCTCGGAAGCGTCCGCGGAGTTGAGCGGCAGCGGCAGACCGAGCGCGACGCGCGCGTCGGCCGGCAGATCGAAGCAAGCGCACGCGGACGCCGAGCCCACTTCGCCGAGCCGACACCCGGAAGCGTCGCGCACGAGCGCGAGCGGACCCGGCGCGGCCGGCGCACGCAGCTCGACCAAGGCGGCGAGCGCCAGCGCGGCCCACAGCCACGCGCGCACCGAAGTCGTCTCGGGCACGCGCGGCTCCACGAACTAGCCGGCCTCGGGCTCGGGCGCGGTCCCTCCCAGCTCGAACGCGTCGTGCAGCGCGCGACAGGCGAGCTCGGTGTACTTCTCATCGATCACGACGGAGATCTTGATCTCCGAGGTGCCGATCATCTGGATGTTCACGCCGTGCTCGGAGAGCACCTGGAACATCTTGCCGGCGACGCCCGCGTGGTCTCGCATGCCCAGGCCCACGACCGAGACTTTGGCGATGCCGGCGTCCGACTTCACGCCGGCCGCATCGAGCTTGCGCGCGATGCCCTCGACCAGCCCGAGCGCGCGCTGCATCTCGCCGCGCGCGACCGTGAAGGTCATGTCGGTGTGTCCCTCCGTCGAGACGTTCTGCACGATCATGTCGACGACGATGCCCGCCTCCGAGAGCGGCACGAAGATCTTGGCCGCGATGCCCGGCACGTCGGGTACACCGAAGATGGTCACCTTGGCCTCGTTGCGGTTGTAGGTGACGCTCGAGACCACCAGCCGCTCGATCACTTCGCTCTCCGGAACCACCCAGGTGCCCTCCTCGTCGCTGAACGTGCTGCGCACATGGATCGGCACGCGGTACTTCATGCCGATCTTCGCCGAACGCACCGCGAGCACCTTCGCGCCCAGGCTCGCCATCTCGAGAATCTCGTCGTAGGAGACGCGCTCGAGCTTGCGCGCGTTCGGAACGATGCGCGGGTCGCTCGTGAAGACGCCCGTTACGTCGGTGAAGATCTCGCACACGTCGGCCTTGAGGGCGGCGGCGAGCGCGACCGCCGTGGTGTCGGAGGCGCCGCGGCCGAGCGTCGTGATCTCGCCCTCGTCGGTCACGCCCTGGAAGCCGGGCAGCACCGGGATGCCGCCGCGCGCGAGCTCCTCGCGGATGCGCGCGGTGTCGATGCGCAGGATGCGCGCGCGCGCGTGGTCGCCGTCGGTCTGCACCTTGACCTGCGCGCTGGTGAAGCTGCGCGCCGGCACGCCGAGGCCGTGGATCGCCATCGCGGTCAGCGCGATCGTCTGCTGCTCGCCGGTCGAGACCAGCATGTCGTACTCGCGCGGATCGGGCGTCGGCGACATCTCGTTCGCGAACGCGACGAGCTGATCGGTGACGCCGGCCATGGCCGACACCACGACCACCACGTCGTTGCCGCGCTTGCGCGTCTCGACCGCGCGCCGGGCGACGTTGCGGATGCGCTCCACGCCGGCCACGGACGTGCCGCCGAACTTCTGGACGATCAAGGCCATCGCGCTTCGAGTTCTCCTTTGATTTTCGCGGCCCGCTCGCCTTGCGCCGTGAGCCCGAGCTGGCGCTCTTCCGCACCCGGCCCGGGGTCGATGCGGATCTCGAGGCGTTCGGCCGGAATCACCTCGGGGAAACGCTCGGGCCACTCGACGACCACCACGGCGCTTGCGTCGCACAGGTCGTCGAAGCCGGCGTCGAGCAGGCGAGCGTAGCTTTCTACCCGATAGAAATCCGCGTGTCGAAGCCAGACACGGCCGGGATACTCGGCCACGATTCCGAAGGTGGGGCTGGTCACCGGCGCGCGCGGATCGACGCCGAGCCCCTCGGCCAGGCCTTGGACCAAGCAGGTCTTGCCCGCTCCGAGCGGCCCGCTGAGCGCCAGCACGTCGCCGCCGCGCAAGCGCTCGCCGAGTCGCCGGCCGAGCTCGCGGGTCTGCTCCGGACTACGGGAAAGGAACCAGCGCTCCGGGCTCATCCGGCTGATTTAGCGCCGCCTCGAGCGCCCGCCACGCCTCGGGGATGCGGGCCGCGAGCTCGGAAGCCAACCCTCCGAGCTTCGGACCGAGCTCACCCGCCGAGCCGTGCAGGTACGCGCCGACGCGCGCCGCGTCCCAGGCCGACAGTCCCTGACCGAGCAGTGCGCCGACCAGACCCGCGAGCACGTCGCCGGATCCACCCGCGGCCAGGCCCGGGCCGCCGGTCGGATTCACGCACAGCGCGCCGTCGGGCGCCGCGATCACGCTGCGCGCGC
This sequence comes from Deltaproteobacteria bacterium, assembly GCA_031396695.1. Taxonomy (GTDB): domain Bacteria; phylum Myxococcota_A; class UBA9160; order SZUA-336; family SZUA-336; genus VGRW01. The sequence goes on from JANNLG010000257.1 coordinate 8,241, forward strand.
CTTTCAGGATCGCGATCGCGCCGCTGCGCGCGGCGAGCGCGCGGGCCGCCGCGGGACGGTCCTGTTGGATTTCGGCGCTCGTGCAGCCGAGCAGGCGCGCGGCTTCGCCCGGATGCGGCGTGAGCACGCGCGGCGAGTCCGATCGCAGCGACTCGAGTTGGCCGGCGAAGGCGTTCAGCGCGTCGGCGTCGACGACGGCGGGCACGCGCGCGTGTGAAAGCAGCGTGCGCGCGAGCTCGACGCTGCCGGGCGTCTGGCCGAGGCCCGGCCCGAGCACGAGCGCATCGCGCGTGTCGAGCTCGGCTTGGAGCGCAGCGCTGTGCGCGGAATCGAGGCCGTCGCCTGGCGTGTCCTCGAGCACGACGCAGATCGCTTCCGCGAGCGCGCTCGCGTAGATCGGCAGCAGCGCGCGAGGCGTCGCGAGACTGACCAGGCCCGCGCCAGCGCGCAGCGCGCCGCGAGCCGCGAGCAGCACCGCTCCGGTTTTGCCCGGCGAGCCGCCGACCACGAGCACGTGACCGAACGTGCCCTTGTGACCATCGAGCGGGCGCGCGGGCAGAAGCCGAGCCGCGGCCGCGCGCGAAAGCACGTGCGCGCGAACCCGCCCGCGCTCGATCGACTCGGCGGGCAGGCCGATGTCCGCGACCAGAATTCGCGACGCGCTCGGCGCCAGCGCGAGCCCGAGCTTCGGCAGACCGAAGCTGACCACGAGCTCGGCGTCGAGCGCCATGCCGAGCGGGCGCCCGGTCTCACTCGAGAGTCCCGACGGAATGTCGACGGCTACGCACGGCTTGCCGCTCGAGGCGAGCGCGCGCATCACCTCCGCGATCGAACCCTCGATCAGCCGCGTCAGGCCGATGCCGAAGATCGCGTCGACGATCAGGTCCGAGGCTTCGAGCAGCGCGTGCAGCTCGCTCGCGTCCGCGGCGCGGACCACCGATACGCCGGCGGCGCCGAGCAGCTCGCGGTTCGACTTCGCCTCTGGACTCTGGGCTTCCGGGCGCGCGAGATCGAGCACGGTCGGAACGACGCCGCGGCCCTGCTCGGCCAATACACGTGCGATCACGTAGCCGTCTCCGCCGTTGTTGCCGCCGCCGCACGCGACCAGCGGCCGACGCTTTTCCGGGTAGTGTCGCGCGATCGCCTCGGCGACCGCGCGTCCCGCCGTCTCCATCAGCGTGCGGCTCGAGATCCCGAGCCGCTCGATCGCGTCGCTCTCGATCGCGCGGATCTCGGGGCCGGTGGGACAGAGAAAAATACGCGCGCCGCGCGACTTCGCGCTCACGCGACGCCGCCCTGTACGACCACGCTCGCGAGCGCGAAGTCCGCGTCGTGAGTGAGCGTGAGGAAGAGCTCGAGCGGCTCGCCGGGAACCGCGTGTCGGATCACGAGCAGCGGCTCGCCGCTGCGGCGGCGCGCGACCTCGAGCCCGGCCAGCGGCAGCGTGCGACCGAGCGCGGCGCGCAGCGCCGCGCGACCCGCGCACTTGGCGGCGAAGCGGGCCGCCAGGTTCTGCCAGCCGGTCGACTTGCGCCGCGCGTACTCGCACTCGGCAGCGCTGAAGACTCGCGCGAGCATGCGCTCGCCCCTGCGACCCAGCGCCGCCCGGAAGCGCGGCACCTCGACGAGCGCCAGTCCGACGCCCCTAACCGCGCCCGACAAGCTGCTTCATCTCGCGCACCGCCCGCTCCATGCCGACGTAGAGCGCGCGCGACACGATTGCGTGTCCGATCGAGAACTCGTCGATCAGATCGTTCTCGGCCAGCTTGCCGACGTTGACGTAGTCGAGCCCGTGCCCGACACCGATCTCGAGCCTAAGCTTCACCGCCAGCCGGACCGCGTCCTCGATCTTGCGCAGCACGTCTTCGTGGTCCGGACCGCGCTCGCAGTAGCGGCCGGTGTGGATCTCGATCGCGCGCGCGCCCACGCGGTGCGCGGCCTTGATCTGGTCGAGGTCCGGCTCGACGAAGATGCAGGTGCGGATGTTCGACTCGTGCAGCGCTCTAGCGATCTCGCCGATTTCGCCGATGCGACTCTGGACATCCAGGCCGCCCTCGGTGGTCAGCTCCTCGCGCCGCTCCGGCACCAGCGTCACCGAATTGGGTCGCACGTCGAGCGCGACCTTCAACATCTCCTGCGTGCCGGCCATCTCGAGCACGAGCCGGCCGTGGATGATCTGGCGCAGCACGCGCAGGTCGCGGTCCTGGATGTGGCGCCGGTCCTCGCGCAGGTGCACGACGATTCCGTCCGCGCCGCCGAGCAGCGCCAGCGTCGCCGCGGTCACCGGGTCCGGCTCCACGCCCAACCTCGCCTGCCGCAGCGTGGCGACGTGATCGACATTCACCACGAGCCTGCGTTCGCTCACGGTCGCTCCTCCCCGATGTCCTTGCGAATCGCTTCGCACAGCTCCGACGCGAGCCGCTCGATCTCCGCGCCGTCGTCGCCCTCGATCATGACGCGCGCGACGGGTTCCGTTCCCGAGTAGCGAACGTTGACGCGACCGCGACCGTGCAGGAGCCGTGTCGCGGCGTCGAGCTGGTGCTTGGCGGCGGCGAGCTGCTCGAGCGGCGGCTTGCTCCGCACGCGCACGGACTTGAGCACCTGCGGCGTCTTCTGCATCACCGCGGCGAGCTCCGAGAGCGGGCGCTGCTCGCGGCGCATCAGCGCCAGCACCTGTAGCGCCGTGAGCATCCCGTCGCCGGTGGTGTTGTGGTCGAGGAAGATCACGTGGCCCGACTGCTCGCCGCCCAGGTTGATCTTTTCGCGCAGCATCGCCTCGACGACGTAGCGATCGCCGACGTCCGCGCGCACCAGCGCGAGGCCCATGCCTGCGAGCGCGCGTTCGAGACCGAGATTGCTCATCACCGTGCCGACCACGGCATCGCGCGAGAGCTCGCCGCGCTTCTTCAATTCTAGCGAGCACATCGCCAGGATCTGGTCGCCGTCGACGACCTCGCCGCGCTCGTCGACCAGGATCACGCGATCGGCGTCGCCATCGACGGCGATGCCGATGTCCGCGCGATGCTCGCGCGCGAACGCCGCCAGGTGCTCAGGATGGGTCGCACCACAGCCGGCGTTGATGTTCGTGCCGTTGGGCGTGTTGCCGGTCGCGATCACGTGCGCGCCCAGCTCTTCGAGCACCGTGGGCGCAACCTTGTAGGCGGCTCCGTTCGCGCAATCGATCGCGACGCGCAGCCCTTCCAGGGTGTGGGCGCGTGGGAACGTTTTCTTCAGGAAAACGATGTAACGGCCCGCCGCATCATCGATTCGTCGGGCACTTCCGATATCGGCCCCGAACGCGCGCTGGCTCTCGAGCTCGGGCGAGTCCATGAGCGCCTCGATGCGCGCCTCGGCGTCGTCGGGGAGCTTGAAGCCGTCGCGCGAGAAGAACTTCACGCCGTTGTCCTCGAACGGGTTGTGCGAGGCGGTGATCATGGCGCCCGCGTCGCAGCGCATGTCCACGGTCAGGAACGCGAGGCCCGGCGTCGGGATCGGCCCCACCTGCAGCACGTTCACACCCATCGAGCACAGGCCGGCGGCGAGCGCGTCCTCGAGCATGTAGCCGGAGCGGCGCGTGTCCTTGCCGATCAGCACACGCGGCACGTGGCCGCCCTTCGGTCCGAGTCGGAACACCAGCGCCAGCGCGCGACCGAGCTGCAGCATGACGTCGCCGGTCATCGGGTGGACGTTCGCGCGACCGCGAATTCCATCCGTGCCGAAGAGTTTGCGAACTGCCGCCACTCGGGTCCTCCCGCGTCAGCCGCCCGCGTTCGGGAGGCCGGCCGATTCGATCTCGATCCTGATTCGGATCGGCGCGCCGCTCTGATCCTTGCGCCATACGTGCGGGAAACCGAGCGCGACGGGACTTTCGAGCGTGGTGGTCTCGCGCAGCGTCGAAAGGTCGACGCGATCGGTGACGACCTCGCGCACGTTGCGCACGGCGCTGCGGGCGCCCGTGATGGAGATGTCCTTGGGCTCGATCGAGACCCGCGCGAGCTTGAGGCCGCTCGGCAGCTCGCCGACCAGATCCGCACGCACGGGCACGACCTTCGAGCTGATGGCCTCGAGCCCGAATACGAGCGTCGATGGTGAGCTCGCCACGATCCGCGCGCCGCGCGGCAGCGTGATCTGCTCCTTGTTCACGGCCAGGCGCGCCTCGCCCGCCTTCGCGCCCTCGAACGACACCGCGTAGTGCTGCACGTTCTTGGCCACCTGGCGCAGCGCCGCGCGGCTGCCCATCACGCGCAGGTTGATCTCGTGCGCGGACTCCTCGGTCACCACCAGGTTCTCGGGCACCTTCTCGACCTGGACGGGGATGTCGAAGCTCTGCTCGACGTCGGTCACGCCCTGCGCCGCGGCCCACAAGACGCACGCGATCAAGAGCGCCACGATCTTGTAAAGCAGGTTGTCGAAGATCCCCATTTCGGCCTCAGGTCTCCGCCGTGCCGGCGCGGGCGGGCTCGGAGACGCCGTCGGACGCAGAGGCCTTCTCGGCGATGCGCACGCCGCCGGTCGCCTCGAGCAGCGCCTGGCGCAGGTGCGGGCCGTCGAGGTCCTCGCGAATCTCGCCGGCGGCCACGAGCGAGATCTTGCCGGTCTCCTCGGAGACCACGACCACCAGCGCGTCGGTCTCCTCCGTGATGCCGATCGCCGCGCGGTGGCGCGTACCGACCGCGCCGGGCACATTGCCGCGCATGGCGAGCGGCAGGATGCAGCCCGCTGACGCGATGCGACCGCGCCGCACCACGACCGCGCCGTCGTGCAGCGGCGAGTACGGCAGGAACAGCGAGATCAACAGGTCGCGCGAGAGCTCCGCGTCGACCGGCGTGCCCTGCTCTACGAACTCGTCGATCTGCACGTCGCGCTCGATCGCCACCAGCGCGCCGACGCGGCGCTGCGCGAGCGCCTGACACGCGCGCACGATCTCCTCGATCGTATGCGCCTCCTGCATGCGCGCAGGCGCGAACAGCCCGCGACCCACGCGCGTCAGCGCGCGGCGCACGTCGGCCTGGAAGATCACGATCAAGATCAACAAGCCCGAGGACAGGAAGTTGTCGAGCAGGAACGACACCGTCGCGAGCTCAAGCAGATCGGAGAGCCGCCAGCCCAGCACCAGGATCAAGAGGCCCAGCGCCATCTGCGCCGCGCGCGTGCCCTTGATGCGCATCAGCAGCCAGTACACGCACCAGGCGACCACCAGGATGTCGAGCGAGTCGCGCAGCGGCTGGAAATTCTCGGCGAACGTCTCCCAGCGATCGAGCAGCCAGCTGTAGACGAGCCAGGTCACGCGCGAGCCGTCCCGCGCGCGGCGCGGATCGCGCTGGCGACGTCGACGGCCTGGCGGGTTTCGGCCACGTCGTGCACGCGCACGCCGCACGCGCCGGCGAGCACCGCCGCGGTGGCGACCGCGAGCGAGCCGGGCAAGCGATCGGCCACGGCGGCACCGCTGAGCGCACCGAGGAACGATTTCCGCGAGGCGCCGATCAGCACGGGAAAGCCGGTTGCGACCAGCGCCTCGAGCCCGGCGAGCAACGGAAGATTGTGGCGGAGCATGTGCTTGCCGAAGCCGAGTCCGGGATCGAGCCAGATCCGCCCGAGTGACACGCCCGCGCATTCCGCGCGCTCGACATCGGCGAGCAGCTCTTCGCGCACCTCGCGCAGCACATCGTCGTAGACCGGCTCGCGCTGCATGGTGGCGGGCTCACCGCGCATGTGATTCAGCACCAGAACGGCGCCGTGCGCGGCGCAGACGTGCGCGAGCTCCGGATCGCGCAGGCCCGAGACCGCGTTCACGATCCGCGCGCCGGCGGCGAGCGCCGCTTCGGCCACGCGGGCGCGCCGTGTGTCGATCGAGAGCGGCCGCTCGGTGCGTTTGGCGAGCCCCTCGATCACCGGCAGCACGCGCGCGCGTTCTTCGTCCTCTGAAACGGGCGCGGCGCCCGGCCGCGTCGACTCGCCGCCCACGTCGAGCCAGTCGGCTCCCTGGGCTTCGAGCGCGAGCCCGTGCGCGATCGCGGCCTCCGTGTCCGCCAGTCTGCCCCCGTCCCAGAACGAATCGGGCGTGACGTTCACGATTCCCATCACGATCACTCGCGGCTGGGCGCTCGGCGCGCCGGAGAGCATTTCCGGCCGCGGCTCGGGCATGCGTCTAGCCCGGTACCGGCTCGGGATCCGGCATCGGCTTCTCGCCGAAGCGGCGGCGCGAGCCGTCGTCCGTCTCCGCGGTCGGCTTCACAGCCGCGCCAGCCGCTCCGCGCACCAGCGGATCGGGCAGCAGCGGCAGCGGCCGACCCTCGAGCAGGAGCTTCAGGTCGCTCTCCTCGAGCGTCTCGCGCTCGAGCAGCGCCTGCGCGACGCGCTCGAGCGCGTCGCGATTGTCGATCAAGAGCTGCTTGGCGCGCGCGTAGCGCTCGGTCAGGATGGCCGACATCTCGGAATCGATCTGCCGCGCCATGTCGGGGCTGTGCTTCGAGGGCGCGCCAAATTCGCGGCCGATGAAGACGGTCGCATGGTCGTCGTCGAGGCTCATCGGGCCGAGCTTCTCGCTCATGCCGTAACTGCACACCATGTCGCGCGCGATCTTGGTCGCCTGCGTCAGGTCGTTCGATGCGCCCGTGGAGAAGTGGTCGAAGACCAGCTCCTCGGCCGCGCGTCCGCCCATCGCACGCGTGATCATCGCCAGCAGCTCGTCCTTGGACACGCAGTAGCGATCCTCGGTGGGCAGCGTCATGGTGACGCCGAGCGCTCCCCCGCGCGGGATGATCGTGACCTTGTGGACCGGGTCGCTGTGGTCCTCGAGCATGGCGATCAGCGCGTGACCCGCCTCGTGATAGGCGGTGATCTTCCGTTCCTTCTCGGAGATGATCAGGCTGCGCCGCTCGGCGCCCATCATGACCTTCTCTTTGGCGCGCTCGAAGTCGCGCATGGCCACGCAGTCGCCGTCGCGGCGCGCGGCGAGCAGCGCCGCCTCGTTGACCAGATTCTCCAGATCCGCGCCCGAGAAGCCCGGCGTGCCGCGCGCGATCACGGTCAGATTCACGTCCGGCGACAGCAGGACCCGGCGCGCGTGCACGCGCAGAATCGCCTCGCGGCCGCGCAGGTCGGGCCGGTTCACCGTCACGTGACGGTCGAAGCGACCGGGCCGCAGCATCGCCGGATCGAGCACGTCGGGCCGGTTGGTGGCCGCGATGATGATCACGCCCTCGTTCGACTCGAAGCCGTCCATCTCGACCAGCAGCTGGTTGAGCGTCTGCTCGCGCTCGTCGTGACCACCGCCGAGGCCGGCGCCGCGATGGCGGCCGACCGCGTCGATCTCGTCGATGAAGATGATGCAGGGAGCGTTCTTCTTGCCCTGGCTGAACAGGTCGCGCACGCGGCTCGCGCCGACGCCGACGAACATCTCGACGAAATCCGAGCCCGAGATCGAGAAGAACGGCACGCCCGCCTCGCCCGCGATCGCGCGCGCGAGCAGCGTCTTGCCGGTGCCCGGCGGGCCGATCAGCAGCACACCCTTCGGAATGCGGCCGCCCAGGCGCGTGAACTTCTTCGGGTCGCGCAGGAACGAGACGATCTCTTCCAGCTCGCCCTTGGCTTCCTCGATGCCCGCCACGTCGGCAAACGTGACGCGCTGCGAGTTCTCGGAAAGGAGCTTCGCGCGCGACTTGCCGAAGCTCATCGCCTTGCCGCCGCCCGACTGCAGCTGACGGAACAACAGGAACCAGAGCCCGATGAACAGCAGCATGGGCAGCCAGCTGATCAACAGCGACTGCCACACTCCGGTGTCATCCTGGGCGGTATAGGTGGTCTCGACCTTGTGCTTCTTGAGCACCTTCGCGAAGCGCTCGCCGGTGGCCGGGCCGTTGGTGGTGAAGCTCTGGTCGTCCTCGAATTTGCCTTCGATGTGCTCGCCCTTGACGGTGATCGCCTCGACTTCACCCGCCTCGAGGCGCGCGAGGAAGTCGGAGTACTTGATCTCGTTGGGCTCCTGGGGAGTCCCGCCGAACAGGCTGAAGATGGCCAGCAGCACGAACATGGCCATCGCCAGCGTCAGCAGGTTCTTGTAAAGGTGGTTCAACTCACCTCCGGTCGAGCGCGTGGCCGGTTGATTTCATTCCGAACTCTCCGGGCCAACCGCTCGAATTCTCTGGCAATCTAACAACTTCGCGGCGGGCTTGGAAGGCGCACGGCGCGCAACTCGAACGAACTTGCATGGTCCGTCGCTTTCTCGCCACGCCAGAGACCCGGTACCCAGACGATTTCTCCGCCCCGCTCGACGATCAGTGCTCGCGCCCGCGCAGCTCTTCCCCATCGGGCGCTCTCGAACAGGTCCTTGAGCATTCGCTCGCGCCCGCGCGTGAAGATCCGGTCGCCGGCCGTCGGACTGCGCGCCACGAGCGACTCTCGTGGCCGAGCGGGAAGGCGAAGCAGACGGGCGGGAGGGTCCGGGGCGGTGCACGCGTGCCAGCTCAGACGGAGACCTCGCTCGGGGAATTCGAGCTGACCTTCGCTCGGGAGCTCTCGGCGGACCGGCTCCGGCGGCCGCGGGCCGGGTGCCGGTCCGAGCCACAGTCGTTCGCGCTCGCGAACCAGCGCGAAGCCGCGCGGCAGCGAGAGCGCGAGGCCCGATCGGGAGTCGCGCAGGAAGGCGTCGATCCGCTCGATATGAGCGTGCGTGAGCTCCGCGTCGAGCCCGGCACGCGACGCGATCGCGAGCAGTGCGCGGCCGCGCCGAGCGGCGTCGAGGCCCGCGAGCGTTTCGTCGTCGAACCACAGGCCAGCGTCGGAGAACGCGAGCCGCGCGTCGAGTCGGGGCTCGAGCTCGCCGAGCAGCGCGGCGTCGTTCTGCGCGGCCAGGCGCGCGAGCGAGGCCAGGCGCGCGCTCGCCCCGGGCTGGATCGACTCGAGCGCGGGCAGCACCTCCGCGCGCAATCGATTGCGCGGGATCGAGAGATCCTGGTTGCTCGCGTCGTCGCGGTACGCGATGCCGCGCTCGGTCAAATAGCGGCGCAGCCCGGCACGCTGCAGACCGAGCAGCGGTCGCAGCACGCGACCGCCGTCGAGGCTCGCGCGGATCGCGGCGAGGCCGGGAATGCCGGTGCCACGCACGGCCCGCAGCAGCACGGTCTCCGCCTGGTCGTCCGAGTGGTGAGCGGTCGCGATCCCTGCGCAGCCGATGCGGACGCGGATGGCTTCGAGTGCCTGATAGCGCAGCGCGCGAGCACGCGCTTCGGGCGACCGGCCGTCGCGCGCGACAGCATCGACCCGCGTGGCGGAGAACGGCACACCGAGCGCCTGCGCCAGGCGCGCCACGAACGCCAGGTCCGCGTCGGCTTCCGCGCCGCGTAGACCGTGGTGGATGTGAGCCACCGCCACGCGCTGGCCGATACCGAGCAGCGCGTGCAGAAGCGCCACGGAGTCGGCTCCTCCCGAGACCGCGACCAGCAGCTGCGCGGCGCGGCTGACGCCGTGTTCGCGCAGGAAAGTCGCGACCGCGCGGTGCACCGGATGCATGGCGGGAGAGTACGGCACGCGCGAGCGCAGCCAAGCGCACGGAACCCTCAACACGGATCCCCGCCGGGCCGAATACTGGTGTGACGCGCCGTACCGCGCGAGGCAGGGGAGAGGCGTCGCTTGGACGTAGGTGTCTTTCTCGAGCGCGCACCCGCTGCGCTCGCGCGCCATGTGCGCAGCGACGACCCGTTCGTCGCGGCCGCGCTGGCGGCCACCGTCCTGACGCTCATCGCGTTGTGGGCCTGGCAGCGACGGCGACGCAAGCCGCGCAAACCGGCCGATCCCGAGCTCGAGTATCGCCGTCTCGTCGAGAGCGGCGCGTTCGAGCAGGCCGGCGACTACCTGCTCGAACGCAATCAGCCCGCGCGCGCGCTGCCGCTCTACGAGCGCTGCGGCGCCAAGCAGAAGCTCGCGCGCGCGCTGCTCATGACCAAGCAGCCGGCACGAGCCGCAGGCGTCTACGCGCAGCTCGGTCGCCACGCCGAGGCCGCGCACCATTTCCAGAACGCGGGCCTGTGGCGCGAGGCGGGTGAGGAGCTGCTGCACGCGGGCAGCGGGGAACGCGAGGCCGCCGAGCTGTTCGAGCGCGCCGGCGACTTGGAGCGCGCGGCGCAGCTGCACCAGCGGCTCGGGGACGCGGAGAGCGCGTCGCGGCTGTTCGCGCGCGCCGGACTCGGCGTCGCGGCCGCCGAGACGTTGCTCGAGGCGCGCGGCCGCAAGCCGCGCTGGTTGAAGCGCGCGGGGGAGCTGTACGAGTCCGCGTCCGAGTGGGATCTCGCCGCGGCCTGCTACTCCGAGGCGGGTGATCCGCGGCTGGCCGCCGAGCTGTACGAGAAGGTCGGGCGGCACGCACAGGCGGCCGAGGCCTACGAACGCGCCGGGGTGTACGAGCGCGCGGCCGCCTGTCACGAGCGCGCGGGCCAGCGCGCCGAGGCGCGCGCTTGCTTCGAGCGCGCGGGTGACCGCATGCGCGCGGCCGAGATGGCGCTCGAGGAAGGCAACCATCTGGCGGCCGCGAGCACCTTCTACGAGGTCGGCTCCTACGAGCGCGCCGTCGATACACTCCAGCGTGTCGCACCGGGCTCGCGCGACGCGCGGCCCGCCGCGCGCCTGCTCGCGCGCATCTTCCTCGAGAAGGGCTTGATCGACCGCGCCAAGGAGAAGCTCGGCGCGCTCCAAGGCGACACGGGCTACGCGAAAGACGACCTCGAGCTGCTGCTGCTGCTGGCGACGGCGCTCGAGCGGATCGGCGACGCCGCTGGCGCGCTCGAGGCGCTCGAGAGCATCTCGAGCGTCGACTCGGCGTACGCCGACGTCGAGGCGCGGCTCGAGCGGCTCTCCGAGCGCGCGAGTGGCGTCACGTCGCCGTCGCTCGCCACCACCGCCAACGACCGCTACGAGCTGCGCGACGAGATCGGGCGCGGCGGCATGGGCATCGTGTACCTGGCCAGCGACCGCGAGCTCGAGCGCGCGGTCGCGATCAAGTTCTTGCCCAGCGAGCTGGCCGCGAACCCGCAGGCGGTGAAGATGTTCCGCGCCGAGGCACGCGCCGCGGCGGCCATGAACCACCCGAACATCGTGCATATCTACGACGTCGCGGTCGTGAACGATCAGCCCTGCATCGTGATGGAATACGTGCAGGGCCGCACCGTGCGCGAAGTGATGCGGATTCGCGGCTCGGCCGAGCGCCAGCCGCTGCCGCCGCACCGCGTCGCCGAGATCGGGCGCCAGATGTGCCGCGCCCTCGCCTACGCGCACCGCTCGAACGTGATCCACCGCGACGTGAAGCCGTCGAACATCCTGCTCGCGTCCGACGGCAGCGCGAAGCTGATGGACTTCGGCATCAGCAAAGCGCTCGAGACCGGCAACGAAGCGCTCACCGAAGCCAAGGGCACGCCGCAGTACATGCCGCCCGAGCAGATCCTCGGCCACGAGATCGACGGCCGCACCGACTTGTACGCGCTCGGCATCTCGATGTTCGAGATGGCGACCGCGCAACGCCCGTTCAGCGGCGACGCCGTCGTCGATCAGCAGCTGCACGCGCCGCTGCCCGATCCGCGCCACCTGCGTCCCGAGATTCCCGAAGCGCTGGTGAAGATCCTGATGCGCGCGTGCCAGAAGAATCCCGACGACCGCTTCGCGTCGGCGCACGAGATGGCGCAGGCGCTGGACGCCTTTCTAACGGGTCCCGGCGCGGCGTAGCCGCGCCACCCGACTCCGCTCGGGTTCAGCTCGCTGCGCGCCGTGCATTCGCGCGGCTTGCCGGAGACTCAGCCGAGAAGCGCTGAGGCGGTGCCGACGGTCACGACCGTTCGCTTCGCGTCGTCCTTCTCGACCCAGATCTCGTACTCGCGGCGCGTGAATGCGCCCTCGGGGATCTCGCCCTGAAGCTTCGCGCGCGCGCGCACGCGCTCGCCGCCCCACAGCACGTTCACGAGCTTCACGTCCATGCGCCCGCCCGCGAGCCAGCCCAAGCCGTGCGCGTTGCCCATCACCTGTGACATCAGACAGGTCGAGAGCATCCCCTGCACGACCACGTCGGGGAAGCCGAGCTTGCGCGCCTCCTCCCGATCGGTGTGGTAGTTCTTGATCGGGCCCGAGAAGCGCCAGCAGGTCGTGAGATCGACGTGCAGCTCGGCGGGCTCGAGCTCGGGACCGTCGCCCTCCCCGACCGCGCGCCGCTCCTTCTTCGCGGCGCTGTCGCGATCGACGACGTAGGCGTCGCCCGCCTGCGGCAGATCGGCCAGGAACGACTGGTGCGTGCGCGAGCGCACCAAGAGCCGCCCGCTCTCGTCGTTGAAATCGACCTCGTTCACGACGAAATCGCGGTCGCGCTTGCGGTAGCGATCCATCACCGTCGAGCGCGTGTGCACGGTGGAGCCCGCGCGCAGCGGCGAGAACAGCTGCCACTCCTGACGCGCGTGCAGGTTTCCGACCAGCTTCTTCAGGTACCAGCGGTCGATGTGCGCGTAGACCTCGCTGTGGTAGAGCAGACGCCTTGCAGATAGCGCTCGACCGTCGAGTGCTCCCACCAATAACGACGCGTGACGAAACCCTGCAGCCCGCGGCCCTCGTCGAACAGCGAGCGATAGGCGGTTCGGATCACGCACTGCTCGCCCTCGGGCGGAATGCGATCGAGAAATCGTGGCGTGACCACGTGGATGCCGGTGAACATCATCGGCTCCGATACCGGCGGTGGCGCCGGCGTTGCGGGCTCGCGACCGAGCAATCGCACGATGCGATCGTCCGCAGCGAGCTCCTGGCTGCCCCAGCGCGCGGCGTCGGGATCAGGGCGCACCACCATCGTCGCCTCGGCACCGCTGTCACGGTGGGCGGCGAGCA
>JANNLG010000041.1:0-22948 GCA_031396695.1 Deltaproteobacteria bacterium
ACTCTAGGTCGAAGTCCGCTGTAGCGGTCGGCAACCGAGGGCGCTATCTCGGCCGGCGATGGCGCAGGCGCCCGGACGCAAGATCCACATCACGCCCGAGGGCGCCAAGCGTCTCCAGGACGAGCTCGAGCAGCTCTGGCGCGTGGAGCGCCCGCGCGTCACGCGCGAGGTCACGGCCGCGGCCGCGCTCGGCGATCGCTCCGAGAACGCGGAATACATCTACGGCAAGAAGCGCCTGCGCGAGATCGATCGACGCATCGAGTTCCTGCGCAAGCGCTTCGACGTGCTTCAGGTCGTGCAGCCGGGTCTGGTCGCGCGCGACAAGGTCTATTTCGGCGCCTGGGTCACGCTCGAGGACGAGGCTGGCACGGAACTGTGTTACCGGCTGGTCGGGCCGGACGAGAGCGACGTGGAGAACGGGCTGATCAGCGTCGAGTCGCCGCTCGGCCGAACGCTGATCGGCAAGTCCGCGGGCGACGAGGTGGTGGTCGATCGGCCCGCCGGCCGCGCCCACTACACGCTGCTCGCGATCCGCTACGAGAGCGCATGAGCCCACGCGCCGAATCGCCGCTCGCGCGGCTGCTGCGCCGGCTCGACCTCGAGAGTCGGAGCGGCGACGCGTTCGCTTCGGTCGCGGGCAGCGGCGCCGGCCGGCTCTTCGGCGGGCTGGTCGCGGCGCAGTCGGTGGTGGCCGCGGGCCGCAGCGTGGCCGACGGCTTCGCGCTGCACTCGCTGCACGCGTACTTTTTGCGCGCGGGCCGCGCGGACACGGGCATCCGCTTCGAAGTGGTGCGCACGCGCGATGGCCGCCGCTTCGCGAGCCGGCGCGTGACGGCGATGCAAGCCGAGCGGCCGATCTTCGAGATGGTCGCGAGCTTCACGATCAAGCTCGACGGCTTCGCGCACCAGGATGCGCGGCCGGAGCTGCCGCCGCCCGACGGGCTCGAGGACTGGGAGCAGGTGCGCGCGCGGCTCACGCAGGACACGCGCGCGCGCATGGGCTTCGAGGCCTTCGACGTGCGCGTGGTCGAGCCGGAACGCGACGCGCCCGGCTCGATCTCCGCGCCTTCACGCGCGACCTGGATGCGTGCGCGCGGCGAGGTCCCCGACGATCCTCTGCTCGCGTCGGCACTGGTCGTGTACGCGAGCGACCGGGCGCTCCTGCGCTGCGCGGGCCGCCCGCACGCGCTCGCATGGGGGCGGCGGCCGCCGGCCAGCCTGGACCACTCCGTCTGGCTGCACGGGCGGCCACGGCTCGACGACTGGTTCGTCTACGACTGCCACAGCCCGGCCGCGCACGGCGGGCGCGGGCTGGCGTTCGGCGCCATGTACGCGCGCGGCGGCGAGCGCTTCGCGAGCGTGGCGCAGGAGGGCCTGCTCGAGCCCTGACCCATCCGCGACTTCCGGGTCGAACCCCGCGCGCCGGTTGACGAACGCCCGACTCGGGAAGATCCTCGGCGTGCACCCTGTCCAAGCTCGGACGCCGGCGCGCCGATTGGAGCAGGGGAGGCGGAGGATTCGCGTATGTCTCTACAACGGCTCGCCAGGGCGGTCGGTCGGATCGCGGCGCTGATCGTGCTGCTCGGACTCGCGCTGCCCGCGCAGGCCGGCCCCACGCGCTACGAGCCGCGCCGCGCCGGGCATCCGCTGCGCATCGCCGCCTACGTCGCGCACCCGTTCGGCGTGATCCTCGACACGCTGATCTTCCATCCCGCGTGGTGGGTCGGCCAGCACGAGCCGTTTCACACACTGTTCGGTGTACAGAGCCAGCTCGAGGACGAGGTCGAGGTTCGCGTGGTCCAGCACGAGCCGGCCGCGGACATCGAGGATCCCGCGCTCGAGTCCGTACCGGACTAGCGCCCGGCCGGCCTCGCCCCCGCCGCCCGAAATCGGAGCGGCGGCGCTGCGCTTCGCGCGGTATGCTTTTTGCTTGTGCAGGGCAGGCGATCAGGAGGGAGCTGGCGAACGGTGCGCCGCGGCGGAATCGCCGCCGCGTGCAGCGCGTGGCTCGTGGGTATCGGCTGCAGCTCCGGACTCGAGGTGCTCGAAGTCCCTCGCCAGGCGACCCGGAGCCTGCCGCCCGCGGAGCTCGAGGGCGTGATTTTCGAAGGCTACCGCGGTGAGCAGCGCGAGCTGAACGTCACCGCCGAGAAGGCCACCATCGACCTGGTCGCGCGGATCGCCGACCTGGACGACGTCACGCTCCGCTTCAGCGAGGCCAGCCGCGGTCAGATCGAAGTGTCCGCACCGAACGGCGA
Source organism: Deltaproteobacteria bacterium (assembly GCA_031396695.1). Taxonomy (GTDB): domain Bacteria; phylum Myxococcota_A; class UBA9160; order SZUA-336; family SZUA-336; genus VGRW01. The sequence continues at coordinate 2,259 of JANNLG010000041.1, forward strand.
GCTCAAGCTCGACGAGGACGACTTCGTGCTCTCCGGCGGTGTGGTCGGGTCCGCGCAGGCGGGCGAACGCTTCACGACCGAGAGCGTTCGCTACGTCGCCAAGACCCGCGAGATGGTCAGCACGACCCCGGTCGAGCTGCACCGAGAGAACCTCGATCTGCGCGCGGACCGCATGACGCTCGGCCTCGACAAGCGCCGTCTGCGCCTCGTCGGCAACGTCAAGGCGCGAGTCGTACCTCGTTGAGACGGAGCGCCGCCGCACTCGTCGTGCTGCTCGGACTGGCGTCGCAGACGCTGGCGCAGGAGTCGAAGTCGACCGGCGAGGCCGTCGATCGGCTCGGCCTGCGCTTCACGCCCAATGCCGAGCTCGTAATCACGGCCGACGTCGCGGAAGGCATGAAGACCGAGACCGGGCAGGAGAGCGTGATCTTCAGCCAGAACGTGCGCGCGACGCAGGGTGACATGAAGCTCGAGTGCGAATGGCTCGAGGCGGTCTACCCGAAGAACGCATCCGGCCGGCCCGACCGCATCACCGCGCGCGGCTCGGTGGTGATGACGCAAGGCACGAACCAGGCGAAGTGCACCGAGGCGTCGGTGGACAACGTGGCCTGCACGGCGGAGTGTCGCAGCTCGGGGACGCGCGCGTCGCTGCACCGCGGCCAGGACGACATCGAGGCGAACTCGATCTACTTCGATCTGTGCAAGGGCACCGTGCGCGCAGTGGGCGACGTGCTGATCCGCGTTCGCGAGCGGCCCGGTGAAGCTCCGAAGACTCCCGAGCCCGCGGCGGAGCCGGCCGTCGAGCCCGGCGCAGGCGGCGAATGAGTCCCACGCTGCACGCCCGTGACCTGTGCAAGAAGTTCGGCGCGAAGGAAGCCGTGCGCGACGTGCGCATCGCCGTCGGACCGGGCGAGGTCGTCGGCCTGCTCGGGCCCAACGGCGCCGGCAAGACGACCACCTTCAACATGATCGTCGGCCGCGTGCGCCCGACCTCGGGCCGGGTCTACCTGGGTGAGGAAGAGATCACCGATCTGCCGATGTACATGCGGGCCCGCAAGGGCATCACCTATCTGCCGCAGGAGCCCTCGATCTTTCGCAAGCTCACGGTGGAGGAGAACGTTCTGGCGATCCTGGAAACCCTCGACCTGCCCCGTCGCGAACGGAAGAAGCGCGCGCGCGATCTGCTCGGCGAGCTCGACTTGCTGGCCAAGGCCAAGCAGAAGGGCGCCACGCTCTCGGGTGGCGAACGCCGCCGCGTCGAGATCACGCGGGCGCTGGTGCTCGATCCGCGCTTCATGCTACTCGACGAGCCGTTCTCGGGCATCGACCCGATCGCGGTGATCGACATCCAGAAGATCATCGCGCAGCTGCGCGAGCGCGGGATCGGTATCGTGATCACGGACCACAACGTGCGCGAGGCGCTGTCGATCTGCGATCGCGCGTACATCATCAAGGACGGGCGCATCATTCGCGAGGGCGCGCCGGGCGAAATCACCGAGGATCCGACGGTTCGCGAGATCTATCTCGGCCAGAACTTCAGGTTGTAGCGATGGCACTCGAGCTCAAACAATCGATCCGGCTCTCCCAGTCGCTGGTGATGACGCCGCAGCTCCAGCAGGCGATCAAGCTCTTGCAGCTGTCGCGGCTCGAGCTGCAGAACACCATTCAGCAGGAGCTGGTCGAGAACCCGGTGCTCGAGGAGTCGCTCGACGAGGATGCGCCGGTCCACGAGGTCGGCCTCGACGAGAACGAGTCGGAGCTCGCGCTCTCCGACACCGCCAAGCCCGATGCCTCACCCGAGGCCGAGACCGCCACGCCCAGCACCGACGACATCGTCGGCGATCTCGACTGGGAGAACTACATGGAGTCGCGGCCGCAGACGAGCCTGTCGCGCGGCGACGACGACCGGCCCGCGCTCGACGCCAACCTGACGCCCGCGACTTCGCTCACCGATCACCTGATCTGGCAGCTCGGCTTCCTCGAAACGAGCGAGCTCGAGCGCGAGATCGCCATGCAGATCGTCTGGAACTTGAACGAGGACGGCTACCTGCAAGAGGAGCTCGAAGCGCTCGCCGCCGAAGTCCACACCGACGTGGAAACGGTCGAGCGCGTGCTCGTGCGCGTGCAGGAGCTCGACCCGGTCGGCGTCGCGGCGCGAACGCTGAAGGAGTGCCTGCTGATCCAGATGCGCGTCGCCGGCATCAGCGACGCGCTGGTGCTGCGCATGGTGTCCAACCACATCGACGGGCTGCAGAAGCACGACTTCCGCGGCATCGCGCGGCTCGAGAACGTGACCGTCGAGCAGGTCGCCGACGCCGCCAAGCTGATCGCGAGCTTCGAGCCGCGCCCCGGCCGCCAATACGCGGGCGAGGAGCCGGTCTACATCACGCCCGACATCTACGTGCACAAGCTCGGCGACGAGTACCACGTGGTGCTGAACGAGGACGGGATGCCCAAGCTGCGCGTCTCGGCGGCCTACCGCGACGTGCTCTCGCGCAAGGACGGCGAGGGCAAGGAGACGCGCGAGTACGTGCGCGAGAAGTTGCGCTCCGCGATCTGGCTGATCAAATCCATCCACCAGCGCCAGCGCACGATCGTGAAGGTGATGGAGTCGATCATCCGCTTCCAGCGCCAGTTCTTCGACAAGGGCCCCGAGCACCTGCGCCCGCTGAACCTGCGCGACGTGGCCGACGACATCGGCATGCACGAGTCGACCGTCTCGCGCGTGACCACGGCCAAGTACGTGCAGACCCCGCACGGGCTGTTCGAGCTGAAGTTCTTCTTCAACTCGAGCATCCGCACCGGCGACGGCGAGGGCATCGCCTCGGAGTCGGTGAAGGAGAAGATCATGCAGATCATCAAGGGCGAAGACGCCAAGAACCCGCTCTCGGATCAGAAGATCGCCGAGATGCTGTCCGACTCGAGCATCGAGATCGCGCGCCGCACCGTCACCAAGTACCGCGAGGCGCTGCGCATACTTTCTTCCACGCGGCGGCGGCAGATCGGCTAGATTCGCCCTCCCGCGCCAGGATCCATCCATGAAGCTCACCGACATTCTCGTGCGCGACGCCTGCCAGGTGGACGTTCGCGGCAAGACCAAGCCGGAAGTCCTGCGCGAGCTGTCCGAAGCACTGGTCGCCGCCGTGCCCGGCCTCGATCGCGCGGAGCTGTACGCCATGCTGGTCGAGCGCGAGAAGCTCGGCAGCACGGCGATGGGCGACGGCATCGCAATCCCTCACGCGCGCATCGAGTCGCTCGACCGCGTGCTGGCGGTGTTCGGCCTCTCGCGCGGCGGCGTGGACTTCGACTCGCTCGACGGCCAGCCGACCCACCTGTTCTTCCTGCTCGTCGCGCCCGGCCGCGAGGGCAGCGCGCACCTGCTCCTGCTCGCGCGCCTCTCGCGCCTGCTCGGCATCGACGCCTTCCGCGCGCGCCTGCGCGAGGTGGGCACGACCGACGAGCTGTTCCGCGCGATCGAGGAGGAAGAGTCGAGGCACTGAGATGGCCATCGCCCCCTTCGCGCCGGCTCGCGTTCACGGCAGCTTGGTCGAGGTTGCGGGCGTGGGCGTGCTTCTGCTCGGCAAGAGCGGGATCGGCAAGAGCGAGTGCGCGCTCGAGCTGGTGATGCGGGGACACCGTTTGGTGGCGGACGACGTGGTGATGATCGGCGCCGACCGCGATGGCGCGCCGACCGGCTCGAGCCCGGAACTGGTGCGTCACTACATCGAGCTGCGCGGGATCGGGATCGTGCACGTGCCGAGCTTGTTCGGCGCGGACTCGGTCGCCGAAAGCGCGCGCATCGAGCTGGTCGTGCGACTCGAGTCGTGGGGCGCCGGCGAGGTCGAGCGGATCGGGCTCGAGCGCCGCAGCGAGGACGTGGCCGGCTTCGCGGTCGAGGTTCTGCACCTGCCGGTCGCGCCGGGCCGCAACATCGCGTCGCTGGTCGAGGTCGGCGCGCGCAATCACCTGCTGAAGATCCGCGGCAAGAGCGGCGCGGAAGAGCTCGACGCGCGCGTGTTCGCGCTGCTGCGCGGGGAGGGCACATGAGCCGTGGGCCGCGGCTCGTGATCGTCTCGGGCGTTTCGGGCGCCGGTCGCACCACCGCGATGAAGGCGCTCGAGGACCTGGGTTTCTACTGCGTCGACAATCTGCCCGTGGTGCTGCTCGAGCCGTTCGTCGAGCTGTTCCGCGAGGGCAGCGACCGGCTCGCGGTCGCGGTCGACGTGCGCGAGCGCACGTTCCTGTCGAAGTTCCCGGAGGTCCACGCGCGCCTGCGCCAGAGCGGCCTGGCCACGACGCTGCTCTACATGGAAGCCAGCGACGAGGTGCTCGCGCAGCGCTTCTCCGAGACGCGCCGCGTGCATCCCGCGCGCGGCAGCGGCTCGCTGTTCGAGGACATCTCGCGCGAGCGCGAACTCCTGGTGCCGATCGCGCGGCTGGCAGACCTGGTCGTCGACACCGGCCAGATGAGCGTGCACGACCTGAAGCGCCAGATCTCGCGCCATTTCACCGGCGGCGAGCGCAAGGCCGCGATGGAGATCGAGCTGGTTTCCTTCGGCTACCGGCACGGCGCGCCCGAGGCGGCCGACCTGATGATCGACGTGCGCTTCCTACCCAACCCGAATTTCGAGCCGGACCTGCGCGCGCGCACCGGGCTCGAGCCGGACGTGGCCGCATTCGTGCTCGACTCACCCCACACACGCGAGTTCATGGCCAAGCTGTGCGAGTTCATCGACTTCCTGATTCCGCGCTACGAGGAGGAGGGAAAGGCCCACCTGACCGTGGCGCTCGGCTGCACGGGCGGGCAGCATCGTTCAGTGGCCGTGGCCTGCGCTCTGGACCGACACCTCCGGGAGCGCAAGATTGACGTCCGCGTGACTCACCGGGACGTGGCACGCGCCCGAAGGAGCGAGCCGTGATCGGCGTATTGGTGGTTTCTCACTATCGACTGGCGGACGAGTTCGTCGCCGCGCTGCGCCACATCGTGGGCGAGGCGCCGCACGTGCGCGCGATGGGCGTCGACCCGGCGAGCACCGCGCCCGAAGAGATGCGCGCACAGATCGACAAGGCGATCCACGAGGTCGACCAGGGCAAGGGCGTGCTGGTGCTGGTGGACATGTTCGGCGGCACACCCTCGAACCTCTCGCTCTCGTTCCTCGAAGAGGGGCGCGTCGAGGTGGTGACGGGCGTGAACCTGCCGATGCTGGTGAAGGTCGCGCGCCAGAAGAGCGACGCAGACATCCACGAGCTGGCCGAGCTCGCGCGCGACTACGGGCGCCGGAACATCTCCGTCGCGAGCGATCTCTTGTCGAGCCGGGAGCCCGGAAAGAGCTCTACGTGAGCCGCGTCGAACAGGTCTGTCAGATCCAGAACAAGCTGGGCCTGCATCTGCGCGCCGCGGCCGCTTTCGTGAAGGTCGCGGAGCGCTACAAGAGCGACGTCTCGCTCGAGCGCGAGGGCACGCGCGCGAACGGCAAGTCGATCATCGCGCTGGTCACGCTGGCTGCGTCGCTCGGCACGTCGGTGAAGATCGTCGCCGAGGGACCCGACGCGGAGGACGCGGTGGGAGCCCTCGCGAAGCTGGTGGAGGATCGCTTCGGGGAGGGCGGATGAGCCTCGGCCGCACCGAACGCAGCGGCATCCCCGTTTCGCCGGGCATCGCGATCGGCCCGGCCTACGTGCTGCGTCGCGAGCGGATCGTGATTCCCGAGCGCAGGATCCGCCCGGACCAGGTCGAGCACGAGATCGACCGCCTGCGCGTCGCCTTCGCCGAGACGCGCGCGAAGCTCGAGGAGATCCGGCGCGGCATGCAGGGCACGGGTCTGGTCGGCACGATCTTCGACGCGCAGTTCCTGTTCCTCGAGGATCCGACCCTGATCGTGCCCACCGAGGCCAACATCCGCGAGCACCTGCTGAATGCGGAGTGGGCGCTCGAGCGCGAGTGGCGGCGGCTCGAGCAGGTGTTCGAGTCGATGCACGACCCGTACATCCGCGAACGCGCCAGCGACATCGGCTTCGTGGTGCGGCGCGTGTTCGAGGCGCTGATGGGCCGCGAGCCCGAAGGCCTGCGCAACGTGCCGCCGGGCGTGATCGTGGTGGCGGAGGACTTGTCGCCCGGCGAGGTCGCGCAGGTGACACGCGACGGTGTCGCCGGCTTCGTGACGGAGACGGGCTCGCGCACTTCGCACGTCACGATCATGGCGCGCAGTCTGGGGATCCCGGCGGTGGTCGGCGTGGGCGGGGAGCTCGTGCGCGAGCTGGCCGACGGCGTGACGCTGGTGCTCGACGGGCGCACCGGCCGCGTGCTGGTCGATCCCGACGCGAACACGATCGCGGAGTACCGCAAGCAGATCGCGGACCTGCTGGTCGTGTCGCGCGAGCTGATGCGCTACGTCGACCTGCCGGCCGAGACCAAGGACGGCGTGGCCGTGCGGCTGCTCGCGAACGTGGACCAGATCGACGAGGCGCGCGAAGCGCTGCGCTACGGCGCCGAGGGCATCGGCCTGTACCGCACCGAGTTCCTGTTTCTGAACCGGCACGACCTGCCGAACGAAGACGAGCAGCGCGCGGCCTACGCGGAGATCATCGAAGCGGTCGCGCCGTACTCGGCGACCATCCGCACGCTCGACCTGGGCGGTGAGAAGGTGCCGACCGGACTCGACCTGTCGGAGGAGCAGAACCCCGCGCTCGGGCTGCGCGGCGTGCGCATGTCTCACACGAGGCCGGACGTCTTTCGGACCCAGCTCCGCGCGCTGATGCGCGCGAGCCCGTCGGGTCGGCTGAAAATCCTGTTGCCGATGGTCTCGAGCCTGGCCGAGGTCGAGTTCGCGCGCGTCACGCTCGAGACGGTCAAGTCCGAGCTCGCGGCCGAGGGCATCGCCTTCGACCGCGACGTGCCGCTCGGCGTGATGATCGAGACCCCGGCCGCGGCGATGATCGCCGACCTGATCGCGCCGCTCGCCGACTTCCTGTCGATCGGCACCAACGATTTGCTCCAGTACACGCTGGCCGTCGACCGCAGCAACGAGCACGTCGCCTACCTGTACGAGCCGCTCCACCCCGCGCACCTGCGCATGATCCAGCGCATCGGCCAGGCCTCGCGCCGGGCCGGCATCGTGGTGGGCATGTGCGGCGAAATGGCTGGCGATCCGCTGCACTGCTGGGTGCTGCTCGCGCTCGGCATCGGCGAGCTCTCGATGGCTCCGTTCGCGATCCCGCACCTGAAGCGCATCCTGCGCGATTCGACCGCCGCCGAGGCCCGCGACCTGCTGGCCGAGGTCCTGCGCCTGGGCAGCGCGGCCGAGATCCGGCAGCGGGTCGAGGACCGCATGCGCGTGCGCTTCCCGGCAGCGTTTGAGCGGAGCGCCCTGCAAGGCTAGGATTCGCCCCGGTCAGCACTCGGGCGGAAGGAAAGAGCCATGGCGCGCAGGTTGTTCACGTCGGAATCGGTCTCGATGGGCCACCCCGACAAAGTCGCCGATCAAGTCTCGGACGCGATTCTCGACGCCTATCTCACGCAGGACCCGAGGGCGCGGGTCGCGTGCGAGACGCTGACCAAGACCGCGTTCGTTTGCGTGGCCGGTGAGATCACGGCCAAGCCGGGCGTGAACGTGAACATTCCCGAAGTCGTGCGCGAGACCGTGTGCGAGATCGGCTACGACAATGCGGCCTACGGCCTCGACGGCCGGACCTGCTCGGTGATGGTCGCTCTCGAGGGCCAGTCGCGCGACATTTCGCAGGGCGTGACCGAGGGCGAGGGCCTGTTCAAGGAGCAGGGCGCCGGCGACCAGGGCATGATGTTCGGCTTCGCGTGCACGGAGACCGAGGAGCTGATGCCGCTCCCCATCATGCTCGCGCACCAGCTGATGGCGCGGCAGGCCGAGTGCAGAATGTCCGGCGAGCTCGACTTCCTGCGCCCCGACGCAAAGTCGCAGGTCACCGTCGAGTACGGCGCGAGCGGGCCGACGCGGATCGAGGCGGTCGTGCTCTCGACGCAGCACGACGAGGACATCGAGTGGGAGCCGCTCAAGTCGAAGGTGCTCGACGGCATCATCCGGCCCGTGATCCCGAAGCACCTGCTCGACGCCAACACGCGCATCTTCGTGAATCCGACCGGCCGCTTCGTGATCGGCGGTCCCGCCGCGGACGCGGGCGTGACCGGCCGCAAGATCATCGTCGACACCTACGGCGGCATGGGTCGACACGGCGGCGGCGCGTTCTCGGGCAAAGATCCGAGCAAGGTCGATCGCTCCGCGGCGTATGCGTGCCGCTGGGTGGCGAAGAACCTGGTCGCGGCCGGCGCGGCGGAGCGGCTCGAGGTGCAGGTCAGCTACGCGATCGGCGTGGCCGAGCCCGTCTCGATCCGCGTCGACACCTTCGGCACCGGCCGCGTCGACGACGAGAAGATCGAGGCCGCGATCCGCAAGCGCTTCGACCTGACACCGCGCGGGATCATCGAGTCGCTCGATCTCCTGCGCCCGATCTATCGCCAGACGGCGTTCCACGGCCACTTCGGCCGCAGCGGCGACGCGTTCACCTGGGAGAAGACCAGCCGAGCCGACGACTTGCGGCGCGATCTCGGGCTGTAAGAGGAGTCGCGCGATGCACGAGAGCGAACACTACAAGGTCGCCGACCTCGGTCTGGGCGAGTGGGGACGCAAAGAGATCCGCCTGGCCGAACACGAGATGCCCGGTCTGATGACGCTGCGCTCGCGCTACGCGCCGAGCCAGCCGCTCAAGGGCGCGCGCATCATGGGCAGCCTGCACATGACCGTGCAGACCGCCGTGCTGATCGAGACGCTGACGGCGCTCGGCGCGGAAGTGCGCTGGGCGAGCTGCAACATCTTCTCGACCCAGGACCACGCCGCCGCCGCGGTGGCGATCGGTCCGAACGGCACGGTCGAACGCCCCAACGGCGTGGCCGTGTTCGCCTGGAAGGGCGAGACGCTCGAGGAATACTGGTGGTGCACGCGCGAGGCGCTGCGCTTCGCGGGCGGCAAGGGACCGAACCTGATCGTCGACGACGGCGGCGACGCCACCATGCTGATCCACAAAGGCGTCGAGTACGAGAAGGCCGGCCGCGTGCCCGAGTACAAGCGCGGCGTCGACTCCGAGGAGTGGGGCGTCGTGCTCGATCTGCTGAAGGTCGAGCTCGCTGCACACAAGGGTGTGTACACCGCGATGGCCAAGGATCTGCTCGGCGTGTCCGAGGAGACCACCACGGGCGTGCACCGACTCTACCAGATGGAGAAGGACGGCACGCTGCTGTTTCCCGCCATCAACGTGAACGACTCGGTCACCAAGTCGAAGTTCGACAACGTCTACGGCTGCCGTCACTCGCTGCCCGACGGGCTCGCGCGCGCGACCGACGTGATGCTGGGCGGCAAGGTCGCCGTCGTCGCCGGCTACGGCGAAGTCGGCAAGGGCTGCGCGCAAGCGCTGCGCGGGCAGGGCTGCCGCGTGATCGTGACCGAGGTCGACCCGATCTGCGCGCTGCAGGCGGCGATGGAAGGCTTCCAGGTCACCACGCTCGACGAGGTCGTCGAGACCGCCGACATCTTCATCACCGCGACCGGCTGCGTGTCGATCATCACCGTCGACCACATGGCGCGCATGAAGGACAAGGCGATCGTCGGCAACATCGGCCACTTCGACAACGAGATCGACATGGCCGCGCTGAAGGCGGGCGAGGGCGTGCGCCGCATCCCGATCAAGCCGCAGTACGACGAGTTCGTGTTCGCCGACGGCCACAGCGTGCTGATCCTGGCCGAGGGTCGGCTGCTCAACCTGGGCTGCGCCACCGGGCACCCGAGCTTCGTGATGTCGGCCTCGTTCACGAACCAGGTGCTCGCCCAGCTCGAGCTGTGGGCCGCGAACGGCAAGTACGAGCGCAAGGTCTACGTGCTGCCCAAGCACCTCGACGAAGAGGTCGCGCGGCTCCACCTCGACCACCTCGGCGTGAAGCTCACCAAGCTCACCACCGAGCAAGCCGGCTACATGAGCATCCCGATCGACGGCCCCTACAAGCCCGATCACTACAGGTACTAATGGGGCCCGGCGCGGCGAAGCCGCGCCACCCATACTTCGCTCGGCTGCGCCTCGCTGCGCGCTCCGCGCTTCGCGCTGAGCTTGCCGGACTCCCGTGCGATCGTTCGAGCGAAGGCCCTGCGCGAAGCCGTCTTCGCGCAGGGACGCAAGCGCCGGAGGCGCGCGCAGCGAGGCGCAGCCGAGCGAAGTCAATCGGGCTCGAGCGGTCCTCCGCGAGGGGACCCCCGAGGAAGCGCAAACCGCCGACCCGCGCTCCGGAAGGACGCGGGAATCACCTCTAAGAACTCGATTTCATTGACGGATCAGGCGCTTTTTGCGATACCTGCCGCCGGCATGCGGTGGGGGAGGCCCTTGGGCACACGGCGAGTCCTCGCGGCAACGGTCGCGTTTCTCCTCGCCGCGCTACCCGCGGCTGCGGAGACCTCCGTCCGCGTGCGTGTCGCGAGCGCGCAGACGTCCGTGACCGTGGTCGGCAAGTCGCTCTCCGTCGACGGTCGCGCGTTCGCCGGCGAGACGCTGCGCGCGAGCGTGCGCGGCGGTCAGCTTCAGATCGGCTCGAAGAGCTTCCGCTCGCCGGTCACGCTCAGCGCTCGCAGCGGTCTGCGGCTCGACGGACGGGCGTTGCCGGGCAAGCTGCGACTCTTGCCGCGCGCGAGCGGCGGTTTCGACGTCGTGAACGTGGTGCCGCTCGAGGCCTACGTCGCGAGCAGCGTCGCGAGCGAAACGCCCGCGGCCTGGCCCGCGGAGGCGTTGCGGGCGCAGGCGGTGGTCGCGCGCTCCTACGCCCTGCACGAGCGCGCCCGGCGCGCGAACGCGCCGTTCGATCTCGAGGGCACGGTGATCTCGCAGCGCTATGCGGTCGGCGCCGTGCCCGAGAGCGCGCGCTCGGCAGCTCGCTCGACCGCGGGGCAGGTGCTGGTCCACGGCGGCCAGCCGATCCTGGCCGCGTTCCACTCCTCGTCCGGCGGCGCGACCGCTTCAGCGGCCGAAGTCTGGGGCGAGAACATCTCGTACCTGCACAGCGTGAGCTCGCCCGATGACGCCGCGCCGGACTACTTCTGGAGCTACGAGATCGCGTTCGTCGACCTGGCCGCGGCGCTGCACGAGGCGGGCTACGTGCCAGGCCGCGTCGACGACGTGCGCGTCACCGAGCGCAGCCCGTCGGGCCGCGTGCTCGCACTGCGCGTCGGCGCACTCGCGCTCGCGGGCCGGGACCTGCGCGAAGTGCTCGGGGGTCGCGCGCTGCGCAGCTCGAAATTCGACGCGCGCGTCGAGGGCGAACGCGTCCGCTTCCTGGGCAGCGGATCCGGACACGGCGTGGGCCTGTGCCAGTGGGGCGCGAGCGAGCTCGCGCGCAGAGGCCGAAGCTATCGTCAGATTCTGGCACATTACTACCCCGGCACGAATCTCCGGCGCGTGGGCGCGCCCGGGCCTGTGGCCGGCGACTGGAGCGCGAAGCGTTGAACACACAAGCAGAGATCGAAGTTCCTTCAGCACCGCTGCGCGCGCAGGCCGACGGCGGCGGTCTCGGGGGAATTCTCGGCAGCCCGATCTTCTTCCTGGTCGCGATGCTGCTCCTGATGTGGGCGCTCCTGATCCGGCCGCAGCAGCGCAAGGAAAAGGAACACAAGGCCATGCTCGCGCAGGTGGAGAAAGGCGATGGCGTGATCACCACCGGCGGCCTGCACGGGCGCGTGACCGGGCTCGCCGACGACGTGCTGACGGTCGAGATCGCGCCCAACGTGCGGGTCAAGCTCTCGCGCGGCGCGATCGCGACGCGCACACCCGGCAAGCCCGAGGGAGACAAGTCGTGAGCCTGCGGGCGCGTTGGATCATGATCGGCACGATCACCGTGCTGATGGCGTATTTGTCGCTGCCGAGCTTCTTCTCGCAGGAGCAGCGCGACGCGGGCCACTGGTGGCTGCGCTCGGACGGCCTGACGCTCGGTCTCGACCTGCAGGGTGGCGTCCACTGGCTGCTGCGCATCGATTCCGAAACCGCGGTCTCGCAGGAGCTGAAGCGCCTGAAGAGCAGCCTCGAGGGCTTGGCCGAGGACGCGAAGGTCGCTTTGGCCAGCGCGGAGGTCGTGGGTGACGCGCTCGAGCTGCGCGGCGACGTTCCGGGCCTGCGCAAGATCGTCGACGAGAACCTGGAGATCGTCGACGCCGCGGAGCAGGACGGGGCGCTCGTGCTGCGGCTTTCTGCACGCTGGAAGGCCGAGGTGATCGATCGCGGCGTGAATCAGGCGCTCGAGGTGCTGCGCAAGCGCGTCGACGGTCTGGGCGTGCGCGAGCCGGTGATCGCGCCGCAGGGTGCGGGCCGCATCCTCGTGCAGATGCCGGGCATCCAGGACACCAGCGCCGCGCGCTCGGTGCTCGAGTCGACCACCTTCCTGCAATTCAAGGAAGTGCTCGACTCCGCGCCCAGCAAGGAGCTACTCGAGGCGAAGCTCCAAAACGGCGTTCCCGAGGATCAGGAGATCGTGCTCTCGCAGGGTCGCGACGGCAGCGAGACCGAAGCGCTGCTCGTCCCGAGGGCCGCGATCCTGACCGGCGACATGCTCGAGGACGCGCGGCTCGATTTCGACCGCCGCAATCGACCGATCATCACGTTCCAGTGGAACAACGACGGCACCGCGGTGTTCCGCGAGTTCACCGGCGCCCACATCGGCGACCGGCTGGCCGCGATCATCGACGGCAAGGTGATCACCGCGCCCGTGATCCAGGGCAAGATCGGCCGCAACGGTCAGATCACGGGCGACTTCACGCGCGAGGAAGCGGCGAACACGGCGGTGCAGCTCCGCTCCGGCGCGCTGCCGATCCCGCTGGTGATCGAGGAAGAGCGCACGGTCGGCCCGTCGGTGGGCGCGGACTCGATCCGCGACGGCATCCGCGCGTCGCTGCTCGGCACCGCGCTCGTGTTCGTGTTCATGGCCGTCTACTACAGCATGACGGGCATGTTCGCGAACGTGGCGCTGCTCGTGAACGTGCTGATCCTGATCGGACTGATGAGCATGGCGCGCGCGACGCTCACGCTGCCGGGCATCGCGGGCGTGGTGCTCACGGTCGGCATGGCGGTCGACTCGAACGTGATCATCTACGAACGCATTCGCGAAGAGCTCCGCAGCGGCAAGAACGCGCGCACGGCGATCGCCGCCGGCTTCAACCGCTCGTTCTCGACCATCTTCGACTCGAACCTGACCACCTTGCTGACCGCGGTGATCCTGCTGACGTTCGGGCGCGGTCCCGTGCAGGGCTTCGGCGTGACGCTCGCGATCGGCCTGACGGCCAGCATGTTCACGGCGCTGGTCGTGACCCGCGCGCTGATGGACTACTTCTACGGCGCCAACCCCGAGAAGCTGAGGATCTGATGGAGTTCTTTTCCACGAAGCTGAACGTCGACTTCATCCGCTGGATGCGGCCGATGGTGATCTTCTCGGTCACGGCGATCGTGCTGTCGGTCGCGCTGATCGCGACCAAGGGCTTCAACTTCGGGATCGACTTCGTCGGCGGCACGCTGATCGAGGTGCAGATCCCCGAGGCCGCGGGCCCCGTCGACGTGGGGCGGCTGCGCGACATCCTGGCCAAGCTCGGCCACGGCGACGCCAGCATCGTCCGCTCCGGCCCGGTCGAGGAGCGCAGCTACCGGATCAGCCTGCTCGGCTCGCAGGAGGAGAATCGCGACCTGTCGGTGCAGATCGTGAACGGGCTGAACGAGAACCTGGGCGCCGAGGTGACGGTCAAGACCATCGACTCGATCGGGCCGCGCGTCGGCAGCGAGCTCCGCACGTCCGCGCTCTACGCGATCCTGTTCTCCTGGCTCGGCATCATGGCGTACATCTGGTTCCGCTTCGAATGGCAGTACGCGCCGGGCGCGGTGCTCGCGCTGATCCACGACGTGACGTTCACCGCCGGCTTCTTCGCGCTGTTCGGCTGGGAGTTCGACATGAACGTCCTGGCCGCGCTGCTCGTGATCATCGGTTACTCGATCAACGACACGATCGTGATCTACGATCGGATCCGCGAGACCGTCGGCTTGCGCGGCACGGCGGAGCTCGAGAGCGTGGTGAACGAGGCGATCAACTCCACGCTCTCGCGCACGATCCTGACCTCGAGCCTCACGCAGGTCGTGGTGATTGCGCTCTTGCTGCTGGGCGGCCCGGTGCTGCGCGGCTTCGCGATCGCGCTGTTCATCGGGATCATCCTGGGCACGTACTCGACGATCTACGTCGCGAGTGCGCTCTTGATCTGGCTCTCGCGCCGCTACGGGCACCCGGCGCCGGCGAAGACCGCCGGCCGGGCGCGCGCGGCGACCTGAGCGGAGCCGCGCGCTAGCTGACCTTTTGGATCGCGGGGGCGCTGGGCGCCGGGGAGAGCTCGGGCTTCTTCTCGACGGGGCGAACCTGACCGAGCGAGCCGGCTTCCTTCATGGTGATGGCGCCATTGATGATCGCGCCCTCGGCGACGGTCAGCCTCGGCGCGATCAGATCGCCCTGGATGCGGCCCGTCTCGCGCACCTCGATGCGCTCGCTCGCCACTACGTTGCCGGAGATCTTGCCCACCACGGTGACCTGCTTGGCGGAGACTTCGCCCTGCACGTCGCCGTTCGGACCGATCGTCAGGTGGAAATTCCGCAGCGACACGCGGCCCTCGACGCGACCTTCGAGGATCGTGTCCTCATCGCCGACGACGTCGCCCTTGATGCTGATCGACTTGCCGATGTTCGCCATCTCGATTCCCCCCGGGTGGCGGCGCTCGCCGGAACCGATCGGTCCCGCGGGCGGCGCAACGCTTGTCACTCTGGTCGGCTCGGGCTTCTGTTCAGGTAGATCGCCGTCGCCTTTGTTCTTCCACAACGCCATAGTCACTCCTGAACCTTGCGGTGCGTCGGGCGCCTCGGTCCGTGAGACGGATCACACGTGAACGGCGTCCGCGAGAGAGCGCAGGGTAGCCCCATGCGGGCGCACCTGACAACCGCGAGTCGAGCGGCTCAGAACTCGCCGACTCCGCGCTCGCGCTCCTCGACGACGTCGATGTCGAGCTTCTCCAAGAGCGTGCCCTGCGCGCGCTCGAGCGCGGCGATCGCGGTGCGGTAGACCTGCAGCGCGCGGATCTCGCTGGCTTCGGCCAGGCGCAGATCTTCGTCGAAGTCGAGCACCGTATGCGGAGTCGAATCTCCGAGCCGAAGTCGCTCCTGCTCGGCGCGCAGAGTCTCCGTGGAGGCGATGCGTGCACGTTGGGCCGCCCTCACGCCGTCGACGGAGCTCTCCAGCTCCCGAACCGCATTTCGAACGTCGACGGTGACGCTCTGCTCCTGCAGGCGCAGGTTGGTCTTGGCGCGGCGCAGCAGGATCTTGCTCTGCACGTAGCGCGCGTCGAGCGTGTCGTTGCCGATCGGCACCACGAGGTTCGCCGCCACGCCCCAGCTGTGCGCGCCACCCGCATCGAAGAATTCGTCGTCAGCCCCCCAGCGGCCCGAGGGAAACCCGAGGCTGGGCGCCGTGCTCAACGGCGGGGCCGACACCGTATCGTCCGCAGTTCCGGGAATGCCGTCGGCGCCATTCCCGTACACCGGAAAGGGACTCCGAACGGTCGATCCCGCGGGTGTCTTCTGCGAGCCCGCGAGCCCGTTGTTCGCATAGCTGGCCCGCACGTCGAGCGCCGGCAGTTTCTGATTCCAGGCGTACTTCTCGTCGAATTCGGAGTTCTGGACTGCCTTCTGCGCCGCGACGAGCTCGGGCCGCATCTCTCGCGCCTTCGCGAGAGATGCCTCGGGATTCACGTCGTACGGTACGAAGGTCGGCTCCTCGGTCTTGATGTAGGTCGAGGCGTAGTCGCCGATGCCGGGCTCGAGGATGGCGGTGAGCAGGGCGTCCTGCGCCGCTTGCGCCTGGTTCGCGCGCAGGATCTGGTCGAAGTCGCGCTGCGCGAGGCCCGCCTCGGCCTCGGTGACGCGCACTTTCGAGACCACGCCCACCTGGTACTGGACCTTCGTCTGCTCGAGTAGATCCTCCGCCGTCTCGACGCTCTTGATCGCGGCGAGCTCGAGCGCGCGCGAAGCGGCGAGCGCCCAGTAAGCCTGTTCGAGCCTGTAGAGCGAATCCATGAGTGTGGCCCGGAAGTTCTCGTCGGTGATGTCCTGGGTCACATGGCTCCGGCGCACGAGCAGGTCGGGCGTACTCCAGTACAGATTGCGCAGCAACGGGATGGTGAGTTCGCTCCGCCACTCTGCGGTGTACTGCGGATCAAGAGCGTAGAAGCTCGAGTCCGAGTTGAGCTTCTGCATGGTGTAGCCGCTCGAGTAGCCGAAGCCCCACGGCAGGATGCCCTGCACTCCGCCGTTGTAGACGAAGTAGTCCTCGGTGGTCTGAGTGGTGAGGTTGGTCGCGAAGAAGCTCTGGACGGCGCTCGCGACCGGATTCTCGATGTGCTCGCGATTGTAGCGCGCGACCAGATTCGGCTCGAACACGCCTTCCGTCTCGCGCACCCGCTCGCGCGCGAGCGCGGGATCGAGGCGATCGACCTGCAGCCGGAGGTTGTTCTCGAGCGCCAGCGCCACCGCCTCCGAGAGCGTGACCAGACGATTCTGGCCGAGCACTTCCTCGGGGCGCAGGGCTTGAGCGCGCGCCGCTTGCGCGAGCGTCAGCAGGCAGACCGTAAAGATCAATGTGCGAATCATCTCGGCTCCGTCGCGCCGACTCCGTGCAGGAAGAAGTCGACGATGGTTGCGGCGTCCGCCTGGACGCTCGACCGTTTGGGCTCTCGCAGTCGCTCGAGGATCGCGCCGCGCATGGATTCGACCAGGAAGCGCGCGGCGCGGCGGGCGTTGCAGGCGCGCAGCTCGCCGCTCTTGGTGCCGCGCTCGATCACGCCGGCGACGAAGCTGACGAGTTGCTCGAGGTTGTGCTCGAGCTTCGCGGCCAGCAACGGCGGGTTCTCCGGCGCGAGCTGCCGGTAGTCCTGAAGCGCGCGGAAGATCGCCTGGTTCTCGGTCGAGTGTTCGAGCGCCGCGCACAGGAGCGCCGCGAGCTTGGCCTCGGCGCCGCGCGCGCGCGAGGCGCCGGCCCGAGCGCGCTCCATCAAAACTGCGAAGCCGTGGTCGGTGACCTGCGCGAGCAGCTCTTCCTTGTTGCGGAAGTACAGGTAGATCGTGCCCTTCGCGACGCCGGCCTCGTGCGCGATCCGCTCCATCGACGCGTCCGCGAAACCGAGCTCGCCGATCACGCGGCGCGCGGCCTGGACGATCTCGTCGGTGCGAAAGTCCTTGAGGACTTCCTCCTTGGTTCGGCCCGCCACTCGTTCCGCCACCTGAAAGCTCCGTCCAGCGCACTGAACGCTCGGTCAGCACCTTACGACCCTACGCAACTTCGTTGCAAGCGAGCGACGGAGCCCGTGGCGCGGGCTCCAAGTGGTAGAGTGGCGAGGGCGTTGGGTGCGGAAGCGTGAAGCGGGGGGCGTCGTGGCCACAACCGTCCGGAAGTGGGAAGCGAAGGTCGGCGAGCTCGCCGTCTACCCCGGCCATGGCGTCGCGCGCATCGAGGCGCTGCAGATCCGCGAGATCGGCGGCCAGAAGCTCGAGTTCCTGGTGCTGCGCAAGCTCGACGACGAGTCGCGCATCCTGATCCCGCGCGACCGCATCACCGAGGTCGGCCTGCGCCCCCCGATCGAGCGCACCGAAGCGCAGCGCATCTGGAAGATCCTGAAGGAACGCAAGCGCACGAAGGCGCGCGCGGGCATCGCCTGGAGCCGTCAGTTTCGCGAGCTGCAGGAGAAGCTGAAGCTCGGCACGATCTTCGAGACCGCCGAGGTGCTGCGCGACCTGTTGCGGCTGCAGCACACCAAAGAGCTCAGCTTCGGCGAACGCAAGCTGCTCGAGAACGCGCGCTCGCTGCTCGTGCAGGAGCTCGCCGCCGCCGAAGACACCGGCACCGAAGAGATCGAGGCGTCGATCCGCGCGGCGGTGAAATAGGTGTCGCAGCGAGGCCGAGGCTGGTCGCGAACGAACGGCACTCTCAGGTAGTATCGCGGCGCGATGTTCAACCGATCCTTTCTCGCCGTGGTGATGGCGCTGTTGTGTCCCCTGCCGGCCGCGGCGCAAAGTGCCGCGCCGGACGCGGCGCAGGAGGTCGTCGCCTGCTTGAGTCGCAACATCCCGAAGAAGTCGAGCCAGCAGACCGTGCACTTCACCTCGGTCGATCGGATCGGAGGTCAGCGGGAGTTCCGCGGCAAGCTGCTCGGCATTCGGGGCAGCGACGGAGCGCGACGCGCGAAGCTGTGCGTCACCAAGCCGCCTGAAATGCGCGGATCCGAGATTCTCTCGGTGGAGAATGCCAGCAGCGCGCCGGAAACCTTCGTCTATACCCTCGAGCTCCGGAAGCCGACGCGCATCACTGGCGAAGCGACGGCCGGCAGCGTCTTGGGCACGGATTTCAACTACGAGGACCTGCAGCGCTTGCAGCTGATCAACCGGCCCGGCGCCCAGGAACGCCTGCCCGACTCTGCGCTCGAAGGACGCCCCGTGTACGTCCTGGCAACGAGGCCGGCCGCCGAGGCGGAGTCGGCGTACGAGAAAGTCGTGAGCTACGTCGACAAGAAGACCTGCGTGGTGCTGAAGTCGGAGTCGTTCGAGAGCGGCGAACGTCTGCGGAAGCTGCTCACGGTCA
Organism: Deltaproteobacteria bacterium; assembly: GCA_031396695.1. GTDB lineage: Bacteria > Myxococcota_A > UBA9160 > SZUA-336 > SZUA-336 > VGRW01. Next base: position 20,968 of record JANNLG010000041.1, read on the forward strand.
CTCCGCAGTTCCTCGAGGAGGACGGCATCTACGCGCCGAGCGAGGTCGTGATCAAAGACATTCGCGGCGAGACCACGACGACCGTCGAGCTCGAAGATCTGGTCATCGACGGCGACATCGAAGAGCGCAGTTTCGAGCTGAGCTCGCTCGGACGCCACTGCCGCTAGCCCCGTTCACGAGTTGCGCGCTCGGCGCGCGCCGTCGTCGCACACGCGCATCAGCTGCACGCCGCCCGGGCGCAGCGCTCGCGCACGGGAATGCCCGCCGCCTTCAAGTACGCGCTCGCCGTCTCGCGCCGCACGCCCGTCGCCTGCTCGATGCGCCGCAGCGGCCACGCAAGCCGACCCGGCGCCAACATGCGGTCGCTTCTCATTCGCCAAGACCTTGCTCATCCGCGCGGTGGACCCGATCGGGCCCCGCGCTGTCAACGTCCCCGGAGCGCTTCCTTCGCCTGGCCGGTTTTCAGCCCGCCCTCAACCTCCGGGCTTGGGCGGCCACCGAGGCTGCGCGAGGCCGAGATGGGCCGCAAGATCGCAGACGTCTGTCGCAAGCACGGGATCAGCGAACAGACGTCTCCGGTGGAAGCAGAAGTACGGCGGACGCTCGTGCACGAACTCGCCGCCGCGAAGACACCGGCACCGAAGAGATCGAGGCGTCGATCCGCGCGGTTCAGGGACCGTCGAGCAGCACGTAGAGCACCGCGAAGAGCGGGATCGTGACTCCGAAGAGCAGGAGAATCGACCATTCCACCCGACCGGCTTCGCTTTGGGTCGCGCGCGAGCTCTGCTTGACCGCGGTCGCGCTCGCCGCGCGCGCGCAGTGGTCGCAGCAGTAGATCACTCCACCGGGATCGACGCCGTGTCCGATGACGCGACACCCACAGTGCGAACAGCGCGGCGCGAACCGCTCGATCGCACACTCGAAGCTGTCGAAGACACCCTCCGAGCCGTCGCGGCGAATCACGCGGAATGTGTCGTCGTAGCTGTTCCCGCACACGTCGCATCGCTCCATCGCACATCTCCTGCGGCCATCGTCGGCCGCGAGCGGCACGCCCGGAGAGGGAGCTTCGCAAGCGGCGTGCCGACCCACGGGCGCGCGGGCGCGAAGCGTGTGGGCGCGAGCGGATGTCGCCGAGACGCGATTGTAGAATCATCGTTCAGCGCTCGGCGGAAGCGCCCCGCTAGCCCGACGGCGCGCCGATCTGCTCGCGCTGCCACGCGTCGATCAGCGGCCGGTCGTCGCGGTCGTTCGGGTGGAAGCCGCGCCGAAACCAGGCGGTGTAGTCGCGCGCGTGGCCGCGCAGGAGGCCTCCGCGTCCGAACAGGAACCGCCAGCCGCTCGTGAACGTCTCGCGCCGCAGCAGCACGCCGTCCTTTGCGAGCATGTAGAACGTGCGCAGGAGCGTCTCGACGAACAGCCCGAGCGTGTTGACGAGCAGCGCCAGCGAGCGCAGTGCGCGGCTCGGCGCGACCTGCTGCAGCACGTCGAAGGCGACCGCCTTGTGCTCGGCCTCTTCGACCGCGTGCCAGCGCCAGAGCGCCGCCATGCGCGGGTCCATCGCGGCGGTGAACTCGGAGCCGTTGCACAGGATCCGGCGCGCGAGCAGCGCGGTCAGGTGCTCGGTCGCGGCGGTGCTCGCGAGCGAGAACCTCGGCAGGTGCCGGTTCGCGAAGCGCATGCCCTTGTCGGCCATCCGGTTCAGGCGAATCAGGGCGGTGTAGTCCTGCTGGATCAGCAGCTCGAGGTGCGAGTCGTGCTGCTGGCTGTGCTGCGCTTCCTGACCCGCGAAACCCGAGATCGCGCGCAGCAGCTTCGGGTCATCGATCCGGTCGCGGTAGTGCAGGACCGAGCGCACGAAGAACGCCTCGCCGTCCGGGAACACGGACGAGAGCGCGTTCATGTAGTGGGTCGGGAACGGCTTGCGATCGTTCCAGTACCTCGGCACGGCGGGCGACAGCAGGCGACCGGGGCGTCGGATCGC
>JANNLG010000028.1:0-26679 GCA_031396695.1 Deltaproteobacteria bacterium
GTCGAGTCGGCGTCGGCCCCGCACGGATTCGTTCCGCCGCAGATCCGCACGTAGGCGGCGCCGCCCGCGCCCGGCAGCGAGAGCGTCGCGGAGTCGAACTCGCACAGGTCGCCGATCGCGTCGTTGCGCGTGCAGCAATTCGTGCACGACGCCAGCACGGTCGCGTCGTGCTTCACGATCTCGACGCGGTCGAAGCGGCGCGGCAGCGGCACGTCGCTGCGCTGGCTGCGCGGATCGTTGCGCGCGCGCACTCTGAAGCGCACGTCGCCGCCGGTCGCCGCGAGCTCGCCACCCATCCGCACGCACGGGGCGCCGACCGCGGCTCCGCAGACCTCGACCTCGAGCCGTGGCTCGTAGGCGCTCGCGTAGTAGCAGCGCCGCTCGCGCATCGCGCGGATCAGGTCCGGGCGATCCCAGGGCGCGGGGCCGGAGTCCACCCAGCAGATCGTGGCGCCCGACTGCACGCGCGGCCGCTCGTTGCCGTAACAGTTCGGTGTCGAGTGGTGCAGCGCGTGCGCGTCGCTGCCGTACGCCGGGAACAGTCGGTGTCCGTTCGCGAGGTACTTCTGGTAGACGGCCTCCCACTGCGGGCCGGTGCCGTAGAGCTTGCCTACCTCCATGCCCTGGATGGAGCGGTCCGAGAAACCGTGCGGTCGGTACAGCGGGTGCCAGTTCCTGCCCTCGGGGTAGGCGGGGTCCTGCGGATGAGCCCGGATCAGAATTCCGCCGCCGCCGCCGTGGTCGACGCTGCTGCGCTGGATCCACTCGTACAGCTCCGTTTCGGACGAGCACTTGTCCGCGGCTGGCACCGGTGCGGTCTGATCGGTCCAGTTGTCGTACAGACCGCAGACGGTGTCGGTGTCGCCGGCCGGAATCACGACGGTGTGCGGGTTGCTGCCGCTCGTGTATTCGCGGCCCGAGAACGCGGCGAACTGACCGGGCAGGTTGCGCAGCCGCGCCGCGGTCGAGTGCGAGAGCGCTTCGTTCGCGCCGGTGGATCCGCTGCACGGCTGCGACGCGGGTCCGCCGTCGCCGCAGCGCATCCAGTCGGGAAAGCCCGCGCGCGAAGGAACCACGCGGTAGCCGAAGGTCTGATCGAACGCGCCCGCGGGACCGGGCGCGATCCACGCCAGGTACGCTTCGTTCTGCGCGCCCGCGCTGATCGAGAAGTCGTGGTACGCGAGATTTCCCCAGTCGTATCCGCCCGAACGCAGCGCGTCGTATACGGCGATGTTGAGCCCGCGCTCGTGCGGATCGCCCATGCCGACGTCGCTGCAGATTCCCACCGCCATCTTCAAATGGCTGGCCGCCGAACCGGCGTGGCGATGCGCGTCGCCCGCGAGCGGTACCGAAGTGGCGTAGCTCTGCAGGGGTTCCGCCGCTGCTTCGCGTGCCAGAACCGCGAGCGCGACTCCGAGCGCACAACTCCAAGATCTCCACATCCACCGCATCTCGTTCCCTTCCAACGCGCTGCAGAGGAACCGCAAGCACCGCCGGGGGACTATTCGCCACGAGAGGCGGCTGTCAAGACAAGTGCGTCACCGTGCTGCACCTCCGACCCGTCGGCGTGTTGTGATCGGCGAGCAGCGCGCGAACCGCGTCATCCGAACTTCCCATCCGCGATCCTAGTAGGATCGACGCGGGGAGACGGAAATGGCGGAAGCAGGAAATGAGCGAAGCTTGCGCTTCGCGGTGATCGGCGCGGGCATGTCGGGAATCCTGGCCGGGATCAAGCTCTCCGAGGCCGGCTTCGACGACTACACGATTTACGAGAAGGCGGAGCGCCTCGGCGGCACCTGGCGCGAGAACACCTACCCGGGAATCTCGTGCGACGTTCCGTCGCACCTGTACAGCTATTCGTTCGAGCCGAACGCGGAATGGACGCACGTCTACTCGCCGGGTCGCGAGATCCAGGCCTACTTCGAGGCCGTCGCCCGCAAGCACGGCGTGGAGCGGAACATCCGCTTCGGCCAGGAGATCACGCGCGCGGAGTTCACGGGCGGGCGCTGGCACCTGGAGACGAAGAGCGGCCACCGCGACGTGGTCGATTTCGTGATCGCCGCGACCGGCGTCCTGCACCACCCGAGCCTGCCCGAGATCGACGGTCTCGACACGTTCGAGGGCGCGCTCTTCCACAGCGCGCGCTGGAACCACGACGTGCCGCTCGACGGCCGCCGGGTCGGCGTCGTCGGCACGGGCTCTACCGCGGTGCAGATCGTCTCGGCGCTAGTCGACCGGGTCGCGAAGCTCGCGCTGTTCCAGCGCACCGCGCAGTGGATCATGCCGGGCACGAATCCCGCGTACGGCGAGCCCGAGCGGGACGCCTTCCGCCGCAACCCGGACTCGATGCGCGCGCTACACCGGGATCTGTCGCGACTGTTCTCCGAGAGCTTCTCGAACGCGGTCGTGAACGCGGACTCAGCCGGAATGAAGCTGATCGAGGACACCTGTCGCGCGAACCTCGAGAACGGCGTGCAGGATCCGGTGCTTCGCGAACGACTGCGGCCGAGCTACCGCGCCGCCTGCAAGCGGCTGATCTTCTCGCCCGACTTCTACCAGGCGATCCAGAAGCCCAACGCCGAGCTCATCACGGCCGGCATCGAGCGCATCGAGCCGCGCGGCGTGCGCACGCGCGACGGACGGCTGCACGAGCTCGACGTGCTGGTGCTCGCCACGGGCTTTCGCGCCGATCGCTTCCTGCGCCCGATCGACGTGGTCGGCCGCGACGGCGTGCGCCTCGAAGACGTCTGGGCGAAGCGGCCGAGCGCGTACCTGTCGGTCGCGATTCCCGGCTTCCCGAACCTGTTCATGCTGAACGGGCCGAACGGTCCGGTCGGGAACTTCTCGCTGATCGAAGTGGCCGAGCTGCAGTTCGCCTACATCCTGCAGCTGGTCGAGCGCGTGCGCGCGGGCGCGTGCCGCGAGATCAGCCCGACCGAGTCGGCCACCACGCGCTTCGACGAGGAGCGCTGCGAGGCCGCGAAGTCGACCATCTGGACCACCGGCTGCCGCAGCTGGTACCTGGACGATCGCGGCATCCCGGCCAGCTGGCCGTGGAGCTTCGACCGCTTCCGCGAAGCGATGGCCGCGCCGCAACTCGACGCGTACGAGCGGGTCGGGTAGCGGCGCGCGCGCTCGGGCTACACTGCTCCGCGTGCAGCAACCCGAGACGCGCTACGCGAACACGCCCGACGGCGCGGTCGCGTATCAGGTCGTCGGCGAGGGTCCGCTCGACCTGGTGCTGATGGGCCCCTGGGTCAGCAACGTCGACGTGATGTGGGAGGAGCCGTCGTTGGCTCGCTTCCTCCAGCACCTCGCGCGCTTCAGCCGACTCATCTGCTTCGATCGGCGCGGCACCGGCGCATCGGATTCGGTCGCGCTGGCCTCGCTGCCCACTCTCGAGCAGTGGTCCGACGACGCGCAAGCCGTCATGTCCGCCGCGGGCTCGCAGCGCGCCGCGGTGCTCGGTCTAGGCCAGGGCGGCGACCTGGCGATGTTGTTCGCGGCGAGTCATCCGGAGCTGACACAGGCCTTGGTCTTGGTGAACAGCACTGCGCGGTACATCGAAGACGCCGACTATTCGACAGGAATCAGCGAAGAGTCGCTAAAGCCGGCGCTCGACAGGATCCACGCCGGGTGGGGAACGGGGAGGTCCATTTCCTTCCTCGCTCCGAGCGCGAAGGGGGATGAGCGCTTTCAGCGTTGGTGGGGCCGCTACGAGCGGCTCGCCATGGGACCACGCGCAGCGAGCATCATCCACGGACTGCAGCTCCAGAACGACCTGCGCGCGGTGCTGCCGGCCATCCGCGTGCCGACGCTCGTGCTGCATCGAGCGGGCGACCGCATGATCTCCGTCACCGGCGGCCGCTACCTGGCGAAGCACATCGCGGGGGCGAAGTACGTGGAGCTTCCCGGTGTGGACCACCTGTCCTTCGTGGGCGATACCGCGACGATGCTCGGCGAGATCGAGGAGTTCCTGACCGGCACACGTGAGGTCGCGGAGATCGACCGCGTGCTGGCCACCGTTCTGTTCACAGACATCGTCGGCTCCACCGAACGCGCCGTCTCGCTCGGGGACCACGCCTGGCGAAGACTGCTCGATTCGCACCACGAGATCGCTCGTCGCGAGCTGGTTCGACACCGCGGACGCGAGGTCGAGTTCGTGGGCGACGGTCTGCTCGCCACGTTCGACGGACCGGGCCGCGGAGTTCGCTGCGCGCTCGCGATCAGCGAAGCGGTGCGCGGCCTGGGGATCGAAGTTCGCGCCGGTCTGCACACCGGCGAGATCGAGCTCGCCGGCGAAGCGGTGCGCGGCATCGCGGTGCACATCGGCGCGCGCGTCGCGTCGGAGGCGGCGCCGAGCGAGGTGCTCGTGTCGAGCACGGTCCGGGATCTCGTTGCGGGCTCCGGAATCCGGTTCGTCGATCGCGGCTCGCGCGCGCTCAAAGGCGTCCCGGGCGAGTGGCGCCTGTTCAACGCCTCCTCGCCGCGGAACGGCTTCGCTAGCCCATGAAGAACGCGTTCAGCTTGTTGCCGTCGAGGTCGCGGAAGTAGCCGGCGTAGAAGTTGCCGCCGCGCGGGCCGGGCTTGCCCTCGTCCTTGCCGCCGAGCGCGATCGCCTTGGCGTAGACGGCGTCGACCTGCGCCTTGTCCTTCGCGGCGAGCGCGACCATCACGCCGTTGCCGACGGTCGCGGCCTTGCCGTCGTTCGGCTTGATCACGCCGACCATGGGCGTGCCGGGCGCGCTGGTCCACAGCACCAGGCTGTCCGTCGCCATGGCGCGCTTGCCGCCGAGCTCCGCGAGCAGCGCGTCGTAGAACTTCGCGGCGCGTTCGAGATCGTTCGTTCCGAAAGTCGTGTAACCGATCATGGGGGTCTCCTCGAGCAGGGACGCCTGCTCGTGCGAGCGCGCAGCTTACCGCGTTTGCGCGCGCGAAGACTCGTCGACGAAACGCGCGAGCAGCGGGTTGATCGTGGCGGGCGCTTCCCAGAACGGCATGTGCGCGAGCCCCGGCAGGATGTGCACGCGCCCGTCCCACAGGTTCCGGTACGTGAGCGAAGTCAGGAACGTGTTGTCCACGAACGGCTCGCGCTCGCCCGACACGACCGCGAGCGGAAGCGGCGACGTGGCCGCGATCTCGCGTCCGTCCAGATCACGGCCCGCGACGGCGGACTGCAGCATCAGCGGGCGGAAGCGGCCGTCGGCCCGACGACACGCCTCGAGCATCCACGGCTCGAGCGCGACGCCTTCGCCGATCGCATCCTGCGCGAAGACGCGCGCTTCGTCGGCGCTGAAGCTCTCCTTGAACGTGAGCTCCATGTGCGGCGATTGCAGGAACGCGCGCGAGAGATCGTTCGCACCGGCGGGCGGAGTGCCCGTGATCCAGGCCGCGCTGCAGCCCGGCCAGCGCGCCATCAGCTCGAGTGCGATGTGTCCGCCGAGCGACCAGCCGACCACGATCGCGCGCTCGATGCCGAGCGCCTCGAGCAGCGCGATCGCGGCGTCGGCGAAGCCGCGGATCGCGTACGTGCGTTCGGGATCGGGCGCGTTCGCGCTCGCGCCGTGGCCGGGCAGGTCGAAGGCGATGCGGCGATAGCGGGCGAACAGCGGACTCTCGAGCTGCTTGGCGAAGATCTCCTTGCACGACGAGTTGCCGTGCACGAACAAGAGCGCGGTGCCCGGCCCGCCGCTGTCGACGTACGCGAGCTCGCCGTGCGCGGTCTTCACGCGAAGCGACTGCGCGCTCACGCGAGCTCCGGCAGGAGCTCGGCGTAGCGATCGAGCCGGCGCAGCGTGTCGTCGGCGTTGCCGTCCGGAAGCGCCAGGATCGCGCGCTCGACGCCGAGATCGCGAAACGGCGTGAGCGCGTCCTTCTTCGGCGGCGGCGCGAACGCGGTGATCGCGATGCTGTCCTCCGCTCGGCCCGCCTCGCGCGCGAACGCGCGCAGTCGGCCGATCCCCGACAGCACGAGCTCGGGATCGCGCACGCGCGGCAGCCAGCCGTCCGCCAGCCGCACGATGCGCCGCAGGGTGTGATCCGTCTCGCCGCCCAGATAGATCGGCGGGTGCGGACGCGTCACGGGCTTGGGCCAACACCAGAGCGGATCGAAGTCGACGTGCGCGCCGTGGAACTCCGCCTCGTCCTCACCCCAGATCGCCTTCAGCGCCCGGATCTGCTCTTCGAGCTTCGCGAAGCGCGTCGCGTAGGCGGTGCCGTGATTCTCCATCTCGGGCTTGTTCCAGCCGCCGCCCACGCCGAACAGCACGCGTCCGCCGGAGAGCTGGTCGAGCGTCGCGACCGTCTTCGCGGTGTGGATCGTGTCGCGCTGGATCAAGAGGCAGATCCCCGTCGCGAGCTTGAGCCGCGTGGTGACGCTGGCCGCGGCCGCGAGCGTCACGAACGGATCGAGCGTGCGCGCGAAATCGCGCGTGACCGGACCTCGACCGGGGTAGGGCGTGTTGCCGGTGGTGGGGATGTGCGAGTGCTCTGGCACCCAGATCGAATCGAAGCCGCGCGCCTCGATCTCGCGTGCCAGGGTGGTGATGGGCGGCGACGTCTCCGTGAGCACCAGGTACAGGCCGAGCTTCATCGCTCCATTCTCCTCGCATCCGACCCGGCGGAGCAAGGCGCATCACCTGCTATCCTGCGCGCGTGTTCGACGGTCCCTCCCATGTCTGAGCCGATCCGCGTCAACCGCTTCTTCACCGAGCACGGCGTGTGCTCGCGCCGCGCGGCCGACAAGCACGTCGAGGCCGGGCGGGTGCGCATCAACGGCGTGGTCGCGGTGCACGGCGCCACCGTGGCCGAGGGCGACAAGGTCTCGCTGGACGGCAAGCTCGTCACCGTCACCGCGAAGCGTCCGGTCGTGCTCGCCTATCACAAGCCGCCGGGCATCGAGTGCACGTCCGACAAGCGCGTGCCCGAGAACATCATCGACGCGGTCGGCTACCACGAGCGCATCTTCCACATCGGCCGGCTCGACAAGTTCAGCGAGGGCCTGATCCTGCTCACCAACCGCGGCGAGCTCGTGAATCAGATCCTGCGCGCGCGCGGACGACACGAGAAGGAGTACCTGGTCGAAGTCGACGTCCCTATCCTGGAGCAGTCGATCCGGAACATGCGCAGCGGGATCGTGATCCAGGCCCGGCGCACGCTGCCGTGCCGCGTCACGCGCATGGGCCCGCGCACCTTTCGCATGGTGCTCACGGAGGGCCGCAACCGGCAGATCCGGCGCATGTGTGAAGCGGAGAACCTGCGCGTGAAGCGGCTCCTGCGCGTGCGCGTGATGAACATCGAGCTCGGCACGCTGCGCTCCGGGCGCTGGCGCCGGCTCCGGGAAGACGAGCTCACGGTACTCGACAAGCGCATCGCCAAGGCGGAGCCGCGCAACGAGCAGGCGGAGCTGCAGGACGAGCAGTGAACCGGCGCTCGAGTGGAAGCGAACTACACACTCGGGCGTCGCCGCGTTCCTGAAGCCCGTTTCGAGCGGAGTTCCGCGCACACGCGCTTCCCGGACGGCTAGCTGCGCATCGCGTGCGCACGCCTGATCCCAGGGCACGGAGCCTGCACCCCCTGGAGCCGCAACCCGGAGGCTCCTCATGACCCAGACCGAAAAGCCCTTTTCGCTCGCGCGCTCGGTGTCGGCCGACCTCGGCCTGGATCTCGGCTCGGCGCACGTGCGCGTGTTCAGCCACCGCACCGGCGAAATCCTCTCCGAGCCCTCGATCGTGGCGCGCGATCGCCGCACGCACGAGGTGCATGCGATCGGGCGCGCGGCCGAAGCGATGATCGCGCGCATGCCGGAGTCGATCGTCGAAGTGCGGCCCGTGCGCGACGGCGCGATCGCGGACTTCGAGGGAGCCGTCGCGCTGCTGCGCGCGATGATGCGCCGCGTGCGCAACCCCTGGGCCGTGCGCCGGCCGCGAATCGTCCTGTCCGCGCCCTGCGAGCTCACGCAGGTGGAGCGGCGGGCACTGGTCGAAGCCGCGCGCAGCGCGGGCGCGCGCGAGGTGTACCTGCTGGCGGCGCCGATGGCGGCGGCGCTCGGCGCGGCAGTGCCGGCGGCCGAGCGGGGCGGCAAGCTGGTGATCGATATTGGCGCGGGCACCACCGAGATCGCGGTGGTGACGCTCTCTGGTGTCGTGCACGCGCGCACCATGCGGACCGGCGGCACGCGCCTGGAAGAGGCGGTGCAGCTCTGGCTCAAGAAGAAGCTCGACGTCGAGGTGGGCCTGGGCGCCGCGCGCGCGCTGAAGGAGCAGCTCGGCTGCGCGCTGCCGCGCCAGGATCTGCGCGAGGTCTGCATCGACGCGCGCGAGCGCATCTCGGGCGAGCTGCGCGTCGTGCGTATCAAGGCCGAGGAGCTGCGCGAGGCGCTGGTCGCGCCGGTGGCGGCGCTCGTGAATGCCGTGCGGATCGTGATCGAGGACGCACCCGCCGAGCTCGCGACCGACATCGCCCACAACGGCGTGGTGCTCGCCGGCGGCGGCGCGCTGCTGAACGGCCTCGCGGCCCTGCTCACGCGCGAGCTGCGCTTGCCGGTCTCGGTCGCGAAGGACCCCCAGACCGCGGTGGTCGCGGGCTGCGGCGTGTGCCTGGACCAGATCGAGCTGCTGCGCGACCTGCGCCTGGAGGCGCGCGCTTCGGTGCGCCGCTTCGAGTTCCTGACCGCGATCTGACGCCCGGCTCGCGCTGCCTTTCACGCCGCGCGGGCGTAGACTGCGCGCATGGGGGTGCGCACCGGCGAGCAGTACCTGCGCGGACTTCGCGACACGCGCGAGGTCTGGGTCGACGGCGAGCGGGTGAGCGACGTCGCCGGGCACGAGGCGCTCGCGGGCGCGGCGCGCACGGTCGCCGAGCTCTTCGACCTGCAGCACGCGCACTCGGACGTGTGCGTGGTGCCCGACCCCGAGACGGGCGAACCGATCAACGCGAGTCACGAGATTCCACGCTCGCGCGCCGACCTCGAACGGCGCCATCTCTGCCTGCGCCAGATCGCAGAGCACAGCGTCGGCCTGATGGGCCGATCGCCCGACTACATGAACGTCACGTTCGCGGGTTTCGCCGGCCGCAGCGACGAGTGGGGCGCGTTCGGAAACGAAGCGGGCGCCGCGAACCTGGTCGCATTCCAGAAGCGCCTGCGCCGCAACGACCTCGCGCTCACGCACACGATCATCCACCCGACCGTCGACAAGAGCCGCCCCGACATCGCCGCGGGCGGCGGCGAGGTGGCGCTGCACAAGGTGGGTGAGACGGCGCACGGCATCGTAGTGCGCGGCGCGCGCATCCTGGCCACGCTCGCGCCGTTCGCCGACGAGCTGGCGGTGTACCCCGGTCACCCGGTTCCCGCCGACGGCGCCCGATACGCACTGTCGTTCTCGATCCCGATCGCGACGCCGGGACTCAAGTTCCTGTGCCGCGACAGCGTGTCGCGCGGCCGGAACCGCTATGACTTCCCGCTCTCGAGCCGCTTCGACGAGCAGGACGCGTTCGTGATCTTCGACGACGTGGAAGTGCCGCGCGAACGCGTGTTCATCAGCGAGAACCTGGGCGTGTACAACCAGGTCATGGCGACGAGCTGGTTCCCGAACGTGATGCAGCAAACCATGATCCGCGCGCAGACCAAGCTCGAGTTCGCCTACGGCCTGGGCTGCAAGATGGCCGAGGTGATCGGCGACAAGTCCCCCCCGACGCTCGAGCTGCTCGGCGAGCTGTTCGGCTACGCCGAGCTCGCGCGCGCCGCGATCCGCACGGCCGAGCTCGAGGCCTACGAGTTCGGGAACGGCGTCTGGTTCCCGAACGGCCACCCGCTCTCGCAGCTCCGGCACTTCCTGCCCACCTGGTTCCCGCGCGTGAACGAGTGCCTGCGCTTGATCGGCTCGCACAACCTGCTGGCCACGCCGACCGAGTCGCAGCTGCGCGACCCGACCCTGGGCCCGCTGATCTCGACCTTTCTGCAAGGCGCGGAAAAGACCACGGCGGAGACACGGATCCGTGTATTCCGGCTGGCCTGGGACTTCGCGGCGAGCGCGCTCGCCAGCCGCAACGAGCAGTACGAGCGCTTCTATCTGGCGTCGGGCGCGCGCAACCGCGTGCTCGCGCACCTGAATGCGCCCAAACAGCGCGGCGCGAGGCTGGTCGAGCGCTTTCTCGGGGAGAAGGCCGAGTGAAGAACGCGGTCGTCGCGGGTGTCGAGATCTCGCCAGCGCACTGGATCGGCGGCCGGCGCGTCGCGTCTCGCAGCACGTTTCGCGACGAGTGCCCGATCGACGGCGCGCTGCTCACCGACATCGCGGCGGGCGGTGCGCCCGAAATCGAAGCCGCGGTCGACGCCGCGCGCGAGGCGTTTCCGGCCTGGGCCGCGCTCGGCCCGCGCGGGCGCCTGCCGATCCTGAAGGCGTTCGCCGAGTGCATCCGCGCGCGCGCGAAGGAGCTGGCCTCGGTCGAGACCACCGACAACGGCTCGCTGCTCGTCGGCAACCTGACGCGCGTGGTGCCGCGCGCGGCGCACAACATCGAGTTCTTCGCGGAGTTCGCTCTGAAGCTCGAGGGCGAGACGATCGAGTCCGACGAGGTCGTGAATCACGTGCGCTACGAGCCGGCCGGCGTGGCCGCGATCATCACGCCCTGGAACGCGCCGCTCATGCTCACGACCTGGAAGCTCGGACCCGCGCTCGCCGCGGGCAACACAGCGGTCGTGAAGCCACCGGAGTGGGCGCCGCTGACGGGCTCGCTGCTCGCGGATCTCGCGAACGAGGCGGGCGTGCCCGCGGGCGTGTTGAACGTGGTGCAGGGAATCGGCGAAGAGGCGGGCGCGGCGCTGATCGCGCACCGCGATGTGTCGCGCATCAGCTTCACCGGCTCGACGGACACGGGGCGGCTGATCGCGGCGAGCGCGGGTCGCAAGCTCGTGCCGGTTTCCGTCGAGCTCGGCGGTAAGTCGCCGTTCATCGTCTGCGCAGACGCGGATCTCGACGCCGCCGCCCAGACGATCGGCACGCAGTACCTGAACGCCGGGCAGGTCTGTCTGGCCGGCACCCGCGTGCTGGTCGAGCGCAGCATCGCCGACACGCTGCTCGAGAAGGTGCGCGCGGCGGCCGCGCGCATGACGGTCGGCGATCCGCGCGAGCAGGGCACGCGCGTGGGTCCTCTGATCACGCGCGAGCACTTCGTGCGCGTCGCGGGCTTCGTCGAGCGCGCGCTCGCAGCCGGCGCGAAGCCGCTGTTCGGCGGCAAACGCCACGCCGCCGGCGACCTCTACTTCGAGCCGACGCTGTTCACCAACGTCGCGAGCCCGCTCGAGATCGCGCAGCACGAGGTGTTCGGACCGGTGCTCACCTGGCAGACCTTTGGCGACGACGAGGAATGCCTGTCGCTCGCGAACTCCACGCGCTATGGCCTGGCCGCCATGATCTACACGCGCGACCGCGAGCGCGCGGAGCGGCTCGCGCGCGACGTGGTCGCCGGCACGGTCTGGGTGAACTGCTTCTTCGTGCGCGATCTCGCGGCGCCGTTCGGCGGGGCGCGCGAGTCCGGCATCGGCCGCGAGGGCGGCCGCTGGAGCTTCGACTTCTTCTGCGACGTGAAGAACGTCGCGATCCGGCGCGGCTCGCTCGGCTAGAAAAATCTCGCGCGTAGAGGAGTCTCGAAATGGGAGAGATCGTCGCCGCGGCCGTGTTCGCGCACGCGCCCGGCATCATGGCGCCCGAACGCCTGCGCCTGGCGATGGGCGGCGGGCGCGACACCTCGCTGGTCGCGAGCATGCCGGCATTCCGGCAGCACCTCGACGCTACGCGGCCCGACACGCTGGTGATCTTCGACACGCACTGGTTCACCACCATCGAGCACGTGGTCGCGGGCGCGGAGCACTTCTCGGGCGTCTACACCTCCGAGGAGCTGCCGACGCTGATCGTCGACAAGCCGTACGACTACGTGGGGGCGCCGACGCTCGCTGCGAAGATCGCGGAGCTCGCGCGCGCGCGCGGCGTGCGCTGCACGAACGCGCTCTCGAAGCACTTGCCGGTGCACTACCCGACGCTGAACGCGCTGCACTGGTTGCACCGGGGCGAACGCGTGCTGTCGGTGTCGGTGTGCCAGACCGCGGAGCCGCACAACTGGCTCGAGTTCGGCGCATTGATCGGCGAGGCCGCGCGCGCCACCGACCAGCGCGTGGCGCTGCTCGCGTCGGGCGGCATGAGCCACCGCTTCTGGCCGATGGACACGATTCTCGCGCACGGCGGCTGGGATCCGAAGGACGTGCACTCGGCGGAGGCCGTCGCGATCGACCGCAAGATCCTGGCGCTCTGGGGCGCGGGCGATCACGCGGCGGTGATCGATCTGTACCCTTCGTATCGGCGCTTCTCGCCCGAGGGTTTCTTCGCGCACTACCTGATGCTGGCCGGCGCGCTCGGCGGCCGCGCGTGCAGCGCGAAAGGCGTCCCGCTGTCCGACTACGAGAACGCCGTCGGCACCGCGCAGGCGCACGTCTGGTTCGAGCTGTGAGCGCTCGCTAGCGCTCGTCCAGGTCCGGGTAGCGGTGCAGCTTACCCTGCCAGTCCTCGACGACCGTCGCGTCGCCGCGCTCGGACTCGCGCAGGTAGCTCGGACCGATCGGCACCTTCCCCGCGCCGCCCGGAACATCGAGCACGTAGGTCGGCTGACACAATCCGGAGACGCGTCCGCGCAGGTCGCGCACGAGCGCCTGGCCGGTCTCGATCGAGGTGCGGAAGTGGCCGGTGCCGGGCGCGAGATCCGCGTGGTGCAGATAGTACGGCTTCACGCGCAGGGCGACGAGCGCGCGGAACAGCGCTTCGAGCTGGGCGGGATCGTCGTTCACGCCCGCGAGCAGGACGGTCTGCGCGAGCATCGGAATGCCCGCGTCGACCAGCCGCGCGATGGCCGCGCGCGTGGCCGCGTCGAGCTCGCGCGCATGGTTCGCGTGCAGCACGACCCAGACGGCCTTGTTCGCGTGTAGCGCTTCGACGAGCCGCGCGGTGATGCGCTCCGGCTCCACCGCCGGCACGCGCGTGTGCACGCGGATCACGCCCACGTGCGGGATCGCGTCGAGGCGGCGCACGATCTCGGCGAGGCGCCGTGGCGACAGGATCAGCGGATCGCCACCCGAGAGGATCACCTCCCAGATCGATTCGCGTTCCGC
The DNA here is from genome assembly GCA_031396695.1 of Deltaproteobacteria bacterium. Classification (GTDB taxonomy): domain Bacteria; phylum Myxococcota_A; class UBA9160; order SZUA-336; family SZUA-336; genus VGRW01. The sequence continues at coordinate 13,160 of JANNLG010000028.1, forward strand.
GATGTAGGCGAGCGCCGCATCGAGCTCGGCGGGCGAGAGCGTTTCGCCGCCCGGGCCCACCGCCTCGCGGCGGAAGCAGAATCGGCAATAGACCGGACACGCGTGGGTGGGCTTGAGCAGCACGCGGTCGGGATAGCGATGGGTGACGCCCGGGAGCGGTGTGAAGTCCGCGTCGCCGATCGGGTCCGCGAGCTCGTCGGGCGCGATCTGCAGCTCGCGGGCGCTCGGCACGAACTGTCGCGCGATCGGGTCGGCCGGATCGGCGGGATCAATGCGCGCCTGCACCGCGGGCGTGAGCGCGACCGCCCAGCGCGACGCCACGCGGTGTAGCGCGGCTGTGCGCTCGGCCGGCACCAGGCCGGCCGCTTCGAGTCCCTGCACGTCGCTGATCCGCTTCATCCCTCGTCCACCGGCGCCCAGAGCACGTCGTCGATTCGCGCGGCCCCGGTCGCGCACATCACGAGCCGGTCGAAGCCGAGCGCCATGCCCGCGCTCGCGGGCAGCCCGTGCTCGAGCGCCGCCAGGAAGTCGGCGTCGATGGGATAGCGCTCTCCGTAGAGCCGCGCCTTCTCGGCCACGTCGTGCTCGAAGCGGCGGCGCTGCTCGGCGGCGTCGGTCAACTCCGAGAAGCCGTTCGCGAGCTCGAGTCCCGCGACGAACAGCTCCACGCGTTCGGCCACGCGCGGCTCGCCCGGCTTCGCGCGCGCGAGCGCGCCGAGCGCGATCGGCCAGTCGTACACGAGCGTCGGCCGGCCGACACCGAGCTTCGGTTCGATCTCGTTCAGGAACACACGGAAGAACGTGTCCTCGTAGCTGTCGCCTTGCGCCGGCTCGAGCGCGAACACGTCGCGCCCCGCGTGCTTTGCGAACGCGTCCGCGACGCTCAGGCGCTCGAACGGCAGGTGCGCATCGCACTCGACCCCGCGATACACCAGCCGCTCGCGGCCACTCGCGTCGAGTGCCGCGCGCAGCAGCGACTCGCAGTCGTCCATCAGCGCGTGGTAGTCGCTGCCCGCGCGGTACCACTCGAGCATGGTGAACTCGGGGTGGTGGGTCGACGAGCGCTCGTTGTTTCGAAAGGCGTGCGCGAGCTGGAACAGACGCGGCACGCCCGCGACCAGCAGCTTCTTCATCGTGAACTCGGGCGACGTGTGCAGGTACAGCGCGCGAACGCCTTCGGCGAGCGACGAGCGCAGGCGCGTCTCGAACGCGAACAGGTGCGGCTCGAGTCCGGGCGAGACCTGCAGCGCCGGCGTGTCGACCTCGACGAAGTCCTCGCGCGCGAAAAATGCGCGCACGGCGGTCGCGATCCGCGCGCGCGTCCGAAGCTGTTCGCGCCGCTCGGCGAAGCGGCGCGGGTGCCACCAGGGCAGGGGGTTCTCCAAGCGCGCTCCTCCGAGTCCCGCGCAGCATAGCCTCTGGCGTGCTCCAATGGCGTGGATGCCGACTCGCTCGACGGCCAGGACGCCATGCATCGGCTTCGCGCACCGCGGTGCCTCGGCGGACGCGCGCGAGAACACGCTCGACGCCTTCCGGCTCGCGCTCGAGCTCGGCGCGACGGGCCTGGAATCGGACGTCTGGCTCACGGCCGACGGCGTGCCGGTGCTCGACCACGACGGGCTCACACCGGACGGTGTCGCGATCACGTCCGTGGCGCGCCGCGCGCTTCCCGAGCACGTGCCGACGCTCGCCGAGCTCTACGAAGCCTGCGGCCACGACTTCGAGCTCTCACTCGACGTGATGCACCCCGAGGCCGCGCGCGCGGTGGTCGAGGTCGCGCGCAGCGTCGGCAATCCCGCGAGGCTCTGGCTCTGTCACTGGAACTGGCGGGTGGTCGCGGGCTTCCGCGCGCTCGACCCGGCCGTGCGCCTGGTCGACTCGACCCGCGTGGGCGTCATGCACACCGAACCCGGCGAGCGCGCCGAGCGCATGGTCGAGCTCGGCATCGACGCGCTGAATCTGCACTGGAGCGACTGGAGCGAGCCACTCGCCGATGCGTTCCGCGCGCGCAGTCGAGCGCTACTCGGTTGGGATGCGCAGGACGAGCCCGCCCTCGAGCGACTGCTCGCGCTAGGCATGGACGCCGTCTTCAGCGACCACGTGCCGCGCATGATGCGCGCGATCCGCGGCTAGCGACTCACAGTCGGCCGAGCAAGAACAGAATGACCAGGATCACGACGACCGTGCCGATCAACCCGCTCGGTGCGTAACCCCACTCTCGGCTGTGCGGCCAGGCCGGCACGACGCCGATCAGCATCAGGATCAGAACGATGATCAGGATCGTTCCCAAACTCATAGACGAATCCTCCCTGCGCGCGGTCCGGTCTGGATCGCCACGGCGCCAACGCTGCAGGGACCGTGCCGCTTCGCCGGGAGAGTCGGAGTGTGAGCGGCACGGCTCGTCACGGCTCGCGTGTAAGTCGTACAAACCGATCTACACTTCTCCGCGCTCGCGGCGCCGGCAACGACGAACTCCGCGGCTTCCGCGCAGGACCGGGAATTGCAGCCCACACGGCCAGGAAGCGCGAACCCAAGCGCTGAACCGTGTACGAGGAGATCCCCGTGTCGTTCGCTCTCTACCTACTTGGTTTTGTCGTGCTGATTGGCGGCGTATCGTGGGCCCTGGTGACCGCGGGTCTCGCGCACCACTGGATCCTGATAATCGGCGTGATCCTCGCCGGTGTAGGCATCCTGACCGGCGTCACGCGAACGCGCGGCAAGGACCCTGCCTGACGGTCCCGTTGCTCGAGGCACGTGGGTTGCAAAGGCTGATCCCATACCGCTCGCGTTCCGCGAATCAGGAGGGTGCACGATGAATCGGACGACGAAGTTTCTGGCAACGGCGTTTGTAGTGACGACCGCGCTGGCTTGCGGCGGAGAGACCAAACGGGAGACGGCGAAAGACGTCTCCGCCGCGCGATCGGAAGCGGCCCAGGAGGTTGGTGAGGCGCGCCGCGACGCAGCCGAGGCAACGAGTGAAGCTCGCGGCGACGCCGCCGAGGTCGCGGCGACGGGTGCGTACGACGTGGCCGTCGCGAAGGCAGAGGGCGAGTACAAGGTTGCGATCGAGGCCTGCGACGCCCTCTTGGCCGACCGCCAGGACGACTGCAACGCGGCGGCGAAGGAGCAGCTCGAAGCCGCCAAGCGCAACGCTGAGGCGCTGCGCGATCGGATGTAGGTCCGCTCGCGGCTTCTTGCCTAGGGCGCTCTTCGGCTGGGGCTAACTTCGCCTGCAGCGCCGGCGTCGCAGCGCTCGTTTTGCGAGCGCCTGCGCACGGCGCTACAGGCGGTCCCTGCACTCTCCGATGAACCGCAGGGGTCGGAGAGTTCGATGCGTGCACGTCCGCCGCGACTGCCGAGGCAGACCAGGCCTGCGGCTTCGTTCGCTTGTGGACTCGCGCTCGCGCTAACGGTGAGCGGCTGTCAGTCCGCTCCGCGAAAGGTGCCTTCCTGGGTGTGGCCGCCGCCCCTGGGCGTAGCCCTGCTGCGCGGCACGGTTGCCCAGGACGAGGCCGATCGCTCCGCAGATCCGCTGGTGGTCTATCTGATCCCGGTAGAAACGGTGGCGCCGCTGCCGTCGATCGGGGGGCCAGCCCTCGTGCGCTGGCACGACGGCGCGTTCGAGCCCGAAACCATCGCGCTCCGTCAGGGTGGCCGAGTCCAGATCGTGAACGATGGACCCCTCCATCATCGCCTGTTCACGGCGGGCGACAAAGCGATGCAGCTCCACCTCACACCGCGTCGCGCGCACGAGTTGGAAGTGGCTGCAGGAGGCGCCTCGCACATCTACTGCTCCCTACACCCTTCGGAGTACCTCTTCGTCTACTCGTCGCAACAGCGCTATGTCGGGTCGGTCAGGCCCGACGGAACGTGGTCGATCGGCCCGGTCGCTCCGGGTGACTACCGCTTGATGCTCTGGAGCCCGTCCGCGGACGGTTTCGTGCGTACCGTACGGATCTGGCCGTGGACCGTGCAGACGCAGACACTCCGGCTGGAGCCGGAGCCGAACTAGAGGTGCGCGTGCAGTGGCTGTCGCACGCGAGTGATTTGCTGCCGCGGGTACGCGCGGGCACGCGAGTGCTTCTCCGCGCTCTCCCGGGACGACACAGGATTGCAACGCGTCTCGTCCTGACGCTCGCGACGCTCGCGGTGCTATCGACCTCGCTGAGCCTGGTTCTCCACGACGCGCTTTCCTGGGATCTGGCGGCCGCTGCGCGCGCTCGTCTCGGCGGGTCGGCGAGGGCTGGCGAGCGCTTGCTCGCGAACTACACCGGCGACACGTTGTCGCGCTGGCAGGCGCTGTCCCGAACGCCGGAGTTTCGCGCCAATCTCGAAGTCGCCAACAGTTCGACCCTGAAGTATTTCGCGGGGCAACTCCGCGCCGCGGAACGAGCGTCGCTCGTCATGTTCCGCAACCGCAAGGCGAAGCCGATCGCGGTGGTGGGCGACGAGGCGCTCGACCGCGCCGCAGTCGAGATCCTGGCGAGCCAGGACGCTCACCGAATCCGTCCCGATGCACAGGCTAAACCCGATGCACAGGGCGAGCCGCCACGCTGCGTCGGACTCCCAGACGTGAATCGGGAACGGGGAGACGGGCCGCGTGTCGAGTTCGAGTCGTGCTCCGATCTTCAGGGTCGCGCTTCGGCAACGCTCTTCGGGAATGGCGGTTCGAGCTTCGCGTTGATTCGCGTTCCGCTCGTGACGAGGGGGCGCTCGCTGGGCGAACTCGTCGTCAGCGAACGGCTGTCGGACGAGCTGATCGCAGACTGGTCCAGCATCATCGGAGCGACACTGACCCTGGACAGTGGTGACCATGCGGCCGGTGAGCTGGTTGCGGACGTGCTGCGCTTGCCGGGTCTCGTGGCTCGCGTGCGGACTTCGAACGACTCTGAGCGACTCGCGCTCCGAGCATCTCGCTGGCGCATGCTGGCGGCGGGAATCTTCGCGGTCTCGGTCGCGTTGCTGGTGGCGGCTTGGCTCGGCTCGACTCTCGCTCGACCGATCCAGGAGCTTCGGGACGCCACTCTGAAAGCCGGCGGTGGCGACCTCGACGTGCGCGTCGATGCGGGACGTCTCGACGAGCTCGGCGACGTCGCGCGCGCCTTCAACCTGACGCTGGAGACGCTGCGACACAGCCGGGATCGCTTGGTTCACCTGGCTTACAACGATCCGCTCACAAACGTGGGCAACCGTCGGTCGTTCGAGGAGGAGCTGACTCGACGGTTCCAAAGCGCCGGCGATCTCGCGCCGCGCGTCGCATTGATGATCGTCGACCTCACGAAGTTCAAGGCGGTGAACGACATGATCGGGAACCTCGCTGGAGACGAGATTCTCAAGGCAGCGGCCGCGCGCATCGAGGCCAGCGTGGTCGGAATCGCCGGCGAGATGCGTATCGGACCGTGGCGGCTCGGGGGCAATGAGTTCGCGCTCTTGCTCGGCGACAGCGACGTCGAGGGGGCTGCCGAGCGCCTCCTCGATTGCGTTCGCCGCCCGTTCGAGCTGTCGGGTCAAGAGATCCGACTCGGGGCGCGGATCGGCATCGCGTCCGATGTCGTAGCGTGTCGTTCGTCCTCCGAGGCGATGCGCAGCTGCGACCTGGCTCTCCGAGAGGCCAAGCGACAGGGCGGCAACCGCTACGTCGTGTACCAGCCAAGCATGGACGAGCCGGTGCTGCGTCGGCATGCCATGGAGTCGCGACTGCGCGAGGCCGTTGAAGCCGACGAGATCCGCGTTGCCTATCAGCCGCGCGTAGTCCCCGCCAGCGGCCGCATTAGCGGCTTCGAAGCGCTGGTGCGCTGGACCGATCCGACCTTCGGAGTGGTCTCGGCGGAGGAGTTCGTGCGCCTGGCCGAAGAGACGCGAATCGTGTTGCCGATGGGTGAACGCGTGCTGCGAAGTGCGGTCGGGCAACTGGCCGTGTGGCGCGAGAGCTTTCCGTCGCGTCGCATTCGCGTATCCGTGAACGTTTCTCAGGTCCAGCTCGCTCCGAGCTTCGCGAAGCTCGTGAAGGCCACGCTGGCGCAGTATGCGGTCGAACCGAGTCGGCTGGAGCTCGAGATCACCGAGACCGCGTTGATGCAAGACGAGGGGGACGCACTCGAAGTCCTCGCCGAGCTTCGAGCGTTCGGCGTCCGGATCGCGCTCGACGACTTCGGCAGCGGCTATTCGTCTCTGGGAATGTTGGCGCGACTTCCGATCGACGTGCTGAAGATGGACCGCGCGTTCGTGCGGGCGCTCGGCGACGACTCGGATGCGGAAGCCGTCGCCGCGGCCATCGTTGCGCTTGCGCGCGTCTACGGCATGAAGGTCGTCGCAGAGGGCGTGGAGACCCCGGAGCAACGCGACCTGCTCGCGGAGCTCGGTTGCGACGAGCTGCAGGGCTACCTGTTCGCGCCGCCGCTGGATGGCGACGATGCGACGGCCGCGCTGAAGCTAGGCCGCTTGGACGGGGACAAGCCGCCACGTCCCTCGCCTCGGCGCTGAAGGCATACGGAGAGGCGCGACTGCGTCGTTGTGATCCGCGTCCGAGACGGGTCGCCGCGCGGGGGAGCAGGCTCGCCATCATGGGCCGATCCCTCAAACGCGCACGACTGCTGGCCGTCGTACTCGCACTGTCGGCGAGCGACTCCGCGTTCGCGGTCGACGCCGACCTCGATGGATTCGCGGATGGCTTCGACAACTGTCGGTTCGAGGCCAACGATCAGTCCGATCGCGGCGGCATCGACACGCGAGCCGGCGACGGGCTCGGCGACGCCTGCCAATGCGGGGACACGAACGACGCCGGCGCCGTGCTCGACGACGACGTCGCCGAGCTTCGCGCGAGTCTCGCGGACCCGGCCGGCGCACCGCTCGCGGCGCGGGGCGTCGCGAAGTGCACCGTGCACGGCGACCGGCCCGCTCCCTGCTCGGTGCTCGATGCGGCGATCCTGCGCCGCGCGCTCGAGTCCGCGCCGCTCGCGCCGGGCGTCACCCAGGCGTGTAGCCCCGCGCTCTGCTCCACCTGTACGAGCGCGTTCCAGCCCACGGCCGGCGGCTGTCCGGTGTTCCCGGAGGACAACGCCTGGAACCAGGACGTCACCGCGCTGCCCGTGCACGCGCGCTCCGAGATCTACAAGGCTGCGATCGACGCACTCGCGCCGGGCACGGAGTACCTGCGCCTGGATCTCGGCTCGACGGAGACCTACTACGGCATTCCCTGGGTCGTCGTTCCGCCGGGTCAGGCACCTGTGACCATCCTCTACGGCGTCGACGGCGAGGACTACTCCGACGAGAGCGACCCCGGCCCGTTCCCGATTCCGCCCGACGCGCCGATCGAGGGCGGCTCGCCGTCCGCGCCCGATCCGACCAGCGGCGACCGACACGTGCTCGCGGTCGACCAGACCGACTGCACGCTCTACGAGCTGTACCGCAGCGTGCGCACGACCGGCCCGGTCGGCTTCCGCGTCGCGTCCTCCGCGCGCTGGAACCTGCTCGAGAACGGCACGCGACCTGCCGGCTGGACCAGCGCCGACGCAGCCGGGATGGCGATCCTGCCCGGGCTGTTGAAGCGCGACGAGGTCGTGCGCGGGCGCATCGATCACGCGCTGCGCGTGACGTTCGTGCGCGCCGCGCGCGCGTGGGTCGCGCCCGGGAACCACTACGGGCCGTACCAGAACGACACCTACCTTCCGTACGGCGCGCGTCTTCGGCTGCGCGCTTCGTACTCCGAGGTGGGCTACAGCGCCGAGGCGCGCGTGTTGATCCGCGCACTCAAGCGCTACGGCCTGCTCTTCGCGGACCAGGGCTCGAACGGATACATCACTGGCACGTCGGACCCCGGCTTCGCCGCCTTGATCGGAGAGATCAACCAGGGCGGAACGTCGGCGCGCATCCCGGTGGCGGAGTTCGACGTCGTGGATTCGGGGAATGCGGTCTGTGGTTGGGCAACGCCCAACTGCTTCTGAACGCCGCCCGGGCGAGACCGTTTTGTAGTCCCTACTCGTCTCCTCGAGCCAGCGGTCCGTCTGCGGCCTTCGCGCGGACCTCTGCGTTGGCAGCGATTTTGCTGAGTGTAGGCGCGGAGGAGACGCGCGATGAGATCTGCATTCACTTGGGTCGCCGGTCTGATGCTGCTGACCGCGATCGGAACGGTCGGCTGTTCGACGCCGCGCAAGCCAGCGCAGGAGGTCGAAAAAGCGGACCTCGCGATCGCTAGCGCGAACACGAGCGGCGCGCCGACGGACGCACCGCTCGAGCTTCAAATCGCCCGCGAGAAGGCGGAGAAGGCGAAGGCCGCGATTCGAGACAAAGACTTCAAGCTCGCCCAACGCTTGGCGGAGCAGGCGCAGGTCGACGCGCAGCTCGCAGAGGCGAAGGCCGAGTCCGAGTCCGCGCGCGCGAGCGCGACCGAGCTCGAGCACACGATCGAGGTGCTCCGCACCGAAGCCGAGCGCGGCGTCGGCAGTGCGCCATGACTCGAACCTTCAAGGGAGATGCGATGCGAAACGTGTGGATTCCGGTGGCGCTTGCGGCGTGCATCGCTACTGCTGGCTGTGCGACAAAATCGAATACCAACCTCGTGAACGCGGAAACCAAGTTGCGGGTCGCGGAAGCGAACCCAGCCGTCACCGCGCATGCAGCCGTTCCGCTGCACGACGCACAGACGAGCGTGGCCGCGGCACGCACCTCGTTCGAAAAGGGTGACGCCGAGGTAGAGGTCGATCACCTGAGCTACGTCGCGTCGCGCCGCGTCGAGATCGCCGAGGCGATCGCGGAGCGCAACGCCGCTCAAAAGGACGTCACGCAGCTCGGCAAGGAGCGCGCGGACGTCGTGCTCGAGGCGCGTACGCAAGAGGCGGCGATCGCGCGCGAGGACGCCACGATCGCGGAACACCAGGCGGCGATCTCGGCGTTCAGCGCCGCGGCTCTGGCCGCGGAGCTGTCGGAGCTCAAGGCGAAGCAGACCGAGCGCGGAATCGTCGTGACGCTCGGCGACGTGCTCTTCGATGTCGATCGCTCAGAGCTGAAGCCCGCGGCAATGACCGATCTGAATCGCCTCGCGGATCTGCTCGCGGCCGAGCCGCGGCGTGCGGTCCTGATCGAGGGCCACACCGACAGCACCGGCACCGCGGGCCACAACGACGAGCTGTCGCGGCAGCGTGCCGACGCGGTTGCGAGCGTGTTGACGCGCCGTGGGATCAATCCCTCGCGTATCACCACGCGTGGATTCGGTTCGAGCTCACCGCTGGCGTCGAACGAGACGAACGCGGGGCGCCAGGAGAACCGGCGTGTCGAGATCGTAGTGCTCGAGGCCACAGTTCCCTCGGTCAGCGAACGCTCGCGTTGAGCGGCTGACCTTCACCACCAAAGGACGACGACCATGACTCTTTCCGACCTGACTCGACATCTCCCTCGGCAGCGCGCGATCGCGGAGGCATTCGCCTCGCGTACCCACCGGTCCACCGGCGAGTACGCCGGCGTGCTGTCGCTCGGGCTGGTGGCCGGTGCGGCGCTGACGCTCCTGCTGGCGCCCGAGGCGCGACGAGAGCTTGGAAGCAAGCTCTCCGAGCGCGTGAGCTCGCTGCGCAAGATCGCATCGAAGAAGAAGAAGCAGCTCATCAACGGTTACGCCGGGGAGCGAGCCGACTCGCCGAGCTGACGCGGCGCGGAGCGAGCCCACTCGCCATGCACTCGAAACATCTGGATCCCGAGTGAGCGCGCTCCGCTCCGACGCCCTCGTCTTCTTCGGGGCGACCGGAGACCTCGCTGCGAAGAAGATCTTCCCCGCGCTCTACGCGCTGGCGCGGCGCGGCGAGCTCGACTTCCCGGTGCTCGGCGTCGCTCGCGCGGGCTGGACGTTGGAGCGGCTCGTGCAGCGCGCGCGAGAGAGCGTCGAGCGCAGCGTCGGCGGCGTGGACGAGGCGGTGTTCGCCCGTCTCGCCGCGCGGCTTCGCTTCGTCGGCGGAAACTACGAGGACGCCGCGACCTGCGACGAGCTTCGCAAGGCGCTCGGCGACGCTCGCAGCCCGACTCACTATCTCGCGATCCCGCCCAGCCTCGCCGAGACCCTGATCGAGTCGCTCGCGCGGTCGGGCTGCGCGAGCGGCGCTCGGGTCATTCTCGAGAAGCCGTTCGGACGCAATCTGGCGACGGCCCAGGCGCTGAACACGGTGCTGCGCCGCAGCTTCGACGAGGCGTCCATCTTCCGGATCGATCACTACCTGGGCAAGGAGCCCGTCCAGAACCTGCTCTTGTTCCGCTTCGCCAACACCTTCCTCGAGCCGATCTGGAACCGCAACTACGTCGAGAGCGTGCAGATCACCATGGCGGAAAGCTTCGGCGTCGAGGGACGAGGCCGCTTCTACGAGGAAGCGGGCGCGATCCGCGACGTGATTCAGAACCACATGCTCCAGGTCGTCGGCTTTCTCGCGATGGAGCCGCCGGTGAGCACCTACGAGGAGTCGATCCGCGACGAGCAGGTGAAGGTGTTCCGAGCGATTCGCCCGCTCGCGGCCGAGCAGCTCGTCCGCGGGCAGTACCGCGGCTATCGCTCCGAAGCGGGCGTGGCGTCCGACTCGAACGTGGAAACGTTTGCGGCGGTCCGGCTCGAGATCGAGTCGTGGCGCTGGGACGGCGTGCCGTTCTTCATTCGCGCGGGAAAGCACTTGCCCACGACCACGACGGAAGTTCTGGTCAAGCTCCGGAAGCCGCCGCTGAGCCAGCTCTGTCCGGGCGAGACGAACTACCTGCGCTTTCGATTGAGCCCCGACGTGACGATCGCGATCGGCGCGCGCGTGAAGCAGCCAGGCGAAGCCATGCTCACCCAGCCGACGGAGCTCGTGGTCGTCGAGCGCCCTCACGGCGAAGAGATGGACGCGTACGAGCGATTGCTCGGCGACGCCATGATCGGAGACACGACGCTCTTCGCCCGGCAGGATGCAGTGGAGGCCGCGTGGCGGGTCGTCGACCCCGTGCTCGCGACCGCGACGCCGCCCTACGAGTACGAACCGGGCACGTGGGGGCCGGCCGAATCCGACGCACTCGCGAAGGACGTCGGCGGCTGGCATTGCCCCGAATGCGCGCAGCGAGCGCCGTGACGCCACCGGCTTCTGCGACGACGACCGACTGGACGACGAGGAGAGACGATGGAGCTTGGAATGGTCGGCTTGGGCCGCATGGGCGCGAACATGGCGCGGCGTCTGGTTCGCGGCGGCCATCGCGTGGTCGGCTTCGATCCGAATCCCGCGGCGCGCATGCACGTCGAGGCAGACGGCGCGGAGTCCGTCGCTTCGCTCGACGCGCTAGTCGCGGCGCTCGCGGCTCCACGCGCGCTCTGGCTGATGGTCCCCGCGGGCTCGATCACCGAGCAGAGCATCGCCGCATTGCTTCCGCTGCTCGCGAAAGCCGACACGATCATCGACGGCGGCAATTCCAACTACCGAGACACGCTTCGGCGCGCGCAGCTGCTCGCAGAACGGGGCGTGCAGCTCGTCGATTCGGGCACCAGCGGTGGGGTCTGGGGACTCGAGCACGGTTACAGCCTCACGGTCGGCGGCGACGCGAGCGTGGTCGAACGGCTGCGACCGATCTTCGAGACGCTGGCGCCTGCGGCGGATCGCGGCTGGGGCCGCGTCGGACCGGTCGGCGCCGGACACTTCGCCAAGATGGTCCACAACGGCATCGAGTACGGCCTGATGCAGGCCTACGCCGAGGGCTTCGCGATCCTCGAGCGCAAACGCGAGTTCGCGCTGGACCTGCACCAGGTGGCCGAGATCTGGCGCCACGGCAGCGTGGTGCGCTCCTGGCTGCTCGACCTGGCGTCGGCAGCCTTGGCGACGAATCCCAGCCTGGCGGGCATCGCGCCGCACGTCGCGGACTCCGGCGAAGGCCGCTGGACGGTGGCCGAAGCGATCGAGCTCGAGGTCTCGGCGCCGGTGATCACGCTCTCGCTGCTCGAGCGGCTGCGCTCGCGTGAGCGAGACTCCTTCTCCGACAAGCTGCTGGCTGCGATGCGCAATCAGTTCGGCGGTCACGCGATCAAGCGCGAGTGAGCGAGTCGGCTCGCTGGCACTCGGTCGCTGATGCGGCAGCGCTGCGCGCACGCGCGTCGGCGCTGATCCTAGCCGCCGCAGCGCGCGCGATCCGCGCTCGCGGACGCTTTCTGATCGCGCTCGCCGGCGGTGCGACACCGAGAGGTGTCTATGAGTCGCTGCGCACGGCGTCGACCGACTGGTCCGCGTGGCGAATCTACTTCGGCGACGAACGCTGTCTGCCGCGCGGCGGCGCGGGTCGGAACTCGACCCTGGCCACGGTGGCGTGGCTCGATCACGTGCCGCTGTCCGAGAAGCAGGTCCGGGAGATCCCGGCGGAGCTCGGTCCGCTGCCTGCGGCGGCGGCGTACGCCGCGGAGCTGCGCTCGGTCGGCGAGTTCGATCTCGTGCTGCTCGGGCTCGGCGTCGACGGTCACACGGCCAGCCTGTTTCCGGGCCACGACTGGGGCACGGCGGCCGATGCACCCGACGCGCTCGCCGTGCTCGACGCACCGGAGTCGCCCGCACAGCGCGTGTCGCTCAGCGCCGCGCGGCTCAGCCGTTCGCGCGCGGTGCTCTTCCTGGTCGAGGGCGAGCGTAAGCGCAGCGTGGTGTCGCGCTGGCGTACCGGCGAGTCGCTTCCGGCAGCTGCGATCCGACCGCCCACGGGCGTCGACGTGCTCGTGACGGCGAACGCGCTTCGCGCTCAGTTCGGGCAGAGCGGCGGCGCCGCGACGTAGCGCCCCGCCACGTAGCAGCGCGGGTTCTGCGGATAGGGCTCGATCACCGTGTTCCGCGGCGCGGTCTTCGACTTCTTGGTCGCGCTCGCTTCGACCTCGTCGACGTCGACCGAAGACGGCGGCGCTTCCGTTTCGGGCGCTCGAGCAGCGGGCACCCGTACGACCGGCTTCGAAGGCGCGGCCGGCGCGACCTTGGCCGGCGGCGGGGACGTGTCCGCGGGATCAAGGGCAGGAGGCTCGCTCCAAGTCTCGAGGAAGTCCGGCGTGTCCGGCGGCTTCGTCGGGCGCTGCGACGTCTGGGCGAGCGCCGGAAGCGCGAGCGTAGTGAGCGCCAGCGCAGCGAGCGCAATCAGAATGGACGAGCGAGCAGCGTGCATCCGCGGATCTCCCCTGGAGTGGACTCCCCATGGTATCAAGCAAGCACCGTGCCGACAGCGGAGCGAGCGCCGGGCTCAGCGCTTCGTGCCGATGAAGAGCTCGAGTCCTCTCCTTCGACCTCCGAGTGCGCGTAGATCTGGCTGTGCGGCTCGAACCCGACGGCGACCAGCGTGTCGAGCCAGACCTGGCGCGGGAACAGGCCGTGGATGTGGCGGTCGTGCACGACCCGAACCTCGCCGGTCGCTTCGCGGACCAGGAACGCGTAGTCGGTCACTGCCATCTCGTCGTCGGGATTCGGATCGTGATTCCACGCCAGATAGCGGAAGCCGCGCGCGCCCTCGTCCGTGCCGCCCGACGAGACGCTCGGCACGAAGCGCTCGCGGGTTTCGTCGGG
>JANNLG010000047.1:0-31367 GCA_031396695.1 Deltaproteobacteria bacterium
GCGCTTCGAGGTGCGGCGCACTCGCGCGGGCGCGAACTGAGCGCTCTCGATCAGCACGTCGCGGGTGGTCGCGCGGACTTCCGTCTCGGCCCCACCCATCACGCCCGCGATCGCGATCGCGCGCTCGGAATCGGCGATCACCAGGTCGTCCGGGGCCAGATCGCGCGTCTCGCCGTCGAGCGTCGCGATCTTCTCGCCGGCATGCGCGCGGCGCACGCGGACCTCGGCGCCGCGCAGGCTCGCCAGGTCGAAGGCGTGCAGCGGCTGGCCGTACTCGAGCAACACCAGGTTCGTCACGTCGACGACCACGTTGATCGAGCGCATGCCGGCGGCCTCGAGCCGCGCAGCGAGCCAGGCGGGCGACGGCCCGACCGCGACGCCGCGCACGACGCGTCCGACGTAGGCGTGGCAGCCGTCCGGGTCGTCGATCGAGATCGCGATGTCTTCGGCCGCCGCGCGCGTACCCTCGGTCGGCTCCGAGGGGGGCATGCGCAGCGCGCTGCCGAACAGCGCGCGCACCTCGCGCGCCATGCCGAGCATCGAGACCCAGTCGCCGCGGTTCGGCGTGATCTCGACCTCGAAGATCGTCTCGCCCGCTTGCAGCACGTCCGAGAGCGCGGCGCCGATCTTCGCGCCCGGATCGAGCACCAGGATTCCGCTCTGATCGTCGCCGATCCCGAGCTCGCGCGCGGAGCAGATCATGCCCTCGGACACTTCCCCGCGAATCTTGGACTTCTTGAGCTTGGTGCCATCGGGCAGCGTCACGCCCGGCACCGCCACCGCGACCTTCTGGCCGGCCGCGACGTTCGCCGCCCCACACACGATGGTGGCGGGTGTCGCCTCGCCGAGATCGACGCTGCACACCGAGAGTCGATCCGCGTTCGGGTGCTGCTTGCGCTCGAGCACGTGGCCGACGCGAATCGCCGACACGTCCGGGCCCGTGCGCAGCACCTCCTTGATCTCGAGGCCCGCGAGCGTGAGGCGCTCGTCGAGCTCCGCCTGCGGGGGCAGATCGACGAAGGTCGCGAGCCAGCCGAGCGGCACCCTCATGCGAGCTGCTCCAGCACACGCACGTCCCCCTCGAACAAGAGGTGGATGTTCGGGACGCCGAAGCGCTGCATGGCGGTGCGATCGATCGTCATGCCGAACGCGAAGCCCTGGTAGCGACGCGAGTCGATGCCGCAATTCTCGAGCACGCCCGGATGGATCATCCCGCAGCCGCCCCACTCGAGCCAGCCGCCGGGCCAGGAGAAGTCGAACTCGGCCGACGGCTCCGTGAACGGGAAGAAGTGCGCGCGGAAGCGCAGCCGCACGTCCGGCCCCATCAGGTGACGCGCAAATGCGTAGAGCACGCCCTTCATGTCGCCGAAGCTGGTGTGCTCGTCGACGATGAAGCCCTCGATCTGGTGGAAGAACGGCGAGTGCGTGGCGTCGTGGTCGACACGGAACACGCGCCCGGGCGCGATGAAACGGAACGGCGGGGTGCGCCCGGTCATGGCGCGGATCTGCACGGGCGAGGTGTGCGTGCGCAGCACGTTCCCGCCCTCGACGAAGAAGGTGTCCTGCGAGTCGCGCGAGGGGTGGTCGGCCGCGATGCGCAGCGCGTCGAAGTTGTTCCACTCGCTCTCGACTTCCGGCCCCTCTTCGATCGAGAAGCCGAGCCCGCGGAAGAACTCCGCCATCTCGCGCTCGATGATCGTGACCGGATGCAGGTGGCCGCGCGCGGGCGCCGCGCCGGGCAGCGAGGCGTCGAGCACGTGCTCGGACAGCGAGCGATCGGATGCGGCCCGCTCGAGCGCGGTCTGCCGTTCGGTCGCGATCGCCTCTACCCGCGCCGCGGCGCGATTCAGCGCTTCACCGGCCGCCGCGCGCGCGTCGGGTGCGAGCTCGCCGATGCCGCGCAATAGCGCGGACATCGAGCCCTTGCGGCCGAGGTAGCGCGCGCGCACCTCGCGCAGCTCCTGCAGCGACGACGTGCGCGCGATCGCCTCGCACGCCTCGCGCTCGAGGAGCTCGAGCTGCCCGGTGCCGGTGGACATCCGGGTGGGCTCGCTCAGGCGGCGTTCTTGGCGAGCGCCACGAGCTCCGAGAACGCCTTCGGCTCGGCCACGGCCAGGTCGGCGAGGACCTTGCGGTCCATCTCCACGCCCGCGCGCTTGAGGCCCGAGATGAAGCGGCTGTAGGTCAGCCCGTGCTCGCGCGCGGCGGCGTTGATGCGCGCGATCCACAGGCGGTGGAATTGGCGCCTCCGCTGCTTTCGATCGCGATAGGCGTAGATGAGGCTCTTCTCGACCGCGAGGCGCGCGGGGCGGATGAGCTTGCCGCGCGCGGCGCGAAAGCCGCTCGCGAGCTTCAGGATTTTCTTGTGGCGACGGCGCTTGGTGACTCCGCGCTTGACTCGCATGGCTCGTTCTCCTTCGCTCTAGACTGGACTACAGGTACGGAATCATGCGCTTGAGGCGCGGCTGATCGGCGTCGGACGCCACCACCGTACCCTCGAGATTGCGCTTCCGCTTGCTGGTTCGATTGATGAGGCGGTGTCGCTTCATCGCCTGGGTCCGGGTCACCTTGCCGGTGCCCGTCTTCTTGAATCGCTTCGCGGCCGCTCGCCGCGTCTTTACCTTAGGCATCGCTCGTTTCCTCGTCGTTCGTGTTCTCGTCGCCTTCCTCGAAGTCCTCGTCGTCGTCGTCGTCGTCGTCGTCGATGTCGGAGTCGTCCTCGGGCATCTCTTCTTCGGGCTCGATCACCGGAGCGGGCAGACCCGCCGCCGCGGCCGCGCGCGCCGCCTTCTCTTGTTCCGCCGCGCGCCGTGCCAGGATCTTCTTGATCGCCGCTCGGTCGGGCGCCACGATCAGCGAGAGCATGCGCCCTTCCATGTGGGGCGACGACTCCGCCTTCGCAATCTCCGAGAGCCGCTTCACCACACGCTCGAGCAGATCGCGGCCGACCTGCTGATGCATGATTTCGCGCCCGCGGAACGTGACCGTCGCCTTCACTTTGTCGCCTTCGATCAGGAATCGCTCCGCAGCGCGAAGCTTGAAGGCGAGGTCGTGCTCGTCGATCTGCGGCCGCAGCTTGATCTCTTTCAACTGGCTCTGGTGCTGGGATCTCTTCGCGGTCGCCGCTTTCTTCTTCAGCTCGTACTTGTAGCGCCCGTAATCCATGATCTTGCACACGGGCGGCGTACCGTTCGGGGAGATCTCGACGAGATCGAGCCCCACACGCGAAGCGATGTCACGAGCGGCGTCCGTCGGCATCACGCCGAGCTGCTGGCCCTCCTCGTTCACGACTCTCACTTCCGGTACCCGGATCGCCCGGTTGACACGGACCTTGTCCTTCTCGGGCGCTACGTCGCGCCAACGGCGTCTACGAAATCCCACGCGTTTTGATCTCCTCCTGGATGTTGATCTGGAATCGGTCGAACGGCAGAACCGTCTGGCCCGATACGTGTCGGCGGCGCACACTGACGCTGCCGGATTCTTGCTCGCGCTCGCCGACCACGAGCACGTAGGGAACTTTCTGGGTCTCCGCGGCGCGCACGCGATAGTTGAGCGTCTCGTTGCGCGCGTCGATCTCGGCGCGCACGCCCGAAGCCGCGAGCTGCTCGACCAGCGACTTCGCGTAGTCCGTCTGGTGGTCGCTGACCGGCAGCACCGCGATTTGCTGCGGCGCGAGGAAGAGCGGGAAGTCGCCGCCGGTGTGCTCGAGGTAGATCGCGATGAAGCGCTCGAGCGACCCCAACACCGCACGGTGCAGCATGGCCGGCTCGTGCTCTGCGCCGTCGGCGCCGATGAACTTCAGCCCGAAGCGGCCGGGCATCGCCATGTCGACCTGGATGGTCGAGAGCTGCCAGGCGCGGCCGAGCACGTCCTTGAAGTGGCACTCGATCTTGGGCGCGTAGAAGGCGCCCTCGCGCGGCTTGATCCCGCACTCGAAGCCCGCGCGCTCGACCGCCTCGACCAGCAGTTTCTCGGCGCGCTCCCAGTCCTCGGGCCGGCCGATGTACTTGTCGGGTCGGGTCGAGACGAAGATCTGCGCGCCGGTGAGGCCGAGATCGCGCCAGACCTCGGCGGTCAGCTTCATGAAGGCGTCGATCTCGGAGCCGATCTCCTCCCACGAGCAGAAGATGTGTCCGTCGTCCTGCGCCATCGAGCGCACGCGGTGCATGCCGTGCAGCGAGCCGGTGCGCTCGTTGCGGTGCAGGCGCGAGAACTCGGCCAGGCGCAGCGGCAGCTCTCGGTACGAGCGCTTCTTCGAGCGGAACACCAGACAGTGTCCCGGGCAGTTCATCGGCTTGATGCCGAGCTCCTCGCCCTCCTCGGAGCCGGGGAACAGGAAGAAGTCGTCGTGGAAGTTGTCGTAGTGCCCGGAAGTCTTGTAGAGCTCCGCCGAGAACACCTGCGGGCACATGATCTCGTCGTAGCCGTGCTTGCGGTACAGCTCGCGGATGTACTCGACCAGCGCGTTGTAGAGCACCAGCCCCTTCGGCAGGTAGAACGGCGAGCCCTGCGCCCACTCGTGGAAGCTGAACAGCTCGAGCTCCGCGCCGACCTTGCGGTGGTCGCGCTCGCGCGCGGCTTCCAGGCGCGCCTGCGACTCGGCCAGCTCCTTCGCGTCCTTGAACGCGATGCCGTAGATGCGCTGGAGCATCTTGTTGCGCTCGTCGCCGCGCCAATACGAGCCGGCGAGCTCGGTCAGCTTGAAGGCTCCGATCTGTCCCGCGCGCTGCACGTGCGGGCCCCGGCACAGATCGGAGAAGCCGCCGTGGCGGAAGATCGTGATGTCCTGTCCCGCGGGGATGTCGTCGAGCCTCGAGACCTTGAGCGCCTCGCCCTGTTCGGTGAAGAGCCGCTTCGCGTCTTCGCGCGACACGACCACGCGCTCGAAGGTCGCGTCTTCGGCGACGATCTTCGCCATCTCGGCCTCGATGCGCGGCAGCTCGTCGGGCGTGATGCGCACCGGGATGTCGAAGTCGTACTGGAACTTCTCGCTGTGGTCGCTGCGGCCGACGTCGATCTGTGTCGCGGGCCAGAGGCGCTTCACGGCATCGGCCATCACGTGCTCGGCCGAGTGCCGGATCACCTCGCCGCCTTCGGGGTCGCGCGCGGTGATGATGCGCAGCCGTCCGCCAGCTGCCGGAAGAGGCGCGCGCAGATCGATCAACCCGCCTTCGATGTGGCCCGCGAGCGCGGCCTTCGCGAGTCCCGGCCCGATCCGTTTCGCGACGTCGAGCGCAGTGCTCCCATCGGGCACGCTCATACGTGTGCCGTCCGGCAGCTCGATCGTAAGTTCACCGCCGCTCATGCGTGGCTCGCCCTGGGAACAGTCGGCACATCGTGGTAGGCACGGGCGGTTTCGAACCGCCGACCCCTACCGTGTCAAGGTAGTGCTCTACCCCTGAGCTACGTGCCTGTAAACCAGCGACCTGAGTATCAATTCCGGCCTGGGGCGTCAATTTCGCCGCGCCCGGGCGTGAGCTGTTCGGGGGCCGGAACGGCAACCTCGACGCGCAGTCGAGCCCGCCCTGCCCCCGCCTCGACCGGGGTGAGGGCGAAGCCGTCGAAGTGCAGGCTCGCGAGCCGCTCCTGCAGGCCACCCGCAGAGAGCGACGAGACCACCCGCAGCGTCGCACCGCCCGCCTCGAGCGTGCGGATCTCCGCGTTCTTGGCCGCGAGCGTGCCCAGGATCGCACGGCGCACGGCGTCGACCTGCGCCAGGCTCGAAACCGCCTCTAGTTCGAGCTCGACCGGGCGTTCGCCGGGTGTCTGGGCCTGCCAGTTCCGTTCGAGCTGAAGGCCGAGGTTGGCCGCGAGCTGGGGCTCGAGCGCCGACAGCGCGCGCGCGATCGCCTCGTCGCGCTCGGCGTCGTAGCCGGCCGCCTCGAAGCGGGCGATCGCGAGCTCGCTGCCGTCGTCGGCGCGCAGCGCACGGGCGCGAACCTCGGCGACGCCGCCGGCGGCGACCTGGGCGTCCGGGTTCGGCCGCCAATCGACGTCGAGCTCGAGGCCCACGTCGGCGCCAACGCCGCGCGCGAGCTCGAGGGCGCTCCTCGGCTCGCTCTTCTCGCCCGGCCGCAGGTCCGAGTCGACCAGCACGAACTGTTGCGCCTCGAGCTTGGCGCGCAGCGCGCGGCCCAGATGCGAGAGCGCGCCGACGGGCGGCGCGGCCGCGAGCTCGCCGACCGGCCGCACGCGCATCACCAGCGACGGCCGCTCGCCCGCGTCGCGGATGAAGCCCGCCCGCACCAGGTACGCGCGCAGCGCCGGCGTGTCGACGCGCGCGGTGACGGGCAGCACCCACTCCTGGATCTCGGGATCGAGCGCCGACGCGCGCCGGCGCAGCGCGCCCGTCACGCGATAGGTGAGCACGAACGTCTGTGCCTGAGGCTCGAGCTGCGCGCGCAGTCGCTCGGCCTCGCTCGAGAAACGCTCCGGCGGGATCAGGCTGCGCGCGGCCTGGACCACCGCCGCGACCAGCGCCGCGCGGAAGGCGGCGTCGCGCGGCGGCGGATCGCTCGCGCTGCTCGCGGCGACCACTCCCTCGCTCGTGACCGTGAGCGGCTCGAGCGCGAACGCGGGCCGCGCGGCGAGCAGCGCCGCCCCGAGCGCGAGCGAAATCAGCGCGCGACTCAGGCGACGCGGCATCGCGCGGCTCCGCTGCCGAAGATTTCGTCGAGATCGCTGACCAGCTCTTGGGTGACGCGAACCTTGTGGCGCGGCAGATCGAAGACGGCCTCCGCGCCGCTCGCGAGTCGGAGCTCGAGCCAGACCGGCACCGGTCCGGGCACCAGGTCGAGCACGCGGCGCAGGCCCGCCAGCCGTTCTCCACTGGCTTCGCTCTCGCTCACGACGACCGACAGCCGGCTGGTTCGCTGCGTCCAGGCGTCGGCCAGTCGGACGATCTCATCGGCGTGGAGCTCGGGGCGATCGGGCTCGCCCGACACGTTCCCCTTGATCAGGACCGGCGTCTCGGCCTGGAGCAGCGCCGAGAACTTCGCGTAGGTCTTGGGGAAGAACACGATGTCGATCGAGCCGCCGAGATCCTCGAGCGTGGCGCGCGCCATCAGATCGCCCTTCTTGGTGTTCTGCACGCGCAAGCCGCTCAACAGGCCGCCCAGCCAGACTTCGCGGCGGCGGCTCGGGTCGACCGGCACCTGATCCAGTCGGAAGCTCGTGAACAGCTCGAGCGGGCGCGCGTGCGCGCGCAGCGGGTGGCCGGTGACGTAGAAGCCGAGCGTTTCCTTCTCGCCCGCGAGCCGCTGCGCTTCGGGCCACTCGGGCATCTCGGCGAGCGCGGGCGCGGCGCTGGCGGTCGTGACACCGAACAGCGACACCTGGCCGAGCTCGCGATCGCGCTGCTCGCGCTGGGCGCGTTCGATCACGGCGGGCACCGCGCTGAAGAGCGATGCGCGCGTGGCCTTGGCGAAGTCGAACGCGCCGGCGCGGATCAGGCTCTCGATCACGCGCCGGTTCACGCGCTTCTGATCGATCCGGCAGGCGAAGTCGTACAGGCTCTCGAACGCGCCGCCCGACGCGCGCGTTTCGAGGATCGCCTCGATCGCCGCCTCGCCTACGTTCTTGACGCCCGCGAAGCCGAAGCGGATGCCCTCGGGCACGACCGCGAAGTCGCGCTCGGACGAGTTCATCTCGGGCGCGAGCACGTCGATGCCGCGGTCGCGCACGTGCGCGATGTACGGCCCGAGCTTGTCGTGGTTGCCCGACTCCATGGTCAGGAGCGCCGCCAGGAACTCGCTCGGGTGGTTCGCCTTCAGGTAGGCGGTCTGGTACGTGATCAGCGCGTAGGCCGTCGAATGCGCCTTCGGGAAGGCGTAGCCGGCGAACTTCTCGATCATCTCGAACAGCGCTTCCGCCTTCCGCTTCTCGACGCCCTTGGCCAGCGCGCCCGAGACGAAGCGCTCGCGCTGCTTCTCCATCTCCTCGGGCTTCTTCTTGCCCATCGCGCGGCGCAGGAAATCGGCCTCGCCGAGCGAGTAGCCGGAGACGCGGTTCGCGATCTGCAGAACCTGGTCCTGATACACGATCACGCCCAGCGTTTCGGAGGTGACCTCCTCGAACGCGGGCAGGAAGTACTCGACGTTCGCGAGTCCGAGCTTCCGATCGACATATTCCTGTGTCGCCCCGGACTCGAGCGGCCCGGTGCGATACAGCGCGATCAGCGGGATGATCTCGCGGAAGACCTTGGGCTTGAGCTTCATGACGAGCTCCGTCATGCCCGCGGATTCCATCTGGAACACGCCCTCGGTGTCGCCGCGCGAGAGCAGCGCGTAGGTCTTGCGGTCGTCCATCGGGATGCTGGCGACGGAGAAGTCGGCCTGCGTGCTGGCGCGGACCAGGCGCTCGGCGTCGGCGATGATCGTCAGCGTGCGCAGGCCCAGGAAGTCGAACTTCACCAGTCCGATCTTCTCGACCATGTTCATGTCGTACTGGGTCACGACCTCGCCCGACTTCGGGTCGCGGTACAGCGGCACCAGATCGATCAGCGGCTGGTTGCCGATCACGACGCCGGCGGCGTGGGTCGAGGCGTGGCGCGTGAGCCCTTCGAGCGCGAGCGCGGTCTCGAGCAGGCGCTTCACCTGCGGGTCCTCGGCGGCTTTGGCCTTCAGCTCCGGCGACTGCGCGATCGCTTCCGAAAGCGTGATGCCGAGGATGTCGGGGACCAGCTTCGCGATCCGGTCGACGTCCGTGAAGCCCAGTCCGAACACGCGCCCGACGTCGCGCAGCACCGCGCGCGCCTGCAGCTTCCCGAACGTGATGATCTGCGCGACCCGCTTCAGCTCGTGCGTGGGCCCGTCGTACTTGCGGCGCACGTACTCGATCACGCGGTCGCGGCCGCGCATGCAGAAGTCGACGTCGATGTCGGGCATGCTGATCCGCTCTGGATTCAGGAATCGCTCGAACAGGATGTCGTACTCGATCGGATCGACGCCGGTAATGCCGAGCGAGAAGGTGACGAGGCTCCCCGCCGACGAGCCGCGCCCCGGCCCCACCGGCACGCCGCTCTCGCGCGCGTGGCCGATGAAATCGGCGACGATCAGGAAGTAGCCCTCGAAGCCCATCTTGCAGATGACGTCGAGCTCCATCTGCAGCCGGTCGCGGTAGATCGCCTGCTTCGCGGAGAGCGGCTCGCCGTCGGCCAGGCCGAGCCGCCAGCGCAGGCCCGCCCAGGACTGCTCGCGCAGCACCGCATCGCGCGTGGTGTGCGACGGCACCTGGAACTCGGGCATCTGGTACACGCCGGTCTCGATCTCGAGCGTGCAGCGCTCCGTGATCTCGACCGTGTTCGCGAGTGCCTCGGGCAGATCGTGGAAGACCTCGGCCATCTCGGCGGCGGACTTCACGTAGAAGCCGGAGCCGTCGAACTTGAAGCGGTTCGGGTCGTCCATCGTCGAGCCGGTGCCGATGCAGAGCAGCGCCTCGTGCGGGTCGTGGTCGTGCTTGTGCAGGTAGTGCGCGTCGTTGGTCGCGAGCAGCGGCAGCTTGAGGTCGCGCGCCATCGCGAGCAGCTCCACGTTCACGGTTTCCTGGAGCGGGATCCCGTGGCGCTGGATCTCGATGTAGAAGCGCCCGGGGAAGATGCGCGAGAAATCCTCGACCAGCTCCCAGGCGCGCTGCTTCTCACCGGCGCCGAGCGCCCGGCAGATCATCGACGACAGGCAACCGGACGTGGCGATCAAGCCCTCGCTGTGCTCACGCAAGAGCGCCAGGTCGATGCGCGGCTTGTAGTAGAAGCCCTCGAGGTAGCCGCGCGAGACCAGGTGGATCAGGTTCTTGTAGCCGGTGCGATCCATCGCGAGCAGCAACAGATGGTTGATCGCGTCGAAGCCCGACTTGTCCTGCGCGCGCTTCTCTTTGTCGAAGCGCGAGCCGGTGGCGATATAGGTCTCGCAGCCGATGATCGGCTTCACGCCCGACGCGCGCGCCTTCTCGTGGAACTCGGCCGCGCCGAACAGGTTGCCGTGGTCGCTCAAGCCGACCGAGCGCTGACCGAGCGCCTTCACCTGATCGAAGAGCGGCGCCAGCTTGATCGCACCGTCGAGCAGGGAGTACTGGGTGTGCAGGTGAAGGTGCGCGAATCCGTCCTTCGCGATCACACCGTCACCCCCCGACCGCGCATTCTAGCGCGTCAGAGGAAACTCACCCGATCTATTCCCACTCGATCGTGGCGGGCGGCTTGCTCGAGATGTCGTAGACGACGCGGTTGATGCCCTTCACCTCGTTGGTGATCCGGCTCGAGATGCGGCCGAGCACGTCGTGCGGCACGTGCGCCCAGTCCGCGGTCATGGCGTCGCGCGAGGTGACGCAGCGCACCGCGATGGCGTGGTCGTAGGTGCGGCCGTCGCCCATCACACCCACCGAGCGGATCGGCAGGTAGACCGCGAACGCCTGCCAGAGCTTGTCGTACCAACCGGCTGCGCGGACTTCGTGCTGCACGATCGCATCCGCGGCGCGCAGCATGGCCAGGCGCTCGGGGGTGACTTCGCCGAGCACGCGGATCGCGAGGCCCGGACCCGGGAACGGATGGCGGCGCGAGAGCGCGCTCGGCACGCCGAGTCGATCGCCGACCTCGCGCACCTCGTCCTTGAACAGCTCGCGCAGCGGCTCCACCACGCGCAGCTTCATGCGCTCGGGCAGTCCGCCCACGTTGTGATGGGTCTTGATCGTCGCTGACGGGCCGTGCACCGAGACGGACTCGATCACGTCCGGGTACAGCGTCCCCTGGGCCAGGAACTGCGCGCCCTCGATGCGGGCGGCCGCGCGCTCGAAGGCCGCCACGAACACGTGGCCGATCGTCACGCGCTTCTTCTCGGGATCCTCGATGCCGGCGAGCGCCGTCAGGAAGGCATCGGTCTCGTCTAGCGTTTCGAGCGGGATTTTCAGGCTCTCGCGGAAGCTCTTCTCGACCTCTTCCCGCTCGCCCGCGCGCAGCAGACCGTTGTCGACGAAGAAGCAGTGGAGCTGCGCGCCGATCGCGCGGTGCAAGAGGACTGCGACCACGGTCGAGTCGACCCCGCCCGACACGCCACACACGACGTGGCGATCGCCGATCTGCGCGCGCAAGCCGCGCACCTGCGTGTCGATGAACTCGTCCATCGTCCACGAGCCCGACAGGCCCGCGATCCGCACCAGGAAGTTCTCGAGAATGCGCGCGCCGTGCTCGGTGTGCACGACTTCGGGGTGGAACTGGATTCCGTACAGGCCGCGCGCGCGATCGCGGACCCCGGCCAGCGGACAGTTCTGAGAGGTGGCGATGGTCTCGAAGCCCGACCCGATGCTCGTGACGCGATCGCCGTGGCTCATCCAGACGGTGCTCTTCTGGGGCACGCCCTCGAAGAGCGGATCGGAGCCCGCAGCAATCGCGAGCTCGACGCGGCCGTACTCGCGCTCGCGAGCCGGCTCGACGCTGCCGCCGAAGTGCTGGGCGAGCAGCATCATGCCGTAGCAGATGCCGAGCACCGGCACGCCGAGCTCGAGGATCTCCTCGTTCAGTTTCGGCGCGTCGGCGGCGAACACGCTGGCGGGTCCGCCCGAGAGCACCAGCGCTTTGGGCGCGAGCGCACGCACGCGCGCGGTCTCGACCCAGGGCGGCACGATCTCGCAGTAGATGTGGAGCTCGCGGATCCGGCGCGCGATCAGCTGTGTGTACTGCGAGCCGTAGTCGACGACGACCACGCACTCCGAGCGGCCGTCGGCCGTCACTTGCTCTCGAGCCAGTAGTTCGGCGGCTCTTCCGTGATGATCACGTCGTGCGGGTGCGACTCGCGCAGGCCCGCCGAGCTGATCTTCACGAACTCGGCGCGCGCGCGGAGCGCCGCCAGGTCCGGTGCACCGATCAATCCCATGCCCGAGCGCACGCCGCCGAGCAGCTGGTACAGGCTGTTCGAGAGCGGACCGCGGTGCGGCACGCGTCCCTCGACGCCCTCGGGCACGAGCTTCGACGGCGCGCGCACTTCCTGCTGGAAGTAGCGATCGCGGTAGCCGTCGCGCATGGCCGAAAGCGAACCCATCGCGCGGTACACCTTGTAGGAGCGGCCCTGGTGCAGGACCAGATCGCCCGGGCTCTCGTCGGTGCCGGCGAACAGCGAGCCGATCATGACGGTGTCCGCTCCGCCGGCGAGCGCCTTCACGATGTCGCCCGAGTACTTCACGCCGCCGTCGGCGATCAGCGGCACGCCGTGACGACGACAGACTTCGGCGGCGTCCATGATCGCGGTGAGCTGCGGCACGCCGACGCCCGCGATGATGCGCGTGGTGCAGATCGAGGCCGGGCCCACGCCGCAGCGCACGGCCGAGACGTGCGCCTTGATCAGCGCCTCGGCGCCCTCGGCCGTCGCGACGTTGCCACCGACGATCTCGACGTCGGGGAACGTGGAGTGAAGCTCCGAGATCGCGCGCAGCACCGCTTCGGCGTGGCCGTGCGAGCTGTCGACCAGCAGCACGTCCGCGCCGGCGCGCAGCAGCGCATCGGCGCGCTCCAACGCGTCCTTGGTCACGCCCACCGCCGCGCCCACGCGCAGGCGACCGAGCGCGTCCTTGTTCGCGTTGGGATAGAGCGTCTGCTTCTCGATGTCCTTGATCGTGATCAGGCCGCGCAGGTTGCCGCCGTCGTCCACGACCAGGAGCTTCTCGATCCGGTTCTCGTGCAGAAGCTGCTTCGCCGTCTCCATCGAGACGCCGACGCGCACGGTGATCAGACCCTCGCTGGTCATCACCGACGTGACGGGAGCGTCGAGCTTGCGCACGAAGCGCAGGTCGCGGTTCGTGACGATCCCTACCAGCTTCTCGCCGCGCACCACGGGCAGGCCCGAAATGTGGTGCTCGTGCATGATGTCGAGCGCGTCCTGGATCGGCTGGTCCGGACCGAGCGTGATCGGGTCGACGATCATGCCGGACTCGAAGCGCTTGACCTTGGCGACCTCGGCGGCCTGCGCTTCGATCGTGAGATTCTTGTGCAGGAAGCCGATGCCGCCTTCCTGCGCCATGCAGATCGCCGTGCGGTGCTCCGTCACCGTGTCCATCGGCGACGCGACCAGCGGCATCTTCATGCGGATGCCCGGCGTCAGCTGAGCAGAGAGATCTACGTCGGTGGGATGTACCGAGGATGCACCTGGCACAAGGAGGACGTCGTCAAAGGTGAGACCGTCCCGGATGACTGCGCGCCCGGAGGCGCTGGGCTCGTGCAACGCCGTCTCCCTGGCTGGAGTTGGTGGCGCACTCTAGTCGGCGAGTCGGGGAGTGTCAAGAATCGGCGGCACTCGGAGCGCGCGCATCGACGAGCATGTTGCGTACGAGTGACGAGAAGCTGCGCAGGATTGCCTCTTCGAGCTGCAACGCGAGCGTGGGCTGGTCGGAGCGCAAGCGCAGATAGCTCTCGCGCGAGAGGCATAGGAGCTGCGAGCTCTCGGCCGCGACGGCATCGCACTCGCGCAAGCCGACGCTCACCAGGCAGAGCCCGCCGAGCACTTCGCCCGGCCCGAGCTCGCCGACGCTCTGGCCGTCGCTTTTGATCACGAGCGACCCGCGCGTGACGAAGTAGAGCTCCTCCGCCTCTTCGCCCGCGCGGAACAGCGTCGAGCCCGGGTCGAGCTCGCGCTCGGTGAGGAACTCCGCCAGCGTGCGTCGATCGCGCTCGATCAGCTCGGCCAGCAGTGGGAAACGTTCGAGCCGTTCGTTCATGGCACGAGCCTCGCGAAGACGCTGCGCAACACCTCGAGCCGCCCAAGGCTCGACTGCGGTGGCAGCACGAAGAAGGATCCGCCCTCGAGATGCGGGAGCGAGCCGCGCGCCGAGTCCGACATCGCGAGTCCCGGCGCGTCGGGCAGCAATAGATGGACGGCTGGCCGCACGCTGCTCGCGCGCAGGCGCGACCAGATCGCCTCGGTCGCCTCGAGCGCAGCGCCGTACGGGCCCGACGGCAGGATGATCGCGCCGATCATGCCGTGCGAAGCCACGTCCCAGAGCGGCGCGTACGCCTCGCCCGCAGGAACCGAGATCAAGCGCAGCGCGACGCCCTCCCCCAGCGGCACGTGCCCGACGGTGCCGAGCTCGCCGAGCCGCTGCGGCTCGCGCGCCATGCGGCCGTCGATCACGAAGTGGGTGTTCTCGCGCAGGGCCGTCACGAACGCGCGCACCAGCGCGCGCTCGGGCGACGCGATCACGAGCTTCAGCACCGCGCCCGCCTTGGGTCGCTGCGTGGCGGCCCACTCGCGCAGGCGGCGGATCTGCGGCGGCGAGAAAATCGCTGCTTCGCTCTCGGCGAAGCCGCCCTCTGGCGTGGTGCGGATCTGCTCCAGCCCCAGGAAGTCGCGCGCGAACAGGTCGGAGAGCACGCGCAACACCTGGTAGTCGGGGAACGGGCAGTGATCGACGATTTCGCCGATCTTGCGATACGCGGTCAGCGCGTCGATCACCTCGCGCGTGAGCGGGTGGCCGATCGCGGGGATCTGCTCGCGCGGCACGCGCAGCTCGAGCCGCAGCTCCGGCCCGGGCATGTCGCGCCGCAGCTTGTCCCACTCGTCCTTCTGGCGCACGCCTTCTAGCAGGAGCATGCGCAGCGGCTTGGTGATGCGCGCGGGCTCGCGCATGTCGCCGGGGACGAACTCGAAGCGGCCGTCCTTCCAGCCGAGCGTGCGGTACAGCGCCTTCTCGCCCACGACGGCCGTGCCGTCGACCAGCGGGATCATGGCGTCGATCACGGCGCCGCCGCGGATCGAGACCGTGGCCGAGGCCGGCATGCCGTCCTGCGCGATGCGCACGCTGCCGCTGCGCTGGTTCACCTGCAGGATCTGCAGCAGATCCGCGACGGGGATCTGCGCGAGCTTGCCCTCGATCTCCTTGTCGGAGCGGATCTCGCCGAAGCGCGCGCTGCGCTCGAGGATCAGGTCGAGGTGGTCGATCACGTCGGCCTCGTGCCATGGCGCGACCACGGTTGCGTCGCGCGAATCCATCGAGATCGGCGCGTCGAGCTCGTCGTTGACCAGGAACACGAACGAGACCGAGCGCGTGCGCGGGTTGCCGCGCAGGATCTCGGCCAGCCGCACGCCGTCGATCACGGCCAGATCGATCGGGCAGATCACGACTTCGGGCACACGTTCGAGCGCGAGCTCGAGCGCGGACGCGCCGTGTGGCGCGTGCTCGACGACGTGTCCGCGTCCGGTGCACGCCTCGGAGACCGCCTTGGCTCGGCCGCGATCATGGTCGGCGATCAGCAGGCGCATGTCAGCCGCGCACTCCGAAGCCCGTCTCGGCGCGCAGCCGGAACGTCATGTGCTCGATCAGCACGGGGTCGTTCGAGTGGTAGACGGGCCGCGCACCGTCGGCGCGCGGCTTGCCCGCGACCAACGCGTACGGCGGGCCCTCGCCGAAGCGCACGATCCAGGACGTGTCGGCGGAGACGTTGGGCGGCAGCGAGAGCGCGGTCACGGCCGGACCGGAGGGGATCGTGTCGCCGTCGGTGGCGACGAAAACCTCCGTCGACGTCTCCGTGTCGCCGAGCGCGGCCAGCGGCGCCAGAAATCGGGGCCGTTCCGGTCCGGGCGCCAGGAACAAGAGGCCGCGGTCGCGCGGCCGGCAGACCAGGTCGCCGATCAGCAGCTCCGCCGCCTCGCCCGCGAAATCGCGCGGCAGCCAGCGCGCGCGGTCGAGCAGACGCGCGCCGATCGCCGAGAGGGGCGTCTCGGGCTCGATGCCGAGCTCGTGCACCACGCTCGAGTGCTCTTCCAGGACGCGTCGTTGCGCGGCGGCTTGCAGCCCTTCGAGCGTCTCCCCATCGGCCGGGAAGTTCGCGACGCCGAGCGCCGGCTTCGCGTCCAGCCGCGCCTCGCCGAGCACGTCGCGCAGGCGCTGTGCGATGCGGCGCTTCAGGACCACGCCGCCGAGCGAGTCGGTGTCCGTCACGAGCACCCAGAAGCGGCGGCCGTCTTCGGCGATCAGCACGTCGGTCGTGCGCAGCGTGCGTCGAAAGGCCGCCACCAGCGCGGGCATCGCGTGGCGGTCGCGCCCGGGCTCGAAGCCTTCGAGGTCGATGCAGAGCAGCGACAGGCGGCGGCCGAAGCGCTGCGCCTTGTGCACCTCCGTGCGGCCGACCTCGTCGAGGAAGGCGCGGCCGGGCAGACCGGTGAGCGAATCGCAGAAGCTCGAGCGCGACAGGCGCTCGCGTTCGCGCGCGGACTCGAGCACCCGCGCGGCGATCTCGCCGAGCCGACCCGAGAGCTCGATCTCGCGCGCGCCGAAGGCACCGTTCGCACCGGGCGTGAGTCGCGCGACGCCGATCAGCTGGCCGGCGCGCGCGCATGGGACCAGCAATGCGCGCGGTCCGTCGCCGTCGCTGGCCTCGGCCACGGGGCGCCCGTTCAGGAGCGTCTCCGCGCGCCGTCCGCTCTCGAGCTTCCAGGCCTCGGGCGTGGCGGTGGCCGGCTCGTCGCCGAGCACGAAGCTGCGGCCGAGCTCGCCCTCGTCGCCGGGCTCCGCCCAGAACTCGACCTTGGCGGCGCCCGTCTCGAGCTGCAGCAGCTCCGCGAACTTCCGGCCGACCTCCGCGGGCGAGTGCTGCTCGATCAGGCCGATTCCGCGCTCGAGCAGCGCGACGCGACCGGTCAGGACCGCGTTCTCCTCGAACAGTCGGCTGTCGTCGGCGTGGCCGAGCACGGGATCGAGCAGCGACGCGACGCTGCGCAGCAGGCCCTCGCGCTCGAGCGGCTTCTGCAGACAATCGCCGGAACCGGCGCGCAGCGCCGAGACACCCCAGCGCGGATCGGTCGAGCCGCTCACCGCGAGCAGCCCGGCTTCGGGCCAGCGCGCGCGCAAGCGTGTCACTGCGGCGGTGACTTCGGGACCGGCCTGCACCGGATCGAAGATCACGACCTGCGGTGGTTCGCCCGAGCCGATCGCGGCGGCGACCTTGGCCTCGGACTCGACGGAGCGGACCGCGTAGCCGGCCTCGGACAAGACGCCTTCGACGAAGCTCCGAAAGTAGAGCTGCTCGTCGATCGCCAGTATCCGCGCCTTTGCAGCCACTTCTCTCCTCGGTCCGCGCCTGCGGGCACGGGCCTGCTCGAGCGCGAACGAGTTCCCCCGCCTGCGCCTGCAGCTTAGTGCTTCTCCCTTGTCGGCGCTGAAGGTTCATTTCTCACGCGGGATTCCCCTCGGCCACTCCGAGCAGCGAGTGCGGCGTGCAGGCGGTGATGTCCACTTGCGCGTAGCTGCCGAGCGCAAGCGGGTGTGTGGCGCGGAAGTTCACGATCCGGTGCTCCGGGCAGCGTCCGGTGAGCTGTCCGTCGCCGTGGCGACTCGCGCCTTCGACCAGCACCTCCACGCGCTGTCCGATGCGCGCGCCGTGCGCGTCGAGCGTGAGCGAGCGCTGCAGGTCCTGGACGCGTTCGAGGCGGGCCTGGACCGCGGCGTCGTCGAGCTCGCCGAGCCCGTGGCGCTGCGCGGGTGTGCCGGGGCGCTCCGAATACTTGAACGAGTAGCTGTCGGTAAAGCGGGCCTGTTCCATCAGCTGCAGCGTGTCCTCGAAGTCGGCCTCGCTCTCGGTCGGGTAGCCGACGATCAGGTCGGTCGTGATCGCGATGCCCGGCCGCGCCTCGCGCAGGCGCGCGAGGATCTCGAGGTACTGATCGCGGTCGTAGCGTCGGCTCATCGCTTCGAGCACGCGGTTCGATCCGCTCTGCACCGGCAGGTGCAGGTGCGGGCACAGCTCCGACACGTCTCCGAAGGCGCGGATCAGCTCCGGGGTCACGAAGTACGGGTGCGGGCTGGTGAAGCGGATGCGCCGGATGCCGGGCACCTCGGCCACGCGCCGAATCAGGTCCGCGAAAGCGAGCTCGCCCTCGACCCGACCCGGGCGCGGGCGGCCATAGGCGTTGACCGTCTGACCCAAGAGCGTGACCTCGCTCGTCCCCGCCTCGGCGAGCGCGCGGACCTCGGCCAGGATCTGAGCGCTCGGGCGACTCACCTCGCGGCCGCGGGTGCGAGGCACGACGCAGTAGGAACAGAACAGGTCGCAGCCCTCCATCACCGTCACGAAGGCGCGGCCCGGCGTCGGCGACGCGTACGCGGGGTGGCGCTGCGGCAGCTCGAAGCGCGCGCCGGCGGCGTCGTCGTAGTCGACGCGCAGCGAGCGCTCGCGCTCGCGCGCCGCGTCGACCATCACCGGCAGGTGGACCAGGTTCTGCGGTCCGAACACGAAGTCGAGCCTCGGGAAGCGCTTCAGCAGCGACTGACCTTCCTGTTGGGCGACGCAGCCGCCCACACCGACCACCAGTCGCGGCTCTTCACGCTTGCGCGCGAGCAGGATGCCGAGCTCCGTGTACAGCCGGTGCTCGGCCTTCTCGCGGATCGAGCAGGTGTGGATCACGACCACGTCCGCGGCCTCGGCCCGATCGCTGGACTCGAGCCCCGCGTGGTGCAGCAGGTTCGCCATCTTCTGGGCGTCGTGCTGGTTCATCTGGCAGCCGAAGGTTCGGATGTGAAATCGGCCGCGAGCCCCGATCTCAAGTGATTCTCGAGGGACAGACACGGGACAAAAACCCTCAACAGGCGAAGACATGACGCATATCCCTCAATCGCCTGGTTCGAGGCCGGTTGCGAGGGCTCCGACCCGAGTTTGAACGCCTGAAAACCTGATTGACAGCGCGGACGACCTGTGGATAATCTGTCCACAGTCGGACACGAAGCGACAGGAGACGGAACCCGACGAAGATCTCACGGAGAAGGCGGTGGAGACGACATTTCGGCTTTGAAATGTCCAACCTCTCACCCCCCACAAGTCGCCACCGCCCTCTCCGACCCATCGACAGCCCCGGAAGCCTGAAGGCTCCCGGGGCTGTTCGTTTTGGGGTCGTCGGCGTCGCAGCGACGCTCTCTAGAGTACGAGCTTGTCCACCAAACGCGTGAGCTGCTTCAGGTTGCGGCACTCCTCGGCGACGTCGGTGTACGGCAGGTATTTGTCCATCACGCTGTCGCCGAAACCCCAGGCGCCGGGCGCTTCGGGGTTGATCCAGATCACGTTCTTCGCCTTCGAGTG
Organism: Deltaproteobacteria bacterium; assembly: GCA_031396695.1. Taxonomy (GTDB): domain Bacteria; phylum Myxococcota_A; class UBA9160; order SZUA-336; family SZUA-336; genus VGRW01. The sequence continues at coordinate 19,046 of JANNLG010000047.1, forward strand.
AACTTCGCGCAAGCACCAGGCGCGCGGGTCGTTGTAGTTGTTGCGCGCGTCCCCGATCACGACCACGGTGGTGCGGCTGTCGATCGCGGACAGGTAGTCGCGCCAGAACACGTGGAAGGCCATGCCGAAGTTCGAGCGCGTGTAGGGGTTGATTACCTCGCCACCGTCGAGCGCCAGGTCGATCGCGTCGAAGATGTCGCGGTCCCGGAACAGCTGGCTCACCTCGCCGAGCTCCGCCACGAACACGAAGCTGCGCACCTTGGTGAAGCAGTCCTGCAAGGAGAAGATGAACTGCAGGAAGAAGCGCGAGACGTTCGCGACCGAGCTCGAGATGTCGCACAGCACGACCAGCTTCGGCTTCTCCTTCTTGCGCTGCTTGAACACCAGCTCGAACGGCACGCCGCCGTGCGCCATGTTCTTGCGCATCGTCGTCTTCAGGTCGAACTTGCCGCGCCTCTCGCGCTTGCGGCGCATGGTGATGACGCTCTTCAGCTTCTGCGCCAGCCGCTGCACGACCTCGCGCAGCCGGCGCAGATCTTCCTCGGTCAGGTTGTAGAAGCTCTTCTCGAGCAGGCTCTCGCGCCGGAAGCGCTCGATGTAGTCGTGGTTCTGCTTGTCGAGCTCGCGCTCGGTGAACTGCCGGACCGCGCGCCGCGCCGCTTCCTGAACCGCCTTCAGGAGCGCTTCGAGCTCGGCGATGCGCTCCTCGTCCATGCCCTCTCCGCGCAGCCGGTCCATCAGGGTCTTCAGCTCGCCGGCCGCACCCTCCATGTCCATCTGCTCGATCATGCGGCGCGAGAAGAAGCCGATCTGCAGCATGTTCCGGATGTTGCCGACCTCGGACTCCTCGCCGGCCTGCTGGATCAGCTGCTCGAGCGCGTTCGAGTCCATGCTGAGCAGGGCTTTGGCGAGCTCGGACAGGTCGATGTCCATGTTCTCGAGCATCTCGCGGAGCTGTTCGAGCAGGCGCTCCAGGTCGAAGTCGCCCGGCATGCCGCCCAGCGCCTGCTTGAGCTCGTTCTGCAGCTGGTCGTGGAATCCCGACCAGAACAGATCGAAGAGCCGGTCGTAGGTGTCGATGTCGTCGCCGCGCTTGACCATGGTCGTGCGCAGCGCGTCCTTGAACAGCTCCCGGTCCTCGAGCGGCATCTCGTCGATCGCGTTGAACGCGTCGAGCGACTCCGCGACCGAGACGCGCACCCCTGCCTTTCGCAGCAGGTTCGTGAACTCGACGATCTTCTTCTCCATCGCTAGTGCAGCACGCTCTTCTTGGCGACCGGCGCGGGCGGAGCACCCGCGGCCGGCGTGGCCGGAGCGGGCTGCGCCTTCTCGGCCGCCTTCTCCGCGGCCTTCTTCTGCAAGAGCGCGTTCAACTCGCTCTGCGCCTTCGCGATGTCGCCCTGGTGCTTCAGGATCACGCTCATCGTGTCGTTCACGAGCTCGACGTCGAGCGCGTCTGCGTTCAGCACCATCAGCGCGCGGGCCCAGTCGAGCGTCTCCGAGATCGACGGCGTCTTCTTCAGATCGAGCTTCCGGATCCGCTGCACGAGCTCGACGATGTCCTGAACCAGGCGGCTGCCGATTCCGGGCACCTTCAGCTCGAGGATGCGGATCTCCTCTTCCTGTGACGGGAAGTCGATGTGCAGGTGCAGGCAGCGGCGCTTCAGCGCATCGGTCATTTCGCGCGCGTCGTTCGAGGTCAGGAACACGAGCGGGATGTGCTTGGCCTGGATCGTGCCGACTTCGGGGACGCTCACCGTGTAGTCCGACAGGACCTCGAGCAGGAACGCCTCGAACTCCGGATCGGATTTGTCGACTTCGTCGATCAAGAGCAGAACCGGCTCCGCGGAGGTGATGGCCTTCAGCAGCGGGCGCGCGACGATGAAGCGCTCGCTGAAGAACACGTCGTCCTGCGCGGCGATCCGCTCGGAGGCTTCCTTGAGCGACTTCGTGCCCTGGATGACCTCGCCGATCTTGTCGCGCAGCATCTGCGTGTAGAGCAGCTGCTTGGAGTACTCCCACTCGTACAGGGCCTTGGACTCGTCGAGGCCCTCGTAGCACTGCAGCCGGATCAGCTTGCGGCCGACCGCCGCCGCCACGACCTTCGCGAGCTCCGTCTTGCCTACGCCGGCGGGCCCTTCGACGAGCACGGGCTTGTTCAGCTTGGACGCCAGGTACACGACCGTCGCGATCTTCTTGCCGGCGATGTAGTTCTGGTTGAGCAGGCGCTTCTTGACTTCTTCCACGGTCTCGAACATTCGGTCTCCCTTGGGCCTAGCGCGCGCTTGCGGCGCGAGCCGGTCTCTCTTCCACGCTCGGCTCCGTGGCCCTCGCCAGAAGCTCTTCCAACCACTGCTCCCGCATGCGCTGCAGGCGCACGCCGTACTCGAGAATCATACGCCTGTACGGGTCCGCTTCGCGCAGCTCGGACTCGGCCAGCACCGACTCGAGCCGCTCCGCGCAGCGCGCGGTCTCGGCCAGCCGCCCGCGCACCTGCTCGGCGGCGACCTCGGCCGACAGGTTCGAGAAGAAGCTGCAGCGCTGCAGGAAGCCGTCACGCCAGAAGAAACTCAGCCGCTCGCGCGCCTCGTCTTGCTCGACGCCCTCGAGCCAGCGCTGGAACGCGACGCGGCCGGACTCGGTCGCGCGGTACAGGTGCTTGGTGGGGCTCGAGCGCTGCTCGACGACTTCCTTCTCGATCCAGCCGTGCGCTTCGAGCTTCGCGAGCGCCGGGTAGAGCTGGCCGTCGTTCAGGCCCAGGTCCTTCGAGAACGTCTCCTCGAGGTGTTTGCGAATCGAGTAGCCGTGCGCGGGCGCATCGATCAGGACACCGAGAATGGTGTAGGAGACGGACATCGCGGCTAGCTCATCAGGTTCAGGATGTGGCCGAGCTTCTCGCGCTTGGTCCGCAGGTACTCGAGGTTCTTCGCGTTGGGCGTCATCTCGAGCCCGACCTGCTCGACGATCTCGAGCCCGTAGCCCTCGAGGCCGGCGCGCTTCTTCGGGTTGTTGGTGAGCAGGCGCAGCTTGCTCACGCCCAGGTTGACCAGGATCTGCGCGCCGACGCCGAAGTCGCGCGCGTCGGGCGGGAAGCCGAGCCGCTCGTTGGCCTCGACGGTGTCGAGCCCTTCGGAGTCCTGCAGCGCGTAGGCGCGGATCTTGTTGAGCAGGCCGATGCCGCGGCCCTCCTGGCGCATGTACAGGAGGATTCCGGTGCCCTCTTCCTGGATCATCTTCAGGGCGGTGGCGAGCTGCTCGCCGCAGTCGCAGCGCAAGCTGCCGAACGCGTCGCCGGTCAGGCACTCGCTGTGCACGCGCACCAGCGTGGGCTCGTCGGCGCGGATGTCGCCGCGCACGAAGGCGATGTGGTCGACGTGGTCGATCTCGTTCTTGAACACGATCGAGCGGAAGTCGCCGTACATCGACGGCAGCGTCGCCTCGGCCGCGCGCGTCACGTGGCTCTCGGTGCGCAGCCGATACTTGATCAAGTCGGCGACCGTCAGGATCATCAGGCCGTGGCGCTCGGCGAAGATGCGCAGGTCGGGAATGCGCGCCATGGTGCCGTCGTCGTTCATGATCTCGCAGATCACCGCGGCCGGCTGCATGCCCGCGAGCCGCGCCAGGTCGACTCCCCCCTCGGTCTGACCGGTGCGGCGCAGGACGCCACCCGGCTTGGCCACGAGCGGAAACACGTGACCCGGTCGCGTCAGATCGGACGGCCGCGCGTTGGCGGCGATCGCGACCTGGATCGTGCGCGCGCGATCGGCGGCGGAGATGCCGGTCGTCACGCCCTCGCGCGCCTCGATCGAAACCGTGAAAGCGGTACCGAACGGTGTCTCGTTCTCGGAGTCGCGCACCATCATGGGCAGGTCGAGCTGGCGCGCGCGCTCGGGCGTGATGGCCAGGCAGATCAGCCCGCGTCCGTACATCGCCATGAAGTTCACGGCTTCGGGCGTGCAGGCCTCGGCCAGCATGCACAGGTCGCCCTCGTTCTCGCGGTCCTCGTCATCGGCGAGGATGACCATCTTGCCGGCTCGGATCTGCTCGAGACCGGCGCGCACGCGCGCCATCACGTCATCGAGCTCACGGGGCGCGGTAAGCGCTTCGAACTCCTCGGCGCGGCTCATTTTCTCGGCCTCGGGCGGTCGCTACCTAGGAGCTAGGTACGCGCGAGCCGACGGTATCAGCCGAGTCCGTTCGCGTCAAACGAGCTCGCGCGCGTCAGGTCTCTTTCTGCTCGTCGAAGTGGCGCATGACGTCGCGCATGAACTGCTCCTCGGTCATGCCGAACTTCTGACCGAAGGCGTGGCGCTGATCGAGGTGGCGGAACAGCCGCTGGAGCAGCGCCGCGAGCGTCTCGATCACGCCCTCGCCCTTCGCCGCGGCCGCGGCGATGGTCGGAATGCCCGTGCCTTCCCAGGCCTTGCGGATCTCTTCGAGCGGCTTGACGTCGGGCAGGTCGCGCTTGTTGAACTGCACGACCGTCGGCATCTGCGTGATGTCGAGGCCGTTCGCGCGCAGGTTGGCTTCGAGGTCACGGTACGAATACGCGTTGCCCGACGACGCAGAGCGCTGCGAGTCGGCCACGAACACGACCGCGTCGGCGCCCGCGAGCACGACGCGCCGCGTGGAGCGGTGCAAAACCTGTCCCGGCACCGTGAACAGCTTCAGCTTGATCTTGAAGTCGCCCTCGGCGCCGAACTCGACGGGCAGGAAATCGAAGTACAGCGTGCGGTCGTCCTGCGTGTCGAGCGTGACCATCTCGCTGCGCATGCCGGCCGCCAGCTTGGCGTGGATCTGCCGCAGGTTCGTGGTCTTCCCGGAGAGCGCGGGGCCGTAGTACACGACCTTGAGCGAGATCTCTCGGGCTTCGAGATTGAGCTGCGGCATTCGGGACGCCTTTGGGAGGGTCGGATCCTTCTATCGGCCCTGCTTCCGAGGCGGTTGAGAGTGGCGCGTGAAGAGCTCGAGCAGAAGACGCGCGGCGCGCGGCGCCGACGAGCGGCGGGTCTCGACCTCGTCCTCGAGTTCGGCGAGGCGCGCAGCGACACGTGTGTCGGCGCGAAACGCGGCCTGGAGTCCGTCGTCGAGCAGGCGCCAGAGCCAGGCGCGCGCCTGGACGCGGCGACGGCGCGCGAGTTCACCGCTGTTCGTGAGCGCGTCGCGATGCTCCAGCACGAGCTGCCAGAAGTCGGCGATGCCGTCGCCGGTGAGCGCGCTCGTGCACACCACGCGCGTGGTCCAGCCGGTGGCGCTCTCCGAGAGCAGCGAGAGCGCCTGGCCGTGGTCGACGCGCGTGCGCTCGGCCGCCGCGCGCAGCTCGCCGTCGGCCTTGTTCACGACCAGTACGTCGGCGAGCTCGAGAATTCCCTTCTTGATGCCCTGCAGCTCGTCGCCCGCGCCCGGCTGCAGGAGCACGGCGAACAAGTCGACCATCGAGTGGACCTCGACCTCGGATTGGCCCACGCCGACGGTCTCCACGATCACCACGTCGAAGCCCGCGGCCTCGCAGACCAGCATCGCTTCGCGCGTGCGGTGCGCGACACCGCCGAGTGTTCCGCCCGAGGGCGTCGGCCGGATGTACGCGTGCGGCTCGCGCGCCAGGCGTTCCATGCGTGTCTTGTCGCCCAGGATGCTGCCGCCCGAAACGGGGCTCGACGGGTCGATCGCCAGCACCGCGAGCTCGTGCCCCTTGGCGACGAGCGAGAGACCGAGCGTCTCGATGAACGAGCTCTTGCCGACGCCGGGCGGTCCGGTGATGCCCACGCGAATGCCGCGGCCGGTCTCGGGCATGAGCGCGTCGAGCACTTCCTGCCCGCGCTCGCGGTCCTCGGCTCGACGACTCTCGAGCAGCGTGATGGTCTTCGCGATCACGCGCCGATCGCCGGCACGCACCCCCGCGACGAAGTCCGCGGGGGCGTGGAGCTTCGTCATGCGCGGCGCTCGCGAATCGAGCGCAAGACGTCGCGCGCGGCCTTCGGCACCTGCGTGCCGGGTCCGAACACGTTCGAGACCCCGTGCTCGTGCAGGAAGGCGTAGTCCTGCGACGGGATCACTCCCCCGCACACCACCAGCACGTCGCCACCGCCCTGCGCGCGCAGCGCCGCGACCAGCTGCGGCACCAGCGTCTTGTGTCCACCGGCCTGGGTCGAGACGCCCACCGCGTGCACGTCGTTCTCGATCGCCTGGCGCGCGACCTCTTCGGGCGTCTGGAACAGCGAGCCGACGTCGACGTCGAAGCCGAGATCCGCGAACGCCGTCGCGATCACCTTCGCGCCGCGATCGTGGCCGTCCTGACCGAGCTTCGCGACCAGGATGCGCGGACGCCGGCCGTCCTCTTCGGCGAAGCGCGCGATCTCCTTCTGCAGCGCGTCGAAGTCGGGATCGCCGCGATAGGCCGCGGCGTACACGCCGGACACGCTGCGCACCTGCGCGCGGTGTCGGCCCCAGGCGCGTTCGAGCGCGTCGGAGATCTCGCCCACGCTCGCCCGCGCGCGCGCGCACTCGACCGCCAGCTCGACGATGTTCGCGCTGGTGCCGCGCGCGCCCGCTTCGAGCGCTTCGAGCGCTTTCTGGCAGCGCGCGGAGTCGCGCGAGGCGCGGATCTTGGCGAGCTGCGCGACCTGCTTCTCACGCACTTCGGTGTTGTCGATGTCGAGCAGCTCGACTTCGGTGGTTTCGTCGGTGCGGTACTTGTTCACGCCGACCACCACGTCTTCGCCGCGGTCGATGCGCGCCTGTCGGCGCGTGGCGGCCTCCTCGATGCGCAGCTTCGGCATGCCCTGCTCGATGGCCTTGGTCATGCCGCCGAGCGCCTCGACCTCGGCGATCAGCTTCTCGGCTTCGCGCGCGATCGAGGCCGTCAGGCTCTCGACGTAGTACGAGCCGCCGAGCGGGTCGATCACGCGCGTGATGCCGGTCTCTTCCGCCAGGATCAGCTGGGTGTTGCGCGCGATGCGCGCCGAGAACGGCGTCGGCAACGTGACCGCCTCGTCGAAGCCGTTGGTGTGCAGCGACTGGGTGCCGCCGAGTATCGCCGCCATCGCCTCGATCGTGGTGCGGACCACGTTGTTGTACGGATCCTGCTCGGTCAGGCTCGCGCCCGAGGTCTGCGAGTGCGTGCGCAACGCGAGCGAGCGCAGGTCCCTGGGCGCGAAGTGCTGCTGCATGAGCTTCGCCCAGAGCATGCGGCCGGCGCGCATCTTGGCGATCTCCATGAAAAAGTTCATGCCGATCGCCCAGAAGAACGAGAGCCGCGGCGCGAAGGCATCGACCGCCAGCCCGCGCGAGAGCGCCGCACGCACGTACTCGAGTCCGTCGGCGAGCGTGAACGCGAGCTCCTGCACCTGCGTCGCGCCGGCTTCCTGCATGTGGTAGCCGCTGATCGAAATCGAGTTGAAGCGCGGCATGTGCTTCGCGGTGTAGGCGATCACGTCCGCGCACAGCCGCATCGAGGGCTCGGGCGGATAGATGTACGTGTTCCGCACCATGAACTCTTTCAGGATGTCGTTCTGGATCGTGCCCGTGAGCTTGGCGGCCGGCACGCCCTGCTCCTCCGCCGCGACGATGAAGTTCGCGAGCGTCGGGATCACCGCGCCGTTCATCGTCATCGAGACCGACATCTTGTCGAGCGGGATGCCGTTGAACAGGATCTTCATGTCCTCGACCGAATCGATCGCGACGCCCGCCTTGCCCACGTCGCCGACCACGCGCGGGTGATCCGAGTCGTAGCCGCGGTGCGTGGCCAGATCGAACGCGACGGACAGGCCCATCTGGCCCGCCTTCAGATTCGCGTGAAAGAACGCGTTCGAGGCCTCGGCGGTGGAGAAGCCCGCATACTGGCGCACCGTCCACGGCCGGTGCGCGTACATGGTCGCGCGCGGTCCGCGCAAGAACGGAAACGCGCCGGGAATCGTGTCGGTGAGCTCGAGTCCTTCGAGATCCGCCGCGGTGTAGAACGGCTTCACCGCGATGCCGTCCGGCGTGTTCCACACCAGGGTGTCGGGGCTCTCGCCGCCTAGATCCTCGCTCGCGAGCTTCCGCCAGGCGGCGACGTCTGCCTTGGACTTCGGGATGGATTCACTCACGCGCCGGAGAATATCAGGCGATCCGCGCCTTTACATGCTGCGGCGGTAGCGGCCGCCGACGTCGAAGAGGGCCTCGCTGATCTGTCCGAGGCTGGCGACCTTCACCGTTTCGAGCAACTCCGCGAACACGTTGCCGCCGTTGCGCGAGATCTCCTGCAGGCGGCGCAGCGCCTCGGGCGCCTCGTCCGCGTGCCGCGTCTGGAACGCGCGCAAGTTCGCGAGACACGCCTGCTTCTCGGCGTCCGAGGCGCGGATCAGCTCGCGCGGCGTCGCGGCATCGCTCTCGGGGTTGGGCGCGAGGAACGTGTTCACGCCCACGATCGGAAGCTCGCCCGAATGCTTCAGCGACTCGTAGTGCAGGCTCTCGTCCTGGATGCGGCCGCGCTGGTACATGGTCTCCATCGCGCCGAGCACGCCGCCGCGCGACGAGATGCGCTCGAACTCGACCAGCACCGCTTCCTCGACCGCGTCGGTGAGCTGCTCGATGTAGTACGAGCCCTGGATCGGGTTCTCGTTCTTGAGCCAGCCGAATTCGCGGTTCAGGATCAACTGGATCGCGAGCGCGCGGCGCACGGACTCGCCGGTCGGCGTGGTCACGGCCTCGTCGTAGGCGTTGGTGTGCAGGCTGTTGCAGTTGTCCTGCAGCGCGAGCAGCGCCTGCAGGGTCGTGCGCGTGTCGTTGAACGACATCTCTTGCGCGTGCAGCGATCGCCCCGAAGTCTGAATGTGATACTTGAGCTTCTGGCTGCGCTCGGCCGCCTCGTAGCGCTCGCGCATGGCGATCGCCCAAATGCGCCGCGCCACGCGTCCGATCACGGCGTACTCGGGATCGAGGCCGTTCGAGAAGAAGAACGAGAAGTTCGGCGCGAACTCGTCGATCGCGAGCCCGCGGTTCAGGTAGTACTCGCAGTAGGTGAAGCCGTTCGCGAGCGTGAAGGCGAGCTGCGAGATCGGGTTCGCTCCGGCCTCGGCGATGTGGTAGCCGGAGATCGAGACCGAGTAGAAATTCTCGATCGCGTTGCGCGAGAAATATTCCTGCACGTCACCCATGAGCTTGAGCGAGAACTCCGACGAGAAGATGCAGGTGTTCTGGGCCTGGTCTTCCTTCAGGATGTCGGCCTGCACGGTGCCGCGCACGCGCGCCAGCGCTTCGCGGCGGATGCGCGCGTAGGTCTCGGGGTCGACGACGCGATCGCCGGAGCTGCCGAGCAGCAGCAGGCCTCGGCCATCGTGGCCTTCGGGCAGCGCACCCTCGTAGCTCGGCAGGCTGGTCTCGTGAGCGCGAAGCGCGCTGGCGCGCAGCTCCGCGCGCACGCGCTCGGCCTGACCGGTCTCGCGCAGGTGCTGCTCGACCGCCTGGTCGACCACCGCGTTGAAGAAGAATGCGAGCACGACGGGCGCCGGGCCGTTGATCGTCATCGAGACCGACGTCTTGGCGTCGAGCAAATCGAAGCCGGAGTAGAGCTTCACCGCGTCGTCGACGGTCGCGATCGAGACGCCCGAGGTGCCGACCTTCCCCCAGATGTCTGGGCGTTCGTCGGGATCGCGCCCGTACAGCGTGACGCTGTCGAACGCGGTCGAGAGGCGCACGGCGGGCTGGCCCTTCGCGAGCAAGTGGAAGCGGTGGTTCGTGCGCTCGGCCGGGCCCTCGCCCGCGAACATGCGCGCGGGGTCTTCCTCGCCGGTGCGCTTGAACGGGAACACACCGGCGGTGAACGGAAACCGCCCGGGCAGATTCTCGAGCGCCACGAAGCGCGCGAGCTCGCCCCAGTCGGCGCTGTCGGGAAGTGCGACGCGCGGCAGGTCGAGACCGGAGAGGCTGCGCACGTAGTTGGCGGCGGGAATCGCGCGCGCGCGCACCTCGTACGACTGCGTCTCGGCGCTGTAGCGCGCGCGCAGCTCGGGCCAGCTCGCGAGCTCGAAGCGGGCTTCATCGGAGAGCGCGGCGAGCAGCTCGTTGTAGCGACGCCGCAGCGCGAGCCTCTCGATCGGCGCGGCGCCGTCCGCGATCGCGGTGGAGGGGAACGGCGTCGCCATCTCGGGCACGTCGTCGCCCAGCGCACGCAGGGCTTCGAGCAGGCCGAACGCCCCTCGCGCGCGCGTCGCGTCGGCGCCCGCGCGCTTGCGGTAGCCGCGCACGGCTTCCGCGATCTCGGCCAGGTAGCGCGTGCGCTCGGCCGGCACGAGCGAGGCGCCGATCGGCAACCCGGATGCGGGCCGCGTCTTCGCGGCTTCGAAGCCCGCGAAGCCTCGCCCTGCGACCAGACCGATCAGCTCGCCGAACAGCCGATCCGTACCCGGATCGTTCCAGCGGCTCGCGATGGTCGGGAACACGGGCACGCGCTCGTCGGGCCGCGGCACTTCCGGATGATTGCGACGCCACTGCTTGCGCACGTCGCGCAGCGCATCCTCGCCACCGCGCCGGTCGAATTTGTTCAAGACCACCGCGTCGGCCAGCTCGAGCATGTCGATCTTCTCGAGCTGCGAAGGCGCGCCGTACTCGGGCGTCATCACGTACACGGACAGATCGACCTGATCGACGATCTCGGAATCGCTCTGGCCGATGCCCGCGGTCTCGACCAGGATCAGATCGAAGTTCGCGGCCTGCAGGACACGCACACCGTCGGCGACGGCGGACGACAGCGCCAGGTGCGCACGGCGCGTGGCGAGCGAACGCACGAACACCTGCGGAGCGCGGATCGCGTTCATGCGCAGGCGGTCGCCGAGCAGCGCTCCGCCGCTCGTGCGCCGCGTCGGGTCGATCGACAACACGCCCACGCTCTTGTCCGGATGCGCGAGCCAGAAGCGCCGCACGAGCTCGTCGACCAGCGTCGACTTGCCCGCGCCGCCGGTGCCGGTGAAGCCGACCACGGGCGCCGCGGCGCCGCTCCGCCGCGTGGCGAGCCGTTTGCGGAGCGCATCGACGGCCGCGTCGTCGCTGGCGCCGCGCGCCTCGAAGAAGCTCACCAGCCGCGCGATCGCGGTGGTCGAGTCGAACGAGAGCCGTGCGAGCTCCTCTTCCGGGAAGACTTCCGGGCGCGACAGTCCCGGCGCGAGCATCTGCGCGATCATGCCCGCGAGTCCGATCTTCTGGCCGTCCTCGGGTCGAAAGACCCGCGTTACGCCGTACGCGTGCAGCGCGTCGACCTCTTCCGGCGAGATCACCCCGCCGCCACCGCCGTACACACGAATGTGACCCGCACCGGCTTCGCGCAGCCGGTCGATCAGGTAGCGAAAGAACTCGAGGTGCCCGCCCTGGTAGGACGAGACCGCGATCATGTCCGCGTCTTCCTGCAGCGCGGCCGTCAGCACGTCGTCGACCGAGCGGTCGTGGCCGAGGTGGATCACCTCGGCGCCCTGCGACTGCAGCAGCCGCCGCATGATGTTGATCGAGGCGTCGTGGCCGTCGAACAGCGCCGCGGCCGTGACCGCGCGCACGGGTCCGCGCGCCGAGGCGGGCGCCAGGTCGGGAGTGTCTGACGGGACCGTCCGTCTCATGTCACGTAGTATGCCGCGCTCATGGTGGATTCCGCAGGCCCGCCCTCCTATCGGTCGCCGCGCGAGAATCCCTGGTGGATCCCGCCGTTTCTCGGCGGCATTCCGCACGGCGTGTCGCCGACGCAGCTCCGGCTGCTGGGCTTCCTGACCTTCGCGATGTTCTTCGAGAACTACGATCTGTCGCTGCTCGGCAACGCACTGCCGCAGATCGGCGCGAGCTTCGGGCTCTCGAAGGCGGATCTGGGCGACTTCACCAGCGCCACGCGCTTCGGTGCGCTGCCAGCCTTCTTCCTGGTTCCGCTCGCCGACCGGCTCGGCCGCCGCCGCGTGCTGCTGGCGTGCGTGATCGGCATGAGCCTGGGCTCTGCGCTGACGGCCTTGAGCCAGACGGCTTTGCAGTTCGTGTTGTTCCAGATCCTGACGCGCACCTTCATCGTGACCGCGTCGGTCGTCACGTTCGTGGTGATCACCGAGGAGTTCCCGGCCGAGAACCGCGGCTGGGGCATCGGCATGCTCGGAGGCGTGTCGGCGATCGGCTTTGGCGCGGGCGCGCTCACCTACGGCTTCGTGAACTCGCTGCCGTTCGGCTGGCGCGCGCTGTACATGGTCGGCCTGCTGCCGCTGCTGCTCTTCCCCGCGCTGCGGCGCGGAATCGTGGAGACGCGGCGCTGGACCGAGCACAGCGTGGGACGGCTCTCGGCCTCGAGCTGGACCGCCGCGATCACGGGCGCGTTCGG
>JANNLG010000044.1:0-4767 GCA_031396695.1 Deltaproteobacteria bacterium
GACTGGCTCGAGTCACAGCTCGAAGACGGCCGCGCGTTCCTGCTCGGCGCCAAGCCCGGCCTCGCCGACTTCGCGACCTACCACTCGATCTGGTTCCTGAAGAGCTACTACCCGCCCGCCGGCGACCTGCTCGAGCCGCACCCGCGCGTGCGCGCCTGGTGCGAGCGCGTGAAGGCGATCGGCCACGGCCGCTCTACGCCGATGGAACGGAAGGAAGCGCTCGAGATCGCGAAGGCGTCGCGGCCCGAAACCACCCCCGCCGTCGACCCCGGCGAACCGAACGGCTGGAAGCCCGGCGACCGCGTGCTCGTGCTCGCCGACGACTACGGCCGCGACCCGATCGCCGGCGAGCTCGTGCGCTCGTCCGCACAAGAGATCGCGATCCGCCGCAGCGACCCGCTGGTCGGCGAAGTCGTCGTGCACTTCCCGAGGGCGGGGTTCTTGGTAATGCGGGCGCCGAGCTAGCGAGCGAGCTACGGCAACGGGCAGGCCGCGCACTTCGGGCCGGGCCGCTTGCCGTTGAGAGCGCGGAAGCGCGATAGATCCGCGCTGCCGATCAAGCTTCCTGTCTCGTCGAGGTCGAACACGGCACACGGGACGGTGCCGGTCGTTCCGCAGGTAAGCGCATTGACTGCTTTGCCATTGCTGGCTCGGAACTGAGTGAGATCCGCCGTAGCGACCAGCGAGCCGCCAACCCCGGGAAACTTCGCATCGCAACTGTTGCCGTAGCCGTCTAGGTCGTCGTCGCGCTGACCGCCGCTGAGTCGGATCCATGGGCGATACGTCAGCTCAGCTCGCTCGACGCGCGGATTTGAAACGAGCACGCAGTTGTCGCAGGCGTCGCCCACAGCGTCGTCATCCGAGTCGACTTGATCGACGTTTCCCACGCGCGGGCAATTGTCGACGTCGTCGGCCAGTGCGTCTCCGTCGAAATTTCCAGCGCCGTACTCGAACGCACCGCTGTCGCAGAGCGGATCTCCATTCGAGTCGCCGTCGATCGGGCGCTCGAACCCGCGCTGATCGGTCAGCGCGCAAGCGTCGGCATTCGCATCCATCGCGGGACTGCCCGGCAGGAGCGCATGGGTCGGAGTCGGTCCTCCGTTTAGCGCCAGCGCCGCGAGAAGTGGATCGATGGGTGACGCCGAAGTACCGATCTGGTCGCTCGGTAGCGACGTGAATGCGCATCCCGACGAGTCGCCGACAACGTTGCCACCCATGAAATCAATAGGTGCCTCCTGCGGAAAGAGCGTTCCGCAATCGCTCGCACCGGATACAGCGACATTGTCGCTGACGATGGACCCAGCGACTCGAGGAGATGCCATCAGGAACTGATCGCTCCCAACACCTCCGAATACCGAGCCGCTGTTGCCGACGATCGTGCTGTTTCGAATGAGCGCGGGGCCTGCAATGCCGCCGACGGTCGCGCCGCTATTTCCCGAGATCGTCGAGGAGTCAACAACGGTGCCGCCATAAGGACTCCAAGCGAGAATACCGCCGAACCCATTTCCAACTACGGCACTGTGTGAGAGCCGAACGCTGCAGCCTGCGTCAATTCCGACACCAGCGTTGTCCTCGATGGTAGTTCGGAAGATCCGAAAACCGGCTTCGTAGCACCGCACTCCAGTGCCATTGTTCCGACGAATGATCGAGTCTTCGATGAGAACACCCATGTTGTCATCCGTGATGAACCCGCTGCCGTTGTCCTCGATCACGGTCCTTCGCACGGTGTGCTGTACGTTATTGCCGAAGACGACCGAGATCCCGCCGCCGTTGCGAGTGATTTGGCTACTGTCGATGTTCAGCGGCACGAAGATCCATCGCCATTCAAGCCCAACTCCGGGATTGTCGCGGATGCTTGTTCGGAGGACGTTGAGCATGCCGCCGCCGTAGTAAAGCGGGAACGACGAGTAGACCCCTGCAACGGACGCGCCCTCGATGAAGCAATCGGCGACGGTTATCGTGGGCGCGCCTCCTTCCACGCGCAGTCCGTACCCGCCTCGCGCGAGGGTGAGGGTCTCGATAACGACCTCGAGATGCACTCCACCTACGGAAATCGCTCCGTCGGCAGTCCCTGCATCGATCAGAGTCGAAGCGGCGCCTGACCCGCGAATCGCGATGTCGTCGAGGAGATCAAGATCCCCCGAGAGTGCCAACGCCTCACCATCACCTGGAATCGTCAGCGGGTAGGTGCCAGAGGGGAGAAAGATCTCGTCGTACCCAAGGAACTGATTCGCCTCGATCACCGCCGCGCGTAAAGTGCAGCTTCCGTCCGCCGCAGCGCAGATTCCGTCGCCGGGGGCGGCGTCGATCTCATCGGCAGTGTTGTCGACGATGAAAACGGCCGCGCGAGTCGGAGGCGCGAGGATCGAGCCTATACCGACGGCAACCGCGAGAACGATCCACCGCATGTCGACATCGTACCAGCCCGGATCAGTCCTTTGTGGTGCTATCGAACCCGCACGCGAGAGAGGGCTGACTGCCAACCTTCGCGTGATTGCGCGCGCTCGCGCGCAGTGAGCCGAGGGGTGAATCGCGCGGCGGGCTGCGCGACTGCGGCGCACGCGTCGGGATTCGAGAAGACGCCGGTCGCCAGGCCCGCGAAGAATGCCGCACCAAGGGCGGTGGCTTCGACTTCCCGTGCGCGCGCGATCTCGCGGCCGGAGAAGTCGGCGAGTGACTGCACGAGGAAGTCGCTCTGCGCGAGGCCTCCGTCCACGCGCAGCGGCCCGCTGCCGATCGGAAACGCCTCGCACACGTCCGTACACCGCTGTGCGACACCCTCGAGTGCCGCGCGAGCGAGCTCGGCGCGGCCTGAACCGCGCGTGAGTCCGAGCAGTGCGCCGCGCGCGGCGTCGTCCATGAACGGGGTGCCGAGTCCTTGCAGCGCGGGTACGAACGCGACGCCACCGGTCGACGCGGCGGACGCCGCGAGCCGCGAGAGCTCCGCCGCGTCGCGCGCGACTCCGATCTCGACCAGCCAGTCGATCGCGCTGCCGGCGGTGATCACCGCGCCCTCTATACAGAACGCGCGCGTGCCGTCGGGCAGCCACCAGAGCGCGAGTGGATACGCGCCGGGCACGGGTTCCCCCGGCCGATCGCCGGTGTGCACGTCGAACATGGCCGAGGTGCCGAGCGTGAGCTTCGCGTCGCCGGCGCGCCCCACTCCCTGCGCGAATGCGGAGGCCTGCTGATCGCCCGCGAGCGCGGCGACACGCACGGGTGTACCGAGCAGCTCGGCCGGCGTCTCGCCCAGCACGCCGCTCGTGGGCACGACGGTCGGCAGCGCCTCGCGCGGCACCGCGAACAGATCGAGCAGGCCCTGCGCCCACTCGCCGGCGCCGACGTCGAATAGCGCCGTGCAGGCGGCGTTGCCCGGATCGGTCACGTGCAGCGCACCGCGCGAGAGGCGCGCGGCGAGCCAGACGTCGGGCGTGCCGAGCCGCAGGCGATTCTCGCGCGCGGCGGCTTGCACGGCGTCGTCGTTCTTCATCCACCATTCGAACTTGGTGGCGGTGGCGAGCGTGTTGATCGGAATGCCGGCGGCGCGAAAGCCCGCAACGCGCTCAGCCGTGCGCTGATCCTGCCAGCTCTGCGCGTTTGCTAACGGCGCGAGCGTGCGCGAATCCCAGGCGAGCGCGCTGCCGCGCTGCGTGACCACGCCGAGCCCCGCGATGCCGCGCGCGTCGAGCCGCGAAGCCGCGAGCGCTTCGCGCATCACGTCCTGCGCGCTCGTCCACATCTCCTCGGGGTCCTGCTCGATCCAGCCGGGCCGCGGATAACGCGCGCCGAGCGGACGCTGCGAGCGCGCCAGCACGCGGCCGTCCTCGCCGACGACGAGCGCGCGAACGCTCGTGGTGCCCAGGTCGAGCGCGAGCAGCGCCTGCCCGCTCACGCTTGGCGCGCTGTGCTCGCCGGTACGAGCACCCCGGGGTTCAGCAGGTCGTCGGGGTCGAGCGCGCGCTTGAAGGCGCGCAGCACCTCGACGCCGGTGTCGCCGATCTCTTCGGCCAGGAAGTCGCGTCGCACACGGCCGATGCCGTGGTGGTGCGCGATTCCGCCGCCGCTCGCGAGCGTGGCGCGGATCGCGCGCCGCCAGCACTCGGTGTAGATCACCGGCATCTTCTGCCTGTCTTCGACCCGCGCCGCGAACGTGAAATACAAGTTCGTGCCCGAGCGGTACGAGTGACTCGAGTGCGCGCTGGCCAGCACGACTTCGGGAAGCTCGCGCAGCGACGTGACGACCGCGTGATAGAGCGGCAGGACGCGATCCCAGGTGGCCGCGACTTCGATCGTGTCGACCACCAGGCCGCGCTCGTTCAGCTCGCGGAAGCTCGGCACGTTGTTGCGGTGCTCGAGCCAGTGCTCGACCGCGCTCGTGTCGGCCGCGACGCCGGCCTCCTCGGCGCAGTGCGCGGCGCAACCCGCGGCGTCGGCCGCGACCGCGCCCGCCGGACCCTCGTGCACCAGGATCAGCATGCTGCGGCCTTCGGGGCACTGCTTGGCGAACTGGCGCTGCGACTCGAGCTCGTCGTAGAGCCGCACGACCGGTGGCCGCCAGCCCGCACGCATGAAGCGGCGGATCGCCTCGAGGCCCGCGTCGAGGCTTGCAAAGTGGAACGCCGCCAGCGCGCGTGACTCCGGCAGCGGGCGCAGCGAGAACGTCACTTCGGTCACGACGCCGAGCGTCCCCTCGCTGCCCATGAAGAACTGGCGCAGGTCGGGGCCGGACGCGGCGCGCGGCGTCTCGCGCGTGCGCAGCACGCTGCC
>JANNLG010000121.1:0-11925 GCA_031396695.1 Deltaproteobacteria bacterium
CGGTGTCGACGGGCTGTACGCGATCGTGAATCCGCCACAGCTCGCGATCCTCGGGGTGGGTCGCGTGCACCCGCGGCCGATCGCACGCGACGGAGCCGTCGTCGTCGAACCGGTGACGCAGCTCACCTTGTCCGCGGATCATCGCGTCGTCGACGGTGCGATCGGCGCAAAGCTCCTCGGAGCGATTCGCGCGCGTCTCGAGGATCCGCTCTCGCTGCTCGTCTGAGCCAGACATTCGTGCCACTTATTTCCAACGTGTGATCGCTGGCACCGTCAGGCTCGCGATCAAGTGCGAACGTCCGCACCTCAAATGCGGTCCGGACGCTTCTTCAGACGCCCGCCGCGAACCGATTCGAGCTGTAGTGGGGGCGCCTGATGTTCAAGTCCGTGCTCGGTCCGATTGCTTTCCTATTCGTCTTTGCGGGGATCGCCGCAGAAGCTTCAGCGCAGGACGTCACCCTGCGCTGGATTCCGGCGACCGGAACCGCCGTCGTCGGCTACTACGCCTACATCGGGCGCGTCGCGTCGGGGCCGGTCGTGGCGACGCGGATCAACGTCGGGAGGCCCGCGCCCGATGCCTCGGGCGTCGCGCGCGTCCGCCTGATCGGCGTCGATCGCACGGCGCCCATGCTCGCGATCGAGATGACCTCCTACGATTCACTGGGTAGGGAGTCAGTGCGATCCAATCGCGTGACGCTGCTCGGGGATGGCGAGACGGTTGGCGCGCCGCTCCTGTCGGCTGGATTCGAGGACACGGAGCCGGGGAACAGCCTGGCATGGTTCGTCGACTGGGGCGGCAATTTCGAACTCAGGGAGTTTTCGGACGGCAATCTGGCATTCGCATCGCCCGCGACCTCGGCGGGGAACCTTTCGGTGTCGCGGTACGTCGGGACAGTCGGCACACAGTGGGCACCGTACGAGCTCGAGGGTCGTATGCACGTGCTGCTGGGCTCGCTCACAACAGGCGTCGGCGTGCGCGTCGGAGCATCCGACCTGAGCTCCGGATTCCTGCTCGGCGGCGATGCAGCGGGCGAGTTCGCGATCGACCAGGTCGGGTATCCCGACCTGCGCTGCAGGGCCTCGGCCTCGACCGGCGTTCGCATCAACAGGGGTCGTTGGTACCGCTTCCGACTGCGGCACACCGCGCCCGGCGGCCGCGCGCGCCTGCGCGCAAAGGTGTGGAGCTCCGAGTCCGTGGAGCCGAGCCAGTGGCAGGCGGACTGCTGGACCGACGTTCCCCCTTCGACCGACAGCAAAGCCTTCGCCGTCTACCACGCCGGCACCGGGATCTCGTACTGGGACGACTTCGTGGTTCGCCCGATGACGGGCACGATCGCGCCCATCCCGACCCTCTGAGGGGCGCGCTCGTCTATGATCGCGCGCATGGCCGATGCAACCCAGGAATTCGCCGCGCGTACCTTCACCAACCGAGACGGGCTGAAGCTCTACTACCGCGATTACCCCGGAGCGACACCTTCCGGTGTGACCGCGCTGTGTCTGCACGGGTTGACTCGGAACTCGCGCGACTTCGAGGAGCTGGCGCCGGTCCTCGCCCGCTCGCGCCGCGTGCTCGTGGCCGACGTGCGTGGCCGTGGCCACTCCGAGCGCGACCCGCAAGCCGCGCGCTACGTACCGACCACCTACGTTCAGGACGTGCTCGAGCTGCTCCAAGCGGCTGGCGTCGAGCGCGTGGCCGTGATCGGCACGTCGATGGGCGGGCTGCTCGCATTGCTGCTCGCTGCGCTGCGGCCTGCCGCGATCGCGGGCGTGGTTCTGAACGACATCGGTCCGGTCGTCGATCCCGCGGGCATCGCGCGCATCGCCGACTACGTGGGCAAGAGCGGCGAGGTCGCGAGCTGGGACGCTGCGGCCGCCGCGGTGAAGGCCCTGAATGCGGCGTTCTTCCCCGAGTTCACGCACGCCGATTGGCTGCGCTTCGCGCGCCGCGCCTATCGCGAGCAACCGGACGGGAAGCTGCTGCCCGACTACGACCCGGCGATTTCCGAGGCCACGCGCTCCGGCGGCGCGGTTCCGCCCGACCTGTGGGCGCTGTGGACGGGACTCGCGGCGATTCCGACGCTCGCGATTCGCGGCGAGCTCTCCGACATCCTGTCGGAAGCCACGCTCGTCGAGATGGCGCGGCGCAAGCCCGATCTCGAGCTGCTGCGCGTCGCGAGGCGCGGCCATGCGCCGACGCTCGACGAGCCCGAGTGCGTCGCCGCGATCGAGAAGTTCCTCTCTAGAATCTAGGCGAGTTGGTCCGCGCCGCGACGCCGCCGTCGGCAATGATCGCCGCGCCGTGCACGTACGAAGCGTCGTCCGAGGCGAGGAACAAGGCGACCGCAGCCATCTCCTCGGGCTTGCCGAGGCGTCCGCAGGGAATCTGCCGATCCCAGCCGGCGCGTCCGCCAGTCGCGTCGACGGCCGCGAGCAGCGGCGGGGTCTCGATCGGTCCGGGCAGGATCGTGTTCACGCGCACGCCGCGCGCTGCATTCTCGACGGCGGCCGTCTTGGTCAGGTTGACCACGGCCGCCTTCGCCGCGCCATACGCGGCCAGACCCGGTTCGCCCGCCACCGCCGCGCCGGAGGCGATGTTGATGATCGAGCCGCTGCCCTGTGCGGCCATCACCGGCAGTGCCGCGCGGATTCCGAAGAAGACACCATCGAGTGTCACCGCCTGGGTGCGGCGCCAGTCCGCGTCGCTGATCGACTCGAGCGGACCGGGAATCACCGCGGCCGCATTGTTCACGAGCACGTCGAGCCGGCCGAAGCGCGATGTCGCCTCTCGGATCAGCGCCTCGACCTGGCGCGCGTCCGCCACGTCCGCGGGAAACGCCGCGGCGATTCCTCCCGCGGCCTCGATTTCCTTGGCCACGCGCGCGGCGGCCTCCGCGTTCAGGTCGTTCACCACCAACTTCGCGCCCTCGGCGGCGAAGCGCAGCGCCGTCGCGCGGCCGATGCCCGAACCCGCGCCGGTCACGATCGCAACCTTGCCTCGCAACCTGTCGCCCATCCCGGAACTCCCCTGAATCCGCTTGTCGCCCCTGGTGAAACGTGTTCTAATTTTCTCGCCGATCGTCGGCGAAGTCTACCCCGACGAGCGACCAGATCAGGGAGGGTCCGATGGCGCGCTTCCCCTTCGGCTTCGCGAACAGCTGGTACATGATGCTCTACTCCGACGAGCTTCCGGTCGGCGCGGTGAAGCGTCTGCACTATCTCGGCCGTGAGCTCGTCGCGTTTCGCGGCGAGGACGGCGAGGCGCGCGTGTTCGACGCCTACTGCCCGCATCTCGGCGCTCACCTCGGCCGCGGCGGCAAGGTGGTCGGCTCGCGACTGCAGTGTCCGTTCCACGCCTGGGAGTTCGGCGGCGACGGCAAGTGCGCCAAGGTTCCCTACGCGAACAAGATCCCCGCGAAGGCCGAGGTGAAGTCCTGGCCCGTGGTCGAGCGCAGCGGTCAGATCTTCGTCTGGTACCACGAAGAGGGAAAGCCGCCGGAGTTCGCGATCCCGCAGCTCCCGCAGTGGGGCGACGCCGACTGGACCAGCTCGTGGCAGAGGTACGAGTGGTCGGTGAAGACCTGCCCGCAGGACATCATGGAGAACGCGATCGACTGGCCGCACTTCCACACCGTGCACGGGATGGAGATGCCGCCCGAGAAGAGTCACAAGTTCGACGGCCGCATGTTCTTCTGGAACATCGGCACGACCAAGCAGGTCGCGACGATGGGCGGCGTCACCGACAACCTGTACATGGAGGCCCAGAACTGGGGCCTCGGGTACAACTTCCTGACCTACCCGGGAATGTTCACGACGGTGATCTCGACCGGGCTGACGCCGATCGACGAAGAGACCACGCACTTCCGCACCGCGATCATCGGCAAGAAGGACGGCCGCAGCGAAGACGAGACACTCGCGCTGCTAAAGGCCTACATGGACGACCAGTCCGGCGCGATCACGCAGGACTTCGAGATTTGGGAGAACAAGCGCTTCCGCGCCAAGCCCGTGCTCTGCGACGGCGACGGCCCGGTCGGTGAGTTCCGCCGCTGGTGCCGGCAGTTCTACTCGAAGGACTGGGCCGAGGCCGACTAGGCCGAAAGCCCGACCGACGATGCCCCCCGAACGAGCGAGCGGCGTTTCGCGCCGCGATTTCCTCGGGCTCGCTGGCGCCGCGGGCGCTGCGCTCGCGACGAGCGCGTGCGCGAGCGTCACTGCTGCGTCCGGGAGCGGCGAAGCGCTCGTCTTCGATTTCGAGACCGACGTCGTGGTGGTGGGCTCCGGCGCGGCCGGCGCGGTGGCGGCGTTGTACGCGCACGAGCGCGGCGCGCAGGTGCTCGTGCTCGAGAAGGGCCCCGTGTTCGGTGGCACGACCGCGAAGTCCGGCGGCGTGTACTGGATTCCGAATCACCCGATCGAGCGCGAGCGCGGCCTGAAGGAGCCGCGCGAGGCGACGCTCGCCGCGATGTCGCGCGCTTCGTATCCGTTGCTGTTCAACGCGAGCAAGCCGCGCTTCGGTCTGCCGCAGCACGAGTACGATCTGATCGAAACCTTCTACGACCGCGGCGCCGATGCCGTGGTCGGGCTCGAGAAGATGGGCGCGCTGGTTTCGATGCCCGCCGACGTGCTGGTCGGCCCGATGCCCGACTACTTCGAGCCGCCGAACGCGACCAAGATCGTCGACCGACGCTACTGGCCGCGCAAACCGGACGGGTCGTTCGGGCTGGGCGACGAGATGGTCCGGCAGCTGAAGGCGGGACTCGAGAACCGCAAGGTGCCCGTGCTGATGGGCCACCGCGCGCAGCGGCTGCTCCGGAACGCGAAGTCCGAGATCGTCGGCGTCGAGGCGCAGAAGCTCGGCGGTCAGGCGGTTCGCATCCGCGCGCGACGCGGAGTCGTGTTCGCGAGCGGCGGCTACACGCACAACGCCGATCTGGTGCTGAACTTCCAGCCCGGTCCGGTCTTCGGCGGCTGCGCAGTGCCCACCAACGAAGGTGATTTCGTCGCGATCTCCGAGTCACTGGGCGCGAAGCTCGGTCACATGCAGAGCGCCTGGCGCGCGCAGGTCGTGCTCGAGCAGGCGCTGCAATTCTCTTCGACGCCCGACGACGTGTTCATGCCGCCGGGCGACAGCATGATCCTGGTGAACCGACTCGGTGTCCGTGTCGTCGACGAGAAGACGAACTACAACGAGCGCACGCGCGTGCACTACGTCTGGGATCCCGTCCGCCACGAGTGGATCAATCTGCTGCTGTTCATGGTCTACGACCAGCGCACGGCCGAGCTTTTCGCCGGGCGTTTCCCGCTGCCGCCGGCCGGCACGAGCGTGCCCTACGTGTTGCGCGGGAACACGCTCGCGGAACTCGCCAAGGCGATCGACGCGCGGCTCGAGGCGCTCGCGGATCGGACCGGCGGCGCGCGGCTGGCCGAGGATTTCGCGAAGACGCTGCCGAAGACCATCGCGCGCTGGAACCAGCTGAGCGCGCGGGGCGTCGACGAGGATTTCCAGCGCGGCGCCGGCGTCTACGATCGTGACTGGCACGCGAGAATCTGGTCGTTCGCGAACCCGGGCACGAGGCACGCTCTCGCCGAGAAGAACGTGACCATGCACCCGTTCTCTGGGCGCGGTCCGTACTACGCGATCATGCTCGCCGCCGGCACGCTCGACACGAACGGCGGGCCGGTGATCAACCGCCACGCGCAGGTGCTCGACGCCGCGGGCCAGCCGATCCCCGGCCTGTACGGCGCGGGCAACTGCATCGCGTCGCCGACCGGTCCGTACTACTTCGCGGGCGGCGGCACGCTCGGTCCGGCCGTCGCTTTCGGGTGTATCGCGGGCGAGGGTGCGGCCGGGGAGCCGCCGAAGGAGCTCGCATGAACGCGCGCAGCCAGCTCCTGCGGCGCGAGCTGCGCGCGACCGGTCGCGAGCGCTGCGGAACCCTGCTCGCGCTCCACTCCGACGGCGCGGATTCGAGCGAGCTGTTGCCGCTCTGCGCGGCGCTCGAAGCCGAGTTCGACGTGCTCGCGCCGCAGGCGTCGCGCTCGCGCAACCCGTTCCTGTCGAGCGCCCCGCCGGACGATCCGCGCTGGCGCGCGTACGCGGGCTTCTCGTGGTTCCGCCGCGACGACGCCGGCCGGCCCGAGCCAGCGAGCTTCGGCGACAGCCTGTGGCAGGTGCAGCAGCTCGTGCTCGAGCTGCTCGAACGCGGCGACGGCCCGGTGTTTCTGCTCGGCTATCGCGAGGGCGCGACGCTCGCGCTCGGCGCGGCGCTGGCGTTGCCCGAGCTGCTCGACGGCGTGGTCGCGATCGACGGCGATGCGCCCGAGATCCCCGGCTGGAGCGATCGCCTGGCAAGTGCCGCGGACCTGCCCGTGGCGGCGATCCGCGCAGACTACACTGATCCGCGTGGCGCGGCGGATGCGGTGGCGAAGTTCCTCGACGCGCGCCTCGGAGGAGTGAGCGATGGGCGCGGCTGAGAACAAGAAGCTGATTCGGAGCTACTTCAAGATGATCGCGACGGGCAGCCCGAAGCTCCCCGAGCTGCTCGCCGACGACGTGGTCTGGTGGGTTCCACCCGGCAGCGACATGGCGGGAACCTACGAGGGCAAAGCGAAGGTGCTCGCGTTCATGGGCAGCGGCGTGGGTCTGTACGACCCGAGCGTGCCGATGAAGATCAGCGTCGTCGACATGGTCGCCGAGGGCTCGAGCGTGTGCGTGCAGTTCGTGCTCGAAGCGAAGACGGCCAAGGGGCGCGACTACAAGAACCACTACCACTTCGTGTTCAAGCTCCGGCGCGGGAAGATCGTGCTCGTGAAGGAGTACGTCGACACCAAGTACGCGCACGATCTGCTTTTCAGCTGAGGACGAAGCCGTGAAGAACTCCTGGATCCATCTCGCCAAGGGACAGACGCCGCGGCAGGCGCACGTCGCCGTGCCGAAGGGCCTGAAGGAAGAGGAGATCGGGCGCGGCGGCTTCCAGGGTCGTGTCGCGAACGTATATCGGTTGAACGAGCCGACCGGCTGGGTGCGCGTCGAGGGCGACTACGCGCCCGGCGACGTCGACGGCGAGCGCGTCGACACCACCGATCGCGCGAACCCGCGCGGCGCGCCGACGCGCCTGTGGTGGAACGACGACCTGACCGTCTCGGTCAGCCGGCGCAGCGAGCCGATGCCGTACTTCGCGCGCAACGCCGACGCCGACGAGCTCTGGTTCGTGCACCGCGGCGAGGGCACGTTCGAGACCGAGTTCGGGCCGCTCGAGTTCCGGCCCGGCGACTACATCGTGCTGCCCAAGGGGGTGACACATCGCTGTGTGCCGCAGACGCGCGACAACTACTTCCTGCACGTCGAGTCGAGCGGCGAGATCTCGTTCATCGAGCACCCAAACCTCGGCCGCCACAACCCCTACGACCCCGACGTGATCGGCGTGCCGGAACCCAAGGCCATGGACGGCGACGGCCGCGCCGAGTACGAGGTGCGCGTGAAGCGCGACGGGCGGCTCACCTCGTTCTTCTACGCGCACCATCCGTTCGACGTGGTCGGTTGGAAGGGCGACCTGTTCCCGTTCCGCTTCCACAACACGGATTTCCGCCCGGTGACCGCCGACCGCAACCACGTGCCGCCGTCGGCGTTCGGCCTGTTCCGCGCCGACGGTTGGGTGCTCTGCAACTTCGTGCCCAACCCGATGCAGCGCGATCGCGACGCGGCGCGCCTGCCGTACTACCACCGGAACGTGGACTACGACGAGATCGGCTTCCTGCACGCGGGCAGCATCGCCGGCCAGCCGATGGAGGGCACCACCATCATGTGGCACCCGCGCGGAGCGGTGCACGGTCCCGGCGAAGAGGCGCGCGCGATGGCCGCGCAGTTCTGGCAGGAGCACGACACGAACGACATCCAGGCCGTGAACATCGACAGCGTGAAGCCGCTCACCGTCGCGCCCGAGGCGATGGCCGCGAAGCGCGACCACGTGCAGCTGAACGTGCGCATGCCCGCGGACGGGCGCTGACATGTCGATGCCGCAGATCGCCCGCTACACCGCGGCCGGACCGAGCCTCTGGTCGTACGACAAGCTGCCCGACGGCGTACGCGTCGAGCCGATCCCACTCCTGGCCGAGGACGGCGGCGAGTCCCACGGCACCTTGTACACACGCGGT
Organism: Deltaproteobacteria bacterium; assembly: GCA_031396695.1. GTDB lineage: Bacteria > Myxococcota_A > UBA9160 > SZUA-336 > SZUA-336 > VGRW01. The sequence continues at coordinate 8,152 of JANNLG010000121.1, forward strand.
TCCGAGACCTGCGTCGCGCTGATGATGCACCCACGCGGCGACATGCAGCGCCATTACGCGATGCCGCGACTGCTCGAGGCGGGCATCGCGACCTTCGGCCAGGCGGGTCGCTTCATCAACAACGACGTGAACCTGATCCACGAGCGGATCATCGTCGACGTGGCGGCGGCGGTCCGCCACCTGAAGGAGCGCGGCTTCAAGAAGGTCGTGCTGCTCGGCAACAGCGGCGGCGGCGCGCTGTACAGCTTCTACCAGTCGCAGGCGCAGACCGCCCCGCCGGGAAGGCTCACCGACACGGCGGCGGGAGATCCGTGCGATCTCAACAAGCTCGCGATGCCGCCCGCGGACGGAATCGTGCAGCTCGCCACGCACCTCGGTCAGGGCAAGCTGATGCTCTCGATCATCGATCCGTCCGTCACCGACGAGAACGACCCGCTGTCGATCGACCCGTCGCTCGACATGTACGAGCCGGCGAACGGCTACCGGCCGTTGCCCGAGCCGTCGAAGTACGGGCCCGAATTCCTGTCACGCTACCGCGCCGCGCAGAGCGCTCGCGTCGCGCGCATCGACGCGATCGCGCGCGCGCACGTCGAGGAGTGGAATTACTGGCTGCGCAAGCTCGGCGCGCCCGACTTCGAGAGCCTGCCGCAGCCGGAACAGCAGCGCGTGCTGCGCCACGGCTTCGTCGGCCGCTACATGGCGATCCACCGCACGGAGGCGCATCCCGCCTACACGGATCTGTCGATCCTGCCCAGCGCCCGCCAGATCGGTTCCTTTTTTTCGCCACGACCCGACGTGTTCAACTACCTCGAGGCGGGCTTCGGCAAGTACCAGACGCCGCGCGCCTGGCTTTCGACCTGGTCGGGGCACGCCTCGCGCGCATCGACGCTCGACTGCCTGCCCGCGATCACGGTGCCGACCTGCGTCGTCGCGTACCTGGGCGACAACGCGGTGTTCTCGAACCACACCGACGCGATCTTCGAGCGCTCACCCGCCGCCGACAAACAGATCCAGCGCGTGGCGGGTGACCACCTCGGCTACGGCCCCGGCGGAATGCGCGACCGCAGCGGTCAGAACGCGGCGCTCGACGTGATCGTGCCCTGGATCAAGGAGCGCTTCGCATGAAAGTGGATCTGTTCACCATGCCCGCGGTGCCCGCAACGCTCGAGGAACGCGAGCGCCTGCGCCCAATCGGCCGCTCGACCGAGCGCTACCAGATGATGCTGGAAGAGCTGCGGCACCTCGCGATCACCGCCGACGAGCTCGGCATCGACGCGTTCTCGACCACCGAGCACCACTTCCACACCGAAGGCAACGAGCTGTCGGTGAACCCGATCCTCTTGTTCGCCGACTTCGCCGCGCGCACCAAGCGCATCAAGTTCGCGCCCATGTCGATCGTGATGACGGTCGCGAACCCGATCCGTGTCGCGGAAGACCTGGCGATCCTCGACCAGCTCACCAAGGGCCGCGTCGCGGTCGCGTTCGCGCGCGGCTACCAGAAGCGCTGGATGCAGGTGCTGGGGCAGGGCGCGCCGATCGCCACCGGCATGGGCGACGACGTCGACAAGCAGAACCGCGAGCGGTACGACGAGAACATCGAAATCCTGCTGAAGGCCTGGACCCAGGACGCGATCGAGCACAAGGGCAAGTACTTCCAGGTGCCGTACCCCCATGACGCGGGAATCACAGGTTGGGGCGCCCCGAGCTACACGCGAAAGTACGGCACGCCCGGCGAGATCGACGACGACGACATCATCCGCAAGGTCGGCGTCTGCCCGCGTCCCTATCAAGAACCGCACCCGCCGATCTGGGTGCCGGTCACGGGCGGTCTGCCCTCTCTTCTGAACTGCGGCAAGCACGGCTGGCTGCCGTGGATCTGGGAGTCCGATCCCGCGAAGTTCCTGGAGATGTGCCAGGTGTACCAGCGCGCGGCCAGCGACCACGGCCACGACTTCGGGCTGGGCGAGAACTGCGGGGCGGTTCGCGCGATAACGATCGGCGACACCTACGACGAGGCTTTCGAGCTCGCCGCCGCGACCACCGGCCACGACTACCAGGAGTACTTCGGCCGCTTCGGGTTCCTGGAGCTGTTCCGGAACCCCGAGGACGACCCCAACTGCCGCCCGCTTCTGTTCAAGAACAACGAAGTCGCAACTCAGCGTATGATCGAGAAGGGCTACCAGATCTGCGGCACCGTGGATCAGGTCAAACGCCATTTCGAAAAGCTCGTGAAGTGCCACGGAAACGGAAGCCTGGAATGGCTGTCCTGGAATTTCTTCTACCAGGGCACCACGCCGCGCCATGTTCAGGACAGGCAGCTCGAGCTTTTCGCCACCAAGATCATGCCGGAGTTCCGCTGATGCCATTTGCCAATGTGAATCGCCACGATCTGTACTTCGAAGACTCGGGGGGCAATCGCCCGGCCGTGCTCTTCAGCCACGGCTTCCTGCTCGACCACTCGATGTGGGCCTCGCAGGTTGAAGCGCTGTCCGCGCAGTACCGCTGCATCACCTGGGACGAGCGCGGCCACGGCATGAGCGACTGCCTGGGTCCATTCGACTACTACGACTCGGCCGCGGACGCGATCGGGATCCTCGACCAGCTCGGCATTCCGAAGGCGACGCTGGTCGGCATGTCGCAGGGCGGCTTCCTGTCCATGCGCGCAGCGGTGAAGTATCCGGATCGCGTGAAGGCGCTGGTGCTGATCGACACCGCCGCGGCGCCCTTCCCCGACGAGGTGCTGGCCGGCTATCGCGAGACCGCGGACGCCTGGCTCTCGCAGGGTCCGGTCGGCGAGATCGCCACCAACATGGCGAGCCTCTTGTTCGGTCCGAAGTTCAAGGCGGAGATCTGGATCGCCAAGTGGCAGGCCAAGCCGCCGTGCGAGTCCGCGCACCCCTGGGAAGCGGTGCTCACCCGCGACGACTTCATGGGCAAGCTGAAAGAGATCCACTGCCCGTCGCTGATCTTCCACGGCTCGGCGGATCAGGCCTTCGATCTCGAAACCGCCAAGGGGCTGCGCGACAACCTGCCCGACTGCAAGGGACTCGTGGTGGTGCGCGGGGCCGCGCACGCGCCCAACGTCACGCACCCGAAGTCGGTGAACGGGCCGCTCGCGGACTTCCTGAAGAAACACGCATGACGAGCCTCGGCTTCGGCATCTTCGATGGGGACAACCACTACTACGAGTCCCGCGACGCGTTCACGCGCTACATCGAGCCGAAGTACCGCGAGAGCGCCGTGCGCGCCGTGCCCGCCGCCGGCGGCGAGCAAATCCTGATCGGCGAGCGCGAGTTCCACTTCCTGGACGACACGTTCTCGAGCTTCGACCGCACGCTCCGGCCCGGCTCGCTGCGCGAGTTCCTGAAGTCGCTCGGCAGCGAGCGCCTGGTCGAGCCCAATTCGGTCGAGATCCCCATGGACGAAGCGTTCACGAACCGAGACGCGCGGCTCTTGCGCATGGACGAGCAGGGCGTCGAGTCGGCGCTGCTCTTCCCGACGCTCGGCGTGTGCGTCGAGCACTTCCTGAAGGACGACGTTCCGGCGAGCTACGCGAACCTGCGCGCGTTCAACCGCTGGCTCGACGAGACGTGGGGATTCGCGTATCGCGGCCGCATCTTCGCTTCGCCCGTGCTGTCCCTGCTCGATCCGGACGAAGCGCTGCGCGACCTGGAATGGGCGCTCGCGCACGACGCGCGCATCATCAACGTGCGCACGGGGCCGGCGGGCGGCCGCTCGCCCGCGGATCCGATCTTCGACCGCGTCTGGTCGCTC
>JANNLG010000135.1:0-1898 GCA_031396695.1 Deltaproteobacteria bacterium
CGAAATGCGAGATAAGCGAGGCGATATACTCGACGGCCAGAACTAACCCCGTCCGGGCTCCTAGCCGAGCAGCCGTCCCAGAATCTCGCGCAGCGCGGCGGGATCGGCTTTGCCGCCCGACGCCTTCATGACCTGACCGACGAAGAAGTTCAGCAGCTTCACCTCGCCGGCTCGGTACTTCGCGACCTGCCCTGCGTTGGCGTCGATCGCGGCGCGCGCGCTACTGCCAGGCGTTCGGTCTGCCGCCGTACGACGCCGCGGTGCTGACCGAGGACCGCGAGGTGTCGGAGTTTTTCGAGGCTGCGCTGCGCTTGTACGACCAGCCGAAAACCGTCTCGAACTGGATCATGCGCGACGTGCTCGCGACCACGACCGAATCCGGCAAGGCGCTGCGCGAGCTGCCGCTCACGCCCGAGCACCTGGTCGAGCTGTTGAAGCTGATCGACGCAGGTCGCATCACCGCGGGCTCGGCGCGCGAGGTGTTCGCAGAGATGGCGAAGACCGGCGAGCGGCCCGCAGCGATCATGCGCGCGCGCGGCCTCGAGGCGGTTTCGGATTCCGGCGAGCTCGAGCGGCTGGCGCGCACGGTCATCGATGCGAACGCGGGGCAGGTCGCGAAGTACCGCGCGGGCGAGACCAAGCTGCTGAACTTTTTCGTCGGCCAGGTCATGAAGGCGTCCGGCGGCAAGGCCGACCCGGCCGCGCTGCGCGAAGTCATGACCCGGCTGCTCGGCTAGGTCACTCGAGGGCCGGCTGCAGCAAGGTCGGCGCAGCGACCCCCGGGTACTCGAACGCGCCCACGTCGTACGCGAAGCCTTGCGGGCGTGGCACGAGATCGTAGTCGATGGCGACACCGTCGAGCGTCGCGCCGGCGTCGATCGCAGCGCTCGACCCGCGCAGGTGTGCGTCGAAGTTCGCGGCGTCGACGAATCCCGGGTTGACGTTGCCGATCAGGTTCGTGCCGGTGGTGGTGCGGACGCCCGCGTTTACGAAGTTCGGGAAGCTCCCGAAGATCAGGTTGTTCCGCACGTCCGTGTCTCGGGCCTGCGCGCCGATGTGGATGCCGTCGTCGGTCTGCGCGAGGACGGTGTTGTTGTAGACGCGCGCCCGCACGGCCCCGTAGTCGACGTGGATGCCGACTTCGTTGCCGAAGACGACGTTGTTGATCGCGCGGTTGTCCGCGCCGCTGGAGAGAATGACCCCGGCACCGCGGCGGCCCAGGCGCGCGTTGTCGTGAAGGCGGTTGCCGCGCACGACGTTGCGATCGGCGCCGCTGCCAGCCCCGTTGTACACGTGCACGCCCCAGCCCGCGTTCTGGAACACGTCGCAGCCGTCGACCAGGTTGTCGGCGCCGGTGATGTAGATGCCGTGGTCGAAGTCGCTCGTGCCGTTCTGGTGCACGCGCAGGCGTACGAGCTCGATCTGATTCGCGCCGATCAGCAGCCCGTGGCGGGGCGCGTTCACGACTTCGGAATCCTCGATCCGGATGTGGTGCGACGCGTTGCTCGGGCCGGGCGAGGTCCAGGTGACCTTCACACCCTCGCGCCGCATGTTGCGCGCATCGATCGACAGTCCCCGGATGACCACGTAGCTCGCGCGGCTATCCGCGAGCATGACCACGCGATCCGAGCCCGCGGGCGGCTGTAGAACGACGGCGTCACCGGGAAACGCCGCGATCACGAGCGCGTTCGCCCACGACGTGCCGCCGCGGATCACGCCATCCAGGGTGCTCACGCCCTCCGGGTAGGTTCCTGCGTGCAGGTAGACCGTGTCGCCCGGTCCTGCGCGGTCGAGCGCGTGGCGAATCGTCCGAAACGGGGCGGCGAGCGTGCCCGCGGCGGCGTCGTTGCCGGTCCGCGCGACGTGACGCTCGACCGCGAACGCGAGCGACGCGTGCG
>JANNLG010000137.1:0-2480 GCA_031396695.1 Deltaproteobacteria bacterium
CAACCACCTCGGGCCCGCGCTCGTGCGCAACGCCGGCGCCGCGGAGATCGACGCGGCCGCGCTCGAAGTCGTCGCCGAGCGCCTGCCCGAGGTGAAGCAGATCCAGGCCTTCCAGGTCCGTCCGCCGCGCATGATGCTGCAACGGACCCCGCTCGCGCGTTTCGTCATGCGCGTGATCGTGCCGATCGCGCTGCGCACCGGGCTCGCGCGCTGGCTCTTCATGCGCGTCATTCCGCGCTTTGCGCTGGGCACGACCCGGGTCGAGCTGCAGTTCTAGAGCCCGCCGCGAGGTCAAGCCCCGCCCGTCCGGAGGCCGATGTGAGGCGTTCAGGACCAGTGGGGGCGGAGCGCGGCGTGAGCACCGGTGAGGGCGACGACGATCCCGGCATGCGCAGTCTGATCGTGCGCACCGCGCGACAGGTCACGCTCATGCTCGCGGTGATCTCACCGCTCTTGTGCGCGATGTCGCTCCTGACCGGCGAAGCGGAGCTCGTGACGACGCTCGTGTACACCGCCGTCGTCGAGACCGGCTTCGTGGCGCTGTACCTGGTCGCGCGTGGCCGCATGGCGGAGCGCTGGCCGGAGTGGATCCTGTTCGCGGGCACGCTGCTCGCGATGGGCGGCGTGATCTTCTCGCCCACCCACGAACTTCTGCGCCACAAGCCGTATGCGATGGTCGCTCCGATGGCGGCCTTCACGTTCGCGGTGGTGTCGCCCGTGCGGCCGCCGCTCGCGTACGTATTGGCGTTCGCGGCGAGCGCGATGTACTGGGGCGCGCTCTGGGTCGCGCCGCACGATCAGGCCGTGAACCCGATCGCCTACGCGCTCCTGTGTTGGGCGATGGCCTGGGTCGGAGCGACCTTCGCGCGCGACCAGGTGCGACTGTGGGGCGCGCTCGACGACGCGCGCAAGCACGCGCTCGACGCGACGCGGCTCAAGTCCGAGTTCCTGGCCAACATGAGCCACGAGATCCGCACGCCGATGACGGCGATTCTCGGTTTCACCGAGGAGGTCGAGCTCGGCCTGCACGCCTCGCCCGAGGCCGCGCCGATGCGCGCCGCGCTCGCCACGATCCGCCGCAACGGCATGCACCTGCTCTCGCTGATCAACGGCATCCTCGACCTGTCGAAGATCGAGGCGGGCAAGCTCGAGGCCGCACGCGAGCCGTGCGCTCCGCTCGCGATCGTCGCCGAGGTCTCGAGCCTGCTGCGGCCGCAAGCGCTGGCGAAGGGCCTCGGGTTCGAGACCGTGGTCACGAGTGCCATCCCCGAGATCATCGCCAGCGATCGCACGCGCCTGCGCCAGATCCTGATCAACCTGGTGGGCAACGCGGTGAAATTCACCGAACGCGGCTCGGTGCGAATCGAGATCGGCACCGTCGACTTCGCGCTCGAGATCGCCGTAGTCGACACCGGCTGCGGCATCGCGTCGGACCAGGTCGAGCGGCTGTTCGAGTCGTTCACGCAGGTGCACGGTTCGCTCACGCGCGCGCACGCCGGGACCGGGCTCGGCCTGGCGCTCTCGCGCAAGCTCGCGCGCCTGCTCGGCGGCGACGTCTCGGTGACCACACAGACCGGTGTCGGCAGCCGATTCACGGTGCGCCTCCCGATCGGCCAGGACTACGGCCTGCGCAGCCTGTCGCCGGCCGAGGCCAGCGCGCTGGCGGTCAGCGATCCCACGCCGGCCCTGTTCGCCGACGACGCCCGGCTCGCGGGCCGGATCCTCTTGGTCGAGGACGGACCCGACAACCAGCGCTTGATCAGCGCGCTGCTGCAGCGCGCCGGACTCGACGTCGAGCTCGCGGCGGACGGCGAACGCGGCTGCGCGCTCGCGCTCGCGGCCGGCGCCGCGGGCGAGCCCTTCGACGTCGTGCTGATGGACATGCAGATGCCCGTGCTCGACGGCTTCGCGGCGGTCGAGCGCCTGCGCGCGCGCGGCTACCGCGGCGCGATCATCGCGCTGACCGCGAACGCCATGGCCGGCGACCGCGCGCGCAGCCTCGCGATCGGCTGCGACGATCACGCCACCAAGCCGATCACGCGTGAGATCCTGTTGCGCCACATCGCGGCGCAGCTCGAGAAGCGCGCGAGCGCCTAGGGCAGGCCCGCGCCCGCCACGTCCACGCGCACGTACTCGATCCTGCCGCTGCGCGACGCGACGCACTTCACCGGATCCGAGTCCTCGGCGGTGCAGAGGAACAGCGTCTTGCGGTCGGGACCGCCCAGCATGCAGGCGAACGCCTGCGACTCGACGCGAATCGTCGCGCTGATGCGACCGCCCTCGTGCACGCGCACGCACTCGTGACCGAACGGCGACGCCATCCAGATCGCGCCCTCCGTGTCGAGGCAGATGCCGTCGGGAATCTTGCGCTCGAGCTGCGCGAACACGCGCCGCTTCGAGAGCGAGCCGTCGGCCGCGATCTCGAACGCGGTGAGCCGCGACGCCATCGACTCGGCGACGACGAGCGTGCGGCCGTCGGG
>JANNLG010000157.1:0-11964 GCA_031396695.1 Deltaproteobacteria bacterium
TTGTCGACGGTGAAGATCGCGATCTGCGGCGAGCCGAACACTTTCGGATCGTCGAGCGAGCCGACCTTCACGATCACCGCGCCGGGAAGTCCGGGCGCGCGCGTCACGACGTGCGTGCCGCACTCCGCGCAGAACTCGCGCGTGACCGGAGTCGGCAGGTCCTTGCGGCGGAACTGCTTGGGCTGCGACTTCGTGTACGTGAAGCCGGACTCGGGCATGGCCATGAACACGTTCGGGCTGCCGCCCGTGATGTACTGGCACTCGCGACAGTGGCACTGCGCGCGCATCAGCGGCTCGCCGGTCGTGCGGTAGCGAAGCGCGCCGCAGTAGCACCCACCTTGAACGTCCATGTCGATCTCCTTCGTCGTCCGTGGACTAGCCTACCAGCTCGGGCGCGCGGTTTTTGCGCGCCCAGCGCTCGAACACGAGCAGCGTCGTCTCGCGCGACTGGATGCCCGGGAACGGGAATGCGCCGAGCATGACCGTCGGCAGGCCCGTCACGCCCTGCTCGCTCGCCTCGCGCGCGCTGCGCTCGAGCGACGCGCGTGCGCGGGCGATGTCGTCCGGCTCGAAGACGATCCCCAGATCGCGCGCGAAGCTAGCGAGCGCGCCCGGCGCGTCGAGCTCGCGCCGCTCCTCGAAGGCGGCGCCCCAGACGCGCTCACGGAACGCAGCCTCGCGCGGTCCCTGACCGAGCACGAGCGCGGCGGCGAGCGCGTCGCGTGAATCCGGCCAGACCGGCAGCGGCCGCACCGCGACGCCGAGCTCCGCCGCGACCCGCTCGGCGTTCGCGAACCGCGACTCGTCGACTTCCGCACCGCGCCGCCAGCCGAGCAGCTCCGCGAGGTCGAGCGGATGCCACTCGAGCACGACACCGAGCTCCTCGAGCCGCGGCTCGAGCTCGCCGAACACGCGGTGCGCTACATAGCAAAGTGTCGACGCGAAGTCGTAGTAGACGCGCGCGCGCAAGCTCGGTGCAGAGGTCATCGCGCGCTCAGGCGAGCCGGAAGCCCTCGTAGCCGCGCGACACGACTTCCTTGCACTTCTCGACGTACGCCGGAAAGCCCAGGTACGGCATGAACACGCGCGGCTTGCCCGGCACGTTCGAGCCGAGATACCAGGAGTTGCACTGCGGGTAGAGCGTGGAGTCGGCGACCTCGTTCACGTGCGCGACCCAGGCGTCCTGCGCCTGCGGCGTGGCCTCGATGCGCGAGAGTCCGCGCGCGCGCAGGTGTGCAACGCAGTCCGCGATCCACTCCGCGTGCTGCTCGATCGACACGACCATGTTCGAGAGCACCGACGGGCTGCCCGGCCCGGTCATCATGAACAAATTCGGGAAGCCGACGGTGGTCAGCCCGAGATACGTGCGCGGCCCCTCGGACCAGCGCTCCGCGAGCGTGGCGCCGCCAACGCCGCGGATGTCGATGCGCACGAGCGTTCCGGTCATCGCGTCGAAGCCGGTGGCGAGGATCAGATCGTCGAACTCGTAGGTCTGCTTGGCCGTGCGCAGTCCCGTCGGCAGGATCTGCTCGATCGGCCTGGACCGCACGTCGACCAGCGTCACGTTGTCGCGGTTGAAGGTCTCGAAATAGCCGGTGTCGCTGCACAGGCGCTTGCAGCCGACGACGCTGTCGGGCGTGAGCAGCGCGGCGACTTCCGGGTCCTTCACGATCTCGCGGATCTTGGCGCGGATGAAGTCGGCCGCGAGCTCGTTTGCCGCCTTGTCGTAGAGCAGGTCGGAGTAGCAGCCCAGGAACGGCAGGCCGCCGTGCTGCCAGCGCTGCTCGAATTCAGCCTCGCGCTCCTCGGGTGTGGCCTCGAGCGCGCTCTTCTCGTTGTACTGCACGTCGAAGCCGAACGGCATCGTGCTGCCGAGCCGGCGCAGCTCGCCGTACTTCTCCTTGATGCGTGCCTGCGTCGCCGGATCGAGTGGCCCGTTCTGCGCCGGCACCGAGAAGTTCGGCGTGCGCTGCAACACCGTCAGGTGTCGGGCAAGCTTTGCGACGATCGGGATGGTCTGGATCGCGGACGAGCCCGTGCCGATGATGCCAACGCGCCGGCCGGTGAAATCGACCGGCTCGTGCGGCCACTTGCCGGTGTGGAAGACGCGGCCCTTGAACGACTCGAGCCCCGGGAACTTCGGCGTGTTCGTCGACGACAGGCACCCCGTCGCCATGATGCAGTACTGCGCGGACACGCTCTCGCCGCGATCGGTCGCCACGTTCCAGCGTCCGGACTTCTCGTCGAAGTGCGCCTTCGTCACGCGCGTCTCGAAGGCGATGTCGCGGCGCAGGTCGAAGCGGTCGGCGACGTGGTTCAGGTAGCGCAGGATCTCGGGCTGCTCGGAGTAGCGCTCGCTCCAGACCCACTCCTGTTGCAGCGCGTCGTCGAACTTGAACGAGTACTCCATGCTCTCGACGTCGCAGCGCGCGCCCGGGTAGCGGTTCCAGAACCAGGTGCCGCCGACGCCGTTGCCGGCCTCGAAGACGCGCGCGCGCAGGCCCAGGCCGCGCAGCTTGTGGAGCATGTACAGGCCGGAGAAGCCGGCGCCGACGATCACGGCGTCGAGCGTCGTCGGGCTCGTGGGCGAGGAGGAAGCGGGGGTCGTCATCGCGGAAATGCTACTCCCGCGACGGCGCGCCTGTCTCGCCCTGCTCGAGCCACGCGACCAGCAGCGTGTAGCCCACGGCGAGCAACACCGGCCCGATGAACAGCCCGAGCACGCCGAACGCGATCAGGCCGCCGATCACACCCGGCAGGATCAGCATCAGGGGCAGATCCGCGCCCCTCCGGATCAGGTAGGGGCGCAGCACCCCGTCGAGCAACGTGACCGGCACGGCCCAGACGAGCAGCGCAGTCGCCCAGCCGCTGTTGCCCTGCCAGTACATCCAGGCGATCGCCGGAATGAAGACGAGCGCCGGTCCGAGCTGCGCCACGCAGAGCACGAAGATCAGCGCGGTGAGCACGCCCGCGAACGGCACGCCCGCGACCGCGATGCCGAGCCCCGCGAGGCCCGACTGCACCATCGCGGTGACCACCACGCCGAGCGCTACCGCCTGGATCGCGGCGCCGGCGAGGTGGATGGCGCGCTCGCCCTGCGCTCCGCCCACGCGTCGCGCCAAACGGACCAGCAGCGCCGCCGCGTCCTCGCCCTGCAGGTACAGGATGCCCGCGATGCCGACGGTGAGCAGGAACTGGATCAACATGGCGCCGAGACTTCCAGCCTCGCCGATCAGCCAGGCGCTTATTTCGCGCACGTACGGCGCGAGCTGTCCGGAGATCGCGTCAGGTCCCGACGCTGCGATCTCGCGCCAGCCGTTTTCGAGGCGCGCGCCGAACAGCGGGATCGCGCTCACCCAATCGGGTGGCGCGGAGCTCGCGAGTCCGACGATCCAATTCGTCAGCAGCTCGAACTTGTCGGTGTTCTCGACGATCGTCACGCTGCCGACGTAGAGCGGCAGGACCAGCACGAGCAAGATCGCGATCGTCATCACCGCGACGGCCAGACTGCGCCGACCCCACAGCGCGGCTTGCACGCGCAGCAGCACCGGCCAGGTCGCGACCACCATCATCGTGGCCCAGGTGAGCGCGCCGAGAAACGGGCTCATCACCCAGAAGGCGCCCGCGATCAAGCCGCCGATGCACAGCACCTGCAAAAGCGTGCGCGGAAGGTCGAACTCGCGGTCGAGGCTCATGGGACTACTCTGCGATGTGTCGCTGGTTTTCGATAGACCCCGAGCGCTACACCACGCGATTCGGGATCGGCTCGCCGCGCAGCGCCGCGACGATGTTGCGCGCCGCGACCTCGGCCATGCGCGCGCGGGTCGCGATCGTGGCGCTGCCGATGTGGGGCGCGAGCACGACGTTCGGCAGATCGCGCAGGCCGGGCGCGAGCGCGGGCTCGTGCTCGAACACGTCGAGACCGGCGGCGGCGATCACGCCGGTTTGCAGCGCGCGAACCAGAGCGGTCTCGTCGACGATCGGGCCGCGCGCGGTGTTCACGAGCACCGCGCTCTGCTTCATGCGCGCGAGCTCGGGCGCGCCGACCAAGTGACGCGTCTCGGCCGTGAGCGGCACGTGCAGCGAGACGAAGTCGCTGCGCGCGAGCAGCTCGGCGAGCGGTGTACCGGCGGCACGCGAGTGGAACAGCACCTCCATGCGGAAGCCGCGCGCGCGCTCCGCGACCGCGCGGCCGATCCGGCCCGCGCCGACGATCCCGAGCGTGCGGCCGGTGACGTCGAGACCAAGGCCGAGCTCGGGGTTCCAGCCGACGAAGCCGCCGCCGCGCACGTAGCGATCGGCCCAGGCGAGCCGCCGAGCGGCTGCGAGCAGGAGCGCGAAGGCCAGGTCGGCGGTCGCGTCGGTCAGCACGTCGGGCGTGTTCGAGATCGGAATGCCGAGCCGCGCAGCCGCGGCCAGGTCGATGTTGTCCGTGCCCACCGCCATGTTCGCGACGATGCGCAGGTGAGCGGCTCGCTCGAGAAACGTCGCGTCGATCCGGTCGGTGAGCAGGCAGAGCAGCGCGTCGGCGCCCTCTGCGTCGAGCGCTCCGACGTCGAACGCGAGTCGCGCTTCCTCGAGCACGCGCAGCGCGGCCTCGGGCACCCCCGGCCGAACGCGGACCCGCCCGCTCAACTTTCGCCTATCTGTTCGCTCGCTCCGAGCACGCCGGGATCGTATCGCGGCTTGGTGGCACGGAGGCCGTCGGGCGGGTAAGCTGCGCGTCGCCATGAAGAAATCGACCAAGCTCGGGCACCGGAACCGCAAGAAGAGCGCGCGCCACCGAGCGAAGCTGAAGGCGAAGACGCGGCGCGTGCGGCTGCGGCGGAGCCGCGGCGAGTCCAAGAACACCTGACCTCCAGCCAGCGCGGGGCGCGAATGAGCCAGAGCGAGTACGCGCGCAGCGGCGTCGACACGAGCGAAGCGGACCGCGCCCTCGCGCGCCTGATTCTGGAGATCGCGCCCACGCAGGCCTTCGGCGCGGCGAGCGAGATCGGCATCGGTCACTTCGCGGCGGTCGTGCGCGTTGGCCCTTTGCACCTCGCGCTCACGACCGACGGCGTGGGCACGAAGCTCTTGGTCGCGCAGGTGCTCGGCCGCTATGACACGGTCGGCATCGACTGCGTGGCCATGAACGTGAACGACCTGTTGTGCGTGGGTGCGAAGCCGATCGCGATGCTCGACTACATCGCGGTCGAGCGCTGCGACCCGGAAGTCTTCGGGCAGATCGGCAAGGGCCTGTGCGAGGGCGCGCGGCAGGCGGGCGTCTCGATCGTCGGCGGTGAGACCGCCATGATTCCCGCCATGCTGCGCGGCGCGCGCGAGGGCAGCGGCCTCGACCTGGTCGGCATGGCGATCGGGATCGTTCCCGACGGCGGCCTGATCGACGGCTCGAAGGTGCGCCCGGGCGACGCGTTGATCGGCGTGGCATCGAGCGGCGTGCACTCGAACGGTCTGACGCTGGCCCGCTCGGTGCTGCAGCGCAAGCTCGGCTTCGAAGAGTACGTCGCGGAGCTCGGCACCACGCTCGGCGAGGAGCTCTTGAAGCCGACACGGATCTATGTCGCGCAGGTCGACGCGCTCGCAAAGGCGGGCGTGCAGCCGCACGCGCTCGCGCACATCACCGGCGACGGCTTCCTGAACATCCGGCGGATCGAGGCGCCGTGCGGCTTCGAGATCGATTTCCTGCCGCCCGCGCTCCCGATCTTCGCGATGATCCGCAAGCTCGGCGAGCTCGACGCGGCCGAGATGGCCAGCGTCTTCAACATGGGCGTCGGCTTCACCGTGGCCGTGGACGAATCCGACGTCGAGCGCACGCTCGCGGCGCTGCGCGGCACGGGCGTCGAGGCGTGGCGGCTCGGGCGCGCGGTCGCGGATCCCGAACGCGCGATCCGCATCCTGCCCGAGCGCCTGATCGGCCGCTCCAAGATCTTCGTCCGCGAGCCGTGATCCGCTTCGCGCTCGAGGCGACGGACCGCGGCTGCGCGGCCCGCGCCGGGCGGCTCTCGACCGAGCACGGCGAGGTCGAGACGCCCGTCTTCATGCCCGTCGGCACGCACGCCGCGGTGCGCGCAATGACGCCCGAGCAGGTGAAGGCCACCGGCGCGCGGATCGTGCTGGCGAACACCTACCACCTGCTGCTGCGACCCGGGCCCGAGCTGGTGAAGAAGGCCGGCGGTTTGCACGCGTTCATGGCCTGGGACGGACCGATCCTGACCGACTCGGGCGGCTTCCAGGTGTTCAGCCTGAAGCACAAGCAGATCACGCCCGAGGGCGTGCGCTTCAAGAACGAGATCGACGGCTCGGCGGTCATGCTCACTCCCGAGCGGTCGATCCAGATCCAGCACGCGCTCGGCGCCGACATCATCATGGCCTTCGACGAGTGCACGCCATATCCGGCCACGCCCGAGCTCGCGCGGCGCGGCGTCGAGAACTCGCTGGCCTGGCTCGCGCGCTGTCTCGAGGCGCACGAGGGTTCGCAGCAGGCGCTGTTTCCGATCGTACAGGGTTCGGTGTATCCCGAGCTGCGCGCGCTCTCGGCGCGCGAGACGGTGCGCTTCGACTCGCCCGGCTACGCGATCGGCGGCGTTTCGGTCGGCGAGGGCATCGAGGAGCTGAAGCGGATCGTGTCGATCACCGCGCCGCTGCTGCCGGAGGCGAAGCCGCGCTACCTGATGGGCGTGGGCCTGCCCGAGGACCTGGTCGAGTCGGTCGAGCGCGGCATGGACATGTTCGACTGCGTGATCCCCACGCGCTACGCGCGATCCGCGACGCTGTTCACGCGCCGCGGGCGGATCCGCATGAACCACCGCCGCTACCGGCGCGACATGTATCCGATCGACACGAGCTGCGACTGCTACGCCTGCGCCACGTTCACGCGCGCGTACGTGCACCACTTGTACGCGGCCAACGAGATCCTGGCCGCGATCCTCGGCGCGATCCACAACGTGCGCTTCTACCAGCGGCTGATGTCGGAGATGCGCGGCGCGATTCTGGCCGGGCGATTTCTCGAGTGGAAGGCCGAGTTCTACGCGGACTACGGCGAGCCGGGCGAGCGCGAAGCAAAGGAGCCCGACGCGGACTGACGGCAGCGCGCGAGGAAGCGGATCAGCGTGTCGCGCTGCGACGCGAGCTCGGCCGCGTCGCGCAGAACGTGCAGCTCGGAGCCTCGGATCAGCTCGGCCAGGCGCTCGGCCGTCGTGAGCGGGTGGCCGGGATCGCCGCGGATCGGGAGCAGGAGCGTCGGAAGATCGAGAGCAGCCAGCTGATCGGCGCTCGGCAGATCGCTCAGCGCCGCGCCGCGCAGCATGCGCACGAGCTCGTCGGCGGACTTCGCGCGCAGCGCGTCGAGCATCTTCTCCTGCATGGCCTCGTCGAAGCCGGGGATCGGGCGCGCGCGGAAGGCCTGGCGCATCGCGTTCAGGTAGCCCTCGACGCCCCGCGCCTCGACCAGCATGGCGCCGCCGCGATAGAGATCCGCTTGCGCCTTGCGCGTCTCCCAGGCCGTCGGCGGCATGACCAGCACGAGACCGGTGAAGCGCTTCGGCGCGCGCACGGCCGCGTGCAGCGACGTGGCGACGCCCATCGAGGCGCCGCCCGAAACGGGATGTTCGAGGCCGAGCTGGTCGCACAGCTCGAGCAGATCGGCAGCGAGCGCCGGCCACGCGCCCGCGGCTTCGTTACGGCCGGCGGCGGAGCGACCGTGACCGCGCGCGTCGTAGCGGACCAGCAGCGTGTCGGGGAGCGATTGGAAGAGCGCAGACATGCCGAGCGCGTCCTCGGAGTTCATCGAGCTCGTGAAGCCGTGCGTCCAGATGAATGGCGCGCCGCGGCCTCCGACACGCACGCGGGTCGTGCCCGAACGGAGCTCGAGATCGCGCAGCGCGGGCTCCTCGCTCACCGTCGCTTCCTCCCTGCCGTCTTCGTGCTCGGCGAGTCTACGCCTCCGCCGCCCTCGAGTGCGCCGAGCAGCCGACCCAGATCCGCGCGCAGCCGTTCCATGCGGACGCTGCCGATCTCGGCCGCGAGCTCCGCCTCGATCTCCGAGAGGATCGACAGCCCGTGCAGAAGCGCGCGTCGGCCGTGCGCGGTGAAGCGAACCAGGCGCGCGCGCGCGTCGTCGGGATCGGGATCGCGCCGTACGAGCCCCATCTGCTCGAGCTCGCCGACCAGCTCGCCGACCGCCTGCTTGCTGGTGCCGACACGCGCGGCGAGCTCCGTCATGCGTGTGCCCTCGAAGTCGATGTGCGGCAGCAGAGCGGTGTGCGGCGTGCGAAACTCGACCCGCGCCAGCTCGCGCACGCGCGCGGTCGCGCGCTCGTTCAAGCGCCGCGCGGCCTTCAGCAGCAGGTGCCCGACGCTCACGCGCTTGGCCGCTTCGATCTGCTCGCGCTCGTCGGTCTTGGGGACGCGTGTCGGAATTAGTCAACCTACTTGATCAATTGCCCACCGCAGCCTAGCATCGTCGCACGATGGGCGACACGGGACTGCGAGCGCTGGATCGCGACCTCTGGGCGATCGACCAGCCCCTGCGCGTGGGCGGGCTCGATCTGGGCGTGCGCACCTGCGTGATCCGGCTCGGCGACGGCGGCCTGCTCGTGCACGCGCCGGGTCCGCTGGCCGCCCGACTCGGCCGCGAGATCGAGGCGCTCGGTCCGGTGCGTGCGCTGATCGCGCCGAACCTGTTGCACCACATGTTCCTGGCAACGGCTGCGCAGGCGTTCCCGCGCGCGCGCGTGTTCGGCGCGCCAGGCTTGCGCGAGAAGCTCGCAGGGACACGCGTCGACGAGGTGCTCGGCGAGCAGGCGCCGCCGCTCTGGGCGGGTCAGCTCGAACAGCTCGTCGTGGCGGGGGCAGCGAAGCTGAACGAGGTGGTGTTCCTGCACCGCGCCAGCCGCACGCTCGTCTGCCTCGATCTCTGCTTCAACGTGCGCCGCTCCGCGAGCCTGTTCACACGCGTGTTCATGCGCGCGAACGGCGCCTGGGGGCGCTTCGGACCGTCGCGTCTGTTCCGCTACACCATGCTCGAGGACAAGCGGGCGCTGCGCGAATCGCTCGACCGGATCCTCGCCTGGGACTTCGACCGCGTGACCGTCGCACACGGCGACGTGCTCGAGTCCGGCGGGCGCGAGGCGCTGCGCGCGAGCTTCGCCTGGCTCGGCGACTGATCGGAGTCGAAGCGTCTGTTACGTTGCCCGCGTGGGGTGGATCGCGGCGCTTCTGGTTCTCCTGGCGGCGGGCTCGGCGCGCGCCCAGCTCGAGACCGACGGGCCGTTCGATTCGCGCGTGCGGCTCGAGCTGTCGAACCGGATGCGCTACGAGCGCGTCGACTTCTTCCGCACCGCGCCGGATTCCGCGATCCGGAACTACGACTACGGCTTCTTCGGCAATCGCCTGCAGGTGGGGGTTCGGGTCCTGCGCGACCCGGTCGAGATCTTCGTGCAGTACCAGAACTCGCTGCTCACGAGCCTGCCGAAGCATGCGCCCGGCCCGGGCGGGAGCTACTTCACGAACACGCCCGAGGTGAACCAAGAGAAGGGAATTCTGCGCAACGCCTGGCTGCGCTGGAAGAACCCCTTCGACGCGAGCGGCGTGTCGCTGCAGGCCGGACGGCAGTTGTTCCGCGACGGGCTCGAAGCGCCATCGGCCGACCCGACGCTGCTCTGGCTGCAGAAGAACCGGATCGCCGAGCGCTTGGTCGGCCCGTTCGACTACACCCACGTGGGGCGCAGCTTCGACGGCGCCCAGCTCGCGTACGACGACGCCGCGGTCAACGTCACGGCCTTCGGCTTCGTGCCGACCTGGGGCGGGTTCGAGATCAACGCCAACCGTGAGCTCGAGGTCGGGGTCGCCGGCGTCTCGCTCAACGCCAAGGCGCTCGAGGCCCTTCCCGGAACGAACGGGCGGATGTTCGGGCTCTGGTACCGCGACCGCCGCGATCTGGTGCCGGTCGACAACCGGCCCCTGCCGGTGCGCCAGGCGGACGACGGCGACGGCGACATCGAGATCTACACGCTCGGCGCGAATCTGACGCACGTCGAACCGGTCGGGCCGGGTCAGCTCGACCTGCTCGTCTGGGGCGCGACACAGTACGGTGACTGGCAGAGCCAGAGCCACCGCGCCTGGGCGTACGCGTTCGAGCTCGGCTTCCAGCTTCCCGAGCTGTGGGCAAAACCGTGGCTGCGCCTCGGAATCAATCAGAGTTCAGGCGATTCCGACCCCGACGACGACGAGCACGAGAGCTTCTTCCAGGTGCTGCCCACCTCGCGCCTGTACGCGATGTATCCGTTCTACAACCTTATGAACAACCGCGACCTGTTCGGGCAACTCGTGCTGCGGCCCGCGCCGATCGTGACGCTGGCTGCCACCGCTCACTGGCTGCGCGTGAGTCAGGACGACGACCTCCTGTACGCGGGCGGCGGCGCGACCAGCAACTCCGTGTTCGGCTACTCGGGCACCGCCACCGGCGGGCGAAAGGGGATCGGCACGATGCTCGACCTGTCGCTCAGCGTGCAGGCGACCGTGAACGTGACGCTCTCCGGGTACTACGCGCACGTGTTCGGCTGTGGCATGATCGATCAGGCGTTCGAGGGCAATGACTCGAGCTACGCATTCGCCGAGGCGACGCTCTCGTACTGAGCGGAGCCCGTCGAGCGGCAGACGAGGGGGAACCATGCGCGCACCAGCTTCGAGGGATGCATGAGCCGCGCGCTGCGGATCCTGATCCGAGTTCTTCTAGTCGGCGCGCTCGGCTGGTCGGCCATCGCGCTCTCTTACATGCTGCCGACACCGCTCTGGGTCACGCGCGCCGCGGTCGCGGTGTTCCTGATGTTCTCGCTGTGGGCGCTGTTCTGGCTGCGCCCGTTCGCGCGCGGCGCGGGCCTCGCGCTCGTCGCATTCGCGGCCGTGCTCGCGCTTTTCTTCGCGCACGCGCCCTCGAACACGGGCGCCTGGCAGCCGGAAGTCGGCCAGCTCGCGCACGGCGATCTGAACGGTGACGTTCTCACGCTGCACAACGTGCGCGACTTCAGCTACCGCAGCGAAACGGATTTCACCGAGAACTGGGAGACGCGCACGTACGACCTGTCGAAGCTCACCGGACTCGACATGTACTTCTCGCACTGGGGCTCGCCCGCAATCGCACACACGATCATGTCGTGGGAGTTCTCGGACGGACAGCACCTCGCGATCTCGATCGAGACCCGCAAGGTCGAGGGCCAGCAGTACTCGACCGTCGCCGGCTTCTTCCGCCAATACCCGATCTACTACGTGGCCGCCGACGAGCGCGACGTGATCGGCGTGCGCACCAACTTCCGCGGCGAGAACGTCTGGCTGTACCGACTGAAGGCGCCGCCCGAAACCGCGAAGGCGCTTCTGCTCGATTACTTGAAGAGCATGAACGAGCTGGTCGAGAAGCCCGAGTGGTACAACGCGCTTCTCGACAACTGCACGACCAGCATCCGCCGGCACGTGCAACACTTGACCCCGGAGGGCTTCCCGCTCGACTGGCGTCTGATCGTGAACGGTTACCTCCCGGAGTTGCTGTACGAGCGCGGCAGCTTCTACACCGGCATGCCCTTCGCGGAGCTGCAGGCGATCAGCAACATCGACGAGAAAGCCAAGGCGTCTGGTCTCGGACCTGACTTCTCGGCGCAGATCCGCGAGGGATTGCCGAGCCCGCGGGCACCGAGAGCCGACTAGCGCGGCTGGACCAGCGCCAGCGCGGCCGGCGGCGACGCGCTCGACGGGTTCGGATCGTCACGCACCACGAGCGCGAGCACCCCGATCACCGTGCAGAGTCGCCTCACATTTGCCTCCTGTTGGAACTTATTCCCGGGGATCGCAAGCCGTGCGCCGATCCGGCGAATCTCACTGCGCACCGCTGTCACATCGGAAATCCCTGAGTACACTCGCACGAACGCGGTCGCCCCGGGGGGGACGAGCGCGAAACCAGGCAAAGGGGGG
>JANNLG010000166.1:0-4480 GCA_031396695.1 Deltaproteobacteria bacterium
CGAGCGGTCCGAGCTCGAAGCCGTGCACGCGCATCAGGAACACCGGAATGAACGACGCCGCACCGTAGCCGTAGAACGCGTGCAGCGCCGCGCCGATCGACATGTGCACGAACGCGCGCCGGCGCAGCATGAACGAAAACACCTGCCGCACGCTGTCGCGCTTGCCCGTCACCGGCGCGCGCGGCGGCTCGCGCAGCGTGAAGCGCACGACCAGCGCGAGCAGCACGCCCGGAAGGCCGACCACGAGGAACGCGACGCGCCAGCCGTAGAGCTGGCCGAGCCAACCGCCGAGCAGGCTGCCGAGCGCGCCGCCGATCGGGATGCCGAGCGAGTAGATCGCCAGCGCCGTGGCCCGCCGCTCCAGCGGAAACATGTCCGAGATGAGCGAGTGCGCGGGCGGGCTGCAACCGGCTTCGCCGATGCCCACGCCGACGCGCGCGAGCGCGAGCTGCGTCAGGTTGGCCGCGCCCGCGGTCAGCGCTGTCATGCCGCTCCAGATGAACAGCGCCAGCGCGATGATCGAGCGGCGCACGCCCACGTCCGCCCAGCGTGCGATCGGAATGCCCGCGAAGGTGTAAAAGAGCGCGAACGCGGGCCCGGTGAGCAGACCGAGCTGAGTGTCCGAGAACTGCAGCTCGTCGGCGATCGGCTTGGCCAGGATCGTCAGGATCTGGCGGTCGACGAAGTTCAGCACGTACACGACCACCAGCAGTCCGAGTGCGTACGCGCGATACACCGGCGTGAAGCTCGGCGCAGGTTCGCTCATCGGGCCCGGTCGACGTAGATCGGGGACGACCATGCGCGCTCCTCCACCTTTGCGAGGCAATCATCTTCGACCGGCGTGCGGAAGTCGCCCCAGCACGGTTTTACTTCCACACAGTTGCCGTCGCCGTCGTAGCTGCAGCGCAGCTCCGCTCCGTTCACGGCCGGCGAAGGCTCTTCGATCGCGCGCACGTAGTAGAGCGCGTCGCGCGCATCCGTCGCGTGATCCGGATCGTCGAAGCGCACCGAGCAGCCGTTCGGATCGGGCGGGCAGGCGAACACCTGCCAGGGATCCTCGACCAGCGTCGAGACATCCTCGTCCGGTTCGATCTGCGGGCGGATGCGCACGACCTCGATCCGCGTCACGAGCTTGCGCTCGTCGCTCGGGTGGTAGCACTCGCCGCGGCACAGGTTCTCGAGCCGCTCGGGCGTGAGCGCGGCCTTGCTGTACTCGGGACAGCCCGGCTTCTGCTTGCGCGCGCCGACCGCGCGCACTTCGAACGCGGGGGCTCCGTTCATTGCGACCCCGCCGCCCATCGGCACACGCGCGCCGCCGGGCGCATTCAGCAGATCGAACCAGAGCAGGATGCGATCGCCGCTCGTGCCGTACACCTCGCGGCTCTCGAGCGCAGACCAGATCGAGCCGCGGTCGCGCCCCGCGCTGTGCACGGCGGCGAGACCGCCGGTCAAGAAGAACGAGGCCTGGCGCTCGAACTCGAGCAACGCGAAGCCCATTACGTTGGTGCCGTCGAACGCCACCGAGCGCGCCTCGGGCTCACCCCGACGGCCGGTCATGACGCGCGCGAACGCGGGCGTGCTCGGACCGCGCGCCTCCGTGTTCGCCTGCCGGTCGAGCTCCTTGAAGCCGGTGCCCGGCCGCGCGCTGTGCACGTCGCTCGACGCGATGAAGCCGAAGCGGAAGCGGCGTGGGTTCGCGGGGTCGTCGAAGTTGGTGATCGCCTGGATGTACTGCACGGAGCTCTTCGGCCGAGCGTTGAAGGCGGGCAGGAAGCAGTCCTTGCACTGTCCCGAATCGAGCCACTCGACGGTCTCTGCACCCGGCACCGTTCGGTGTCCCGAGATGCCCGCGTCGACGTAGAGCTGGCGCGCCTCGCGCGTGCGTCGCTCGCACTCGGCCGGGTCGAGCAGCGCCGCTTCGCAGCGCGCGCGGATGATCTCGCCCGCGCGCCAGCACGAAGGCAGGTAGTCGTCGGTCGGCTCGGGGCAGGTCGCCGAACCGTCGGCCGCCACGATCACCTCGCGGAACGAGCGGTACTCCTCGGAGTTGCCGTGGCCGGAGTAGACCTCGACCAGGCGCTGCGTGTCGGGATCGTGCTGCTCGGCCGTGAGCTGCTTGTCCCAGCTCGAGCCCGGCGGCGTGTAGAAGCCCCAGGTCGTGCCGTGCGGAATCACCAGCACCGGGAAGTTCCACTCGCCGAGCTTCGCGAACAGCTCCTTCGGCGTGGCGGCGGTCTCCGCGCAGCCGACCGGCAGCTGCGGAGACGGCACGCCCTCCGGGCAGACCGGCTCCGCGCTGACTTCGCGCGCGAAGTAGTCGAAGTCGAAGTACTCGTCGCGGTTGCGCAGGTCGAGGAGCGGCGGCAGCACTCGCGCGAGCACTCCGCGGCTCGCGAACAGATTGCGCGCGAGTCCGGCCGAGGCGATCGGGCGCGCGGGCACGCGATCCTCTTCGGTGTCGCGAAATATCACGTTCTTGTGGCCGTAGTGGTTCTCGCGCGTGCTGCCGATCTGCGTCCACTCCCAGCCCAGGAACGCGACCACGTCGGGGTTCGCGGGATCGCCCGCCACCGCGTTGCACTGCCGGATCGTCTCCTTGGTCTCGGCCCAGTGCGCGGGCGTGATGCCCTCGGCGTGGTCGTTGATCGACCAGAAGTCGAGCGCCGAGCAGTAGCGCGCGAAGTCGCACGCGTCCGCGGGCGGATGCGCGCCGTCGCCCTGCAAGAGCGGCAGGCTGGTCTGGAACGCGTCGGGCGAAAAGGTGGTGTGCACGTGCAGATCGCCGAACAGGATCTGCTTGGTCGAAGCCGCGAACTCCTGGCCCGCCGCCGCGCGATCCGCGTTCGCGCGCTCGCTCACGATCGGCGCGGGAATCGGCGTGCGCGTGATCTCACCCGGCCCCTGATGCGAGCCGTACAGACCGAGCGCAAGGCCCGCCAGCCACGCGCCCGCGATCCCGAGGAGCGCGAGCGCGATGAACAGAACGCGGCGAACCATCCGGACTCCCTCGCCCGCGAGCGTAGGCTCTACGCTCGCCGCGAGGCAAGCGGAACCTCTAGCTGCGGACGCGGGCGTGGATGAAGGAGCGGGTGGCGTCGCGCAGGTCCTCGACCTGATGCGCGCGGAGCGGCTTGCCGAACACCAGCCGCACGCGCACTCGGCGCTTGCGGAAGGCCGTCAGGAAGTGAGCCACGAACGAGTCGTCGCCGACCCAGGCGTCTTCCGGATCCTCGTATTCGATCGCGATCGGCACGACCGGAAAGTCGTACTGCTCCGCCAATCGGAACAAGCCGGGATAGAAGGGCAGGAGTCCGGGTCCGCGGAAGGTGGTGCCCTCCGGAAAGGCCGCGAACGATACGCCGCGCTGGAGCAGTGACAGCGCGCTCTCTCTCGCGAGCTTGCGGCTCTCCAGGTCGTCGCGCTTCACGAACACGGTGTGCGTCAGGCGCGCTGCCTGCCCGAACAGCGGCCAGCCTTCGATCTCGGACTTGGCCAGGAACGCGCACGGCACCTGCGACAGGATCGCGACGATGTCGACGTAGGAGCGGTGGTTGGCGAGCAGCAGATGCGGGCCTTCGGGAAGGCTGCCGTGTACCGACAGGTCGATGCCGAGCGCGCGTACGAGCCCTCGCGCCCACGCATGTCCGTGCAGGATGGCCGCGTACGGATTCTCGATGCTGTAGCGGCGGGTGCGGCGAAGTCGCAGCGTGGTGACACCGGTCAATGTCGCCATGTGGAGGAGTCGACGCCAGACGCGTGTCGTATGAAGCAAGCTCATTCGCTCTCCTTTGCGAAGAGACGTTCGACAGCCTCTGTGACGGTGCCGTGTCCGGATGCGCACGAAGCGGGGCGTCACGCATTCGTCTCACCACCGAGCGCGCGCCGTGACATGCGTCGACGAACCATCCCGCAGATGCAAAGCGAGATCGACGCTCTCCCGGACTGGTCGCGGTTGCTCGAGCACGGACGCTGGCTGGTGGCGTTCGCCAACGCGGACGAGGTTCCGCGGGTCGTGAACGAGATCGGGCGCCTGCGCGAGGTCTCGTTCCGGGCCTGCGGCGAGGGCACCGGCCGCGAGCTCGACCTCGATCGCTACGACGCGTATTACGGACACCTGTTCGTGTGGGACCGCGAGAAGCAGGCCGTGGCCGGCGCGTATCGGCTGGCCGACACCGAGTCGTTTCGCCCGCACGAGCTGCCCCACGGTTTGTACACGCACTCGCTGTTCGCGTACGGGCGACCGTTTCTGGAGCGGCTCGGCCCCGCGCTCGAGCTCGGTCGCGCCTTCGTGCGACCCGAGTACCAGCGCTCGTCGCGCGCGCTCGCACTGCTCTGGCAAGGCATCGCGCGCGTGCTCGCGCGCTGCGACGGACGGCGGCGCTTGTTCGGTGCGGTGAGCGTCTCGGCGCGCTACTCGCCCGCGTCGCGGGCCTGCATCGCGGCGGCGCTGCTCGCGCACCATCGCCACGCGGCCACGCGC
>JANNLG010000182.1:0-1922 GCA_031396695.1 Deltaproteobacteria bacterium
TCAGATCGTTGGTGCCGAACGAGAAGAATTCGGCTTCCTCGGCGATACGGTCGGCGGTGACGGCGGCGCGCGGCACTTCGATCATGGTGCCGACCAGGTACTCGATCTTCACGCCCTTCTTCTCCATCACCTCGCCTGCGACGCGGCGAACCAGCGCCGCCTGGTCGCGCAGCTCGGCCACCGCCCCGACCAGCGGGATCATGATCTCGGGCAGCACCTTCACGCCCTTCTTCGTCGCTTCGGCCGCGGCTTCAAAGATCGCACGCGCCTGCATCTCGGTGATCTCGGGATAGGTGATGCCGAGCCGGCAGCCGCGGTGGCCGAGCATCGGGTTGAACTCGTGGAGTTCCTCGACGCGCTGAAGCAGCTCGGGCATGCCGCGTTTCAGCCCGGCCACCGTGAGCCGGTAGCGTTTCGCCATTTCGCGCTTCTGCGCCACGCCCACTCGTGATAAGCGCGCGATGTCGAGCATCAGGTCCTCGCGCTTGGGCAGGAACTCGTGGAGCGGCGGATCGAGCGTTCGAATCGTGACGGGGTAGCCATCCATCGCCACGAATAGCCCGCGGAAGTCCGCGCGCTGCATCGGCAACAGCTTTGCGAGCGCGCCGCGGTAGTCTTTGAGCGGCTTCGCGAGCTCGCGCTTGATGCCTGCGACCTCGGCGCGCAGGCGCCTGGCCTCGGGACCCGATGCATCTTCCAGCCCCCGCGCGCGTTCAGCGAGCTTCGCCTCGAGCGCCTTCACGCGCGGCGCCGCCATGATCATCTGCACCACGAACGGAAGGCGCTTCTCGTCGAAGAACATGTGCTCGGTGCGGCACAGACCGATGCCCTCGGCGCCGAACTCGCGCGCCTTGATCGCATCGCGCGGAACGTCGGAGTTCGAGCGCACCTTGAGGCGGCGGAAGCGGTCGGCGATCTCCATGAACTCGCCGAACTCCCCGCTCACCTCGGCGTCGATCGTCGGCACTTCTCCGAGCAATACACGTCCGGTCGAGCCGTCGAGCGCAATCCAGTCGCCTTCCTTGATCACCCGATCGTCCACGAACATCGCCCGCGCCTTGTCGTCGACTCGAATCGCCGCCACGCCGGACACACAGGGCTTGCCCATCCCGCGCGCCACGACCGCGGCGTGCGAGGTCATCCCTCCGGTCGCGGTGAGGATTCCCTGCGCGGCATCCATGCCGTGGATGTCGTCGGGCGTGGTCTCTTTGCGCACCAGAATCACACGCTCCTTGGTGCCGCGCTCCGCCGCGGTGTCGGCATCGAACACGGCACGGCCAACCGCAGCACCGGGCGAGGCGGCGAGGCCGATCGCGATCACCACCACCTTGGCTTTGGGGTCGAAGCGCGGGTGCAGTAGCTGATCGAGCGAGGCGGGCTCGACGCGCAGAACCGCCTCCTCGGCCTTGATCAACCCTTCCTTCATCATGTCCACCGCAATCTTGACCGCCGCCTGTGCGGTGCGTTTCCCGGTGCGCGTCTGAAGCAGGTAGAGCCGGCCTTCCTGGATCGTGAATTCGAAGTCCTGGACGTCTCGATAGTGCTTCTCGAGCCGCGAGGTGATCTCGCGCAGTTGCCGGTATACGTCCGGCATCTCCTTTTCGAGCTGGTCGATCGGCTGCGGCGTTCGCACGCCAGCCACGACGTCCTCGCCCTGGGCGTTCACGAGGTATTCGCCGTAGAAGTGGTGAGCTCCGGTCGAAGGATTGCGCGTGAAACCGACACCGGTTCCCGAGGTGTCGCCGAGGTTGCCGAATACCATCGCCTGTACGTTGACGGCGGTGCCGATGTCATCGGGAATCCCGTTCAGCCGCCGGTAAGACACCCCGCGGCCGTTGGTCCACGAGCGGAACACCGCACCACCCGCGAGCGCGAGCTGCTCGGGGGGGTCCCGTGGAAAATCGCGCCCGCCGCGCTGGCGC
>JANNLG010000183.1:0-6396 GCA_031396695.1 Deltaproteobacteria bacterium
ACCTGCAGAAGTCCGCGCCGATCGGCGGCGTGCTGGTTTCGCAAACCACGCACGCCGAGCTCGGCGACGACGTCGCGGGTCTCGAACCGGGCGCGACGCTCGCGCGCGAGAACATGCCGACCTGGGTGCTCGCGCCCGAGCGGATCGAGCCGAACTGAAGGAAGGTCCATGCCCGCGCTCTCGCTCCTGATCGGAAACAAGAACTACTCGTCGTGGTCGCTGCGGCCTTGGCTGCTGTTGAAGCAGTCCGGGCTCGAGTTCGAAGAGCTGCGCGTCGCCTTCAAGACGCCCGAGTTCGCCGCGCGCGTGCGCGAATACTCGCCGGCGGGGAAGGTTCCCGCGCTGCGCCACGGCGCGATCGCGGTCTGGGATTCGCTCGCGATCTGCGAGTACGTGAACGAGACGTTCCTGGAGCTGCGGCTGTGGCCGCGCGCGCCGGAAGAGCGCGCGGTCGCGCGCGCGATCTCGGCCGAGATGCACTCGGGCTTCGGCGCACTGCGCCGACAGATGCCGATGAACGTGCGCGCGTCGGGCCGGCGGGTGAAGTCGACGCCCGAGCTCGAGGCCGACATCGCGCGCGTGACCGCGATCTGGCGGGACGCCCGCACCCGCAACGCCGCGCGCGGGCCGTTCCTGTTCGGCGACTTCTCGATCGCCGACGCCATGTACGCGCCGGTGGTATTCCGCTTCGCGACCTACGGCGTGGCGCTCGGGCCGGCCGAGGCGGCGTACGTCGAGTCGATGCGGCGTCTGCCGGCGATGGCGGAGTGGGCCGCGGCGTCGGCCGCGGAGGTCGAGGTCGAAGAGAGCGGCGAAGTCGGGCGGTGACGGGCGTGCTGAAGCTCTACGACTACCTGGAATCCGGCAACGGCTACAAGGTCCGACTCCTGCTGACGCAGCTCGGTGTCGCGTTCGACCGCGTCGAGCTCGACATCCTGAAGGGTGAGACGCGGACGCCACAATTTCTGGGCCGCAACCCCAACGGGCGCATCCCGTGCCTCGAGCTCGAGGACGGCACGCATCTGTGGGAGTCGAACGCGATCCAGTTCTACCTGGCCGAGGGCACGGACTTCCTGCCCGCGGGCCGGCTCGAGCGCGCCCAGGTCCTGCAGTGGATGTTCTTCGAGCAGTACAGCCACGAGCCGTACATCGCGGTCGTGCGCTTCTGGCACCACGCGGGCATGGTCGAGGCGAACCGCGACCAGCTCGAGGCCAAGGTCGCGCGCGGCTACGCGGCGCTCGACGTGATGGAAACGCACCTGCGCGCTCACGCGTTCTTCGTCGCCGAGCGCTACTCGATCGCCGACATCGCGCTCTACGCCTACACGCACGTGGCGCACGAGGGGGAATTCGACCTGTCGAAGTACCCGGCGGTCACGGCCTGGCTCGCGCGCGTGCGCGCGCAGCCGCGCCACGTTCCGATCACAGCCAGCGCCTGACGCTCGCTCGATACGACCGGTAGGTGTCGCCGAATTTTCGCTCCAGGTACGCCTCCTCGCGCGCGATGACACCGAACTGCATCACGACCAGCAGCGGTGCGAGCAGCGCGAGCAGCCACAGACTGTCGCCCAGCACCGCAACGCCGAGGTAGATCAGGATCAGACCGATGTAGATCGGGTTTCGCGATCGGCCGTAGAGCCCGTCGCGCACGATCGTCTCGGTCGGCCGGTGCGTTTCGATGTTCGTGCCCGCGCGGCGCTGCTGGCCGATCGCAGCGTACGCGAGCCAGAAGCCCCCGCCGAGCAAGCCCGCACCGAGCACGAGCCGCACGAGACCCGAGACGAAGCGGGTCGGGAACGCGAGCTCGAGCGCGAACGCGATCACCATCGCCGCGAGGAAGATGCGCGGCGGCTGCGCGATCACGCCGGGGTTGTCGTGCTGCGACACCGTCATGGAACACCACCGAGATCGACTTCGAACACCGTTCCGCCGCCATCGCGCGGCAGGCAGCGCACTTCACCGCCGTGGTGGCGCGCGATCTGGCGCACCAGCGCGAGGCCGAGCCCGAAGCTGCCGTCGCGCGTCTCGCTCGCGCCCGACGGTCGATAGAACGCGGCGAAGATCCGCTCGCGCTCGCTCTCCGGTACGCCGGGGCCGCGATCGGAAACGCGCAGGCGCGCGCGGCCCGGCCCGAGCTTCGCGACCGACACTTCCACCGGCGAGCCGTCTCCGTGACGGCGCGCGTTCTCGAGCAGGTTGCGCACCAGCCGGCGCAAGAGGGTTCGATCGCCGACCAGATTCACGACCTCGCCATCGACGCTGGCGCGACCGCCCGACGCCTCTTCCGCGGCCAGGCCGAGCAGGTCGATCGTCTCGCGGCGATCGAGCGCGCGGCCGGGCTCGAGCGCTTCCAGCCGGCTCGCGAGCAGGAGCTCGCCGATCAGGTCGTCGAGCTCCGCGATGTCGCGCGCCACGCGCGCGCGCAGC
This sequence comes from Deltaproteobacteria bacterium, assembly GCA_031396695.1. Classification (GTDB taxonomy): domain Bacteria; phylum Myxococcota_A; class UBA9160; order SZUA-336; family SZUA-336; genus VGRW01. The sequence goes on from JANNLG010000183.1 coordinate 2,428, forward strand.
TCCGCGCCCTCGTCGCCGCCGAGCAGCTCGATCGCGACGCGGATGCGCGCGAGCGGTGAGCGCAGCTCGTGCGAAGCCGACGCGAGCTGGCTGCGCTGCGTGGAGACGAGCTGCTCGATCTGCGCGGCGGCACGGTTGAAGCTCTTGGCCAGGTCGGCGATCTCGTCGGCGCCGCGCACCTCGACGCGTGCGGACAGGTCGCCGGAGCCGAGCGCCTCGACCTGCGCGCCGAGCTTCTCGAGCCGACGCGTGATGCGCCGCGTGATCGGGTATGCCCCGAGCGCAATCGCGGCAGCGAGGGCCGCGATCGCGAACAGCCAGCCGAAACGGTCCTGCTCGCGCCAGGCGGTCAGGCTGCGCCCGTCGGGCAGGCGCATCACGAACATGCCCTGGTGTCGGCGGTGCATGTGACCGCTCGCGAGCTCCTCCGAGTCCGGAGCGGGCAGCTCGGACCCGACGCTCGCGATCATGCCGCCGTCGGCGTCGCGCAGCGTGAGCTCGAACGAGAGGTCGCGCGCGAGCTGGTCGAGCGCGGCCTGCGCTTGCTCACGCGGCGCGTCGGCGGACGGCAGCACGCGCGCCAGCACCGAAGCGACACCGCGGAAGAACTGACGGCCCTCGTCGCGCGACGGACCGAAGGCGTTCCAGCCGACCGCGACCAGGATCGTGAACACGATCAGGATCGCGACCACCATCAGATAGACCTGCAGATAGAGCCGCCGCATCAGGCATCACCGTCCGTGTCGGTGTCCGCGCGGGCGTCCGCGTCGCCGCCTTCGTCCTGGCGGCGCGCGAACACGTAGCCGGCGCCGCGCAGCGTGAGGATGCGGCGTGGGTTGCGCGGGTCGTCCTCGATCGCGGCGCGGATACGCGAGACGTGCACGTCGATGCTGCGGTCGAACGCCTCGAGCGATTCGCCCCGCACCCGGTTCATGAGCGCGTCGCGCGAGAGCACGCGTCCGGCGTTCTCGGCCAGCGCGACCAGCAGCTCGAACTGATGACTGGTGAGCGTCTTCTCGACGCCGGCCACGCGCACCACGCGCGCGTCGCGGTCGATCTCGAGGCGGCCGAACACCAGGCTCGAGCCAGGCGACGCGTGCGCGCCGCGCCGCCGGCGGAGAATGGCGCGCAGACGCGCGAGCAGCTCGCGGGGATTGAAAGGCTTCGGCAAGTAGTCGTCGGCGCCGAGCTCGAGGCCGACGATGCGGTCCTCTTCGTCGCCGCGCGCGGTCAGCATCAGGATCGGCAGGTCCGCGCTCGCGCGCACGCGCCGGCACACCTCGAAGCCGTCCTGGTCGGGCAGCATCAGGTCGAGCACCAGCGCGTCGTAGCGACCGCGCGCGAGCTCGGCCAGACCACTCGCCGCGTCGGCGCGCGTCACCACATCGAGCCCGCGCGCGCCGAGATACTGCGCGACCATGCCCGAGAGGTTCGTGTCGTCGTCGATCATCAGTATTTGCAAGGCAAACTGCCTCCGGGCCTTGGGCCGTGCGCGCGCGGGCGCGCACGGCCCAATCTAGCCGAGAAGCGCGGCCTAGTGACCGTGGGACTCGTGCAGCTCTTCGGCGAGCTCGACGAGGCGTGCGCGCTGCTCGGGCGTGAGCACGGCCGCCGCGTTCACGACCGCGTCGACGAGCCTTTGGGAGACGCCGTCGAGCGTGGCGAGCTCTTCGGCGCGCAGCGACTCGAGCTCGACACGCGAGATTTCGGGCGCGGAGAGCGCGGCCAGCAGCGCGACGCGCCTAGTTTGGTGCTCCGCCTTCAGTCCGTGCACGTCCTGCATGAAGCCGAACACGATCGCGGTCACCTGCTCGGTCTGCTCGGGGCTCGCGTCGACTTCATCGAGCACGAACTCGGTGACGAACTCGGCGTGCTTGCGCGCGCGCTCGGGGTTGTCGCCCCAATCGCCGTGGCGGTGACCCGCAAGCGTTGCGCGGCCGAACCAGGCGCCGAGCGCGGGCGGCGGCGCCGCGGCGACGGCGAGTCCGATCACGAAGGCGCTGAGCAGCGCGCCGGCCAGAAGCTCTTTCCAGAGCGATCGACGGATCGATTTGTCGGTCATGACGTCTCCCTTCAAGGAGGTCCCGCGATCCCGCGAGCCTCGAAAGGAAGACTAGGAGTCGGCTCTTTCCGGCCTTGGTCCGGGAGGTAAAGAAACGTGAAGCTGGGTCGCGATCTGCTCGAGCGTGAGCCCGCGCGTCTCGGGCGCGTAGCGCAGGACCAGAAGCGCGCCGAGGATCGGTCCGGCCGCGACCACCGCGATCGCGCCGGGAATTCCGAGCGGCGCGATCAGAAACCCGATCAGGATCGGAGTGACTACCTCCGTCACGCGCCCCGCCAGGTTCGTGGTCCAGCCGTAGCCGGTGGCGCGGATCTCGGTGGGGAACAGCTCCGACGCGTACACGTGCGTCGACGTGTTCGCCGCGGCGAAGCAGAACACCGTCGCGATCATCCACACGTACTGACCGGTGACCGACGGCACGTGGTAGAGCAGGAAGATCGAGATCGCGGCCAGGATGTAGAAGCCCGCGCAGGTGTACTTGCGGCCGATCCGGTCGATCAGCCAGCCCGCCACGAAGTGACCCGCGACGCCGCCGCCGTAACCCCAGAACACGATGTCGCCGACCTGGTGCGTGGTGAGCTTCAATTGCTCGCGCGCGAAGATCACCCAGAACACCGTCGACGGACCGGTGACGATGAAGACCGAGTTCCAGAGCAGCGCGACGATCGCGGAACGGCGCCGGTACTCGGGCCGCCAGGGCAGCGCGGCCTCGCGCGCGAGGTCGCCCCAGCTGCGCTTGGGCCCGGCCGCCTTTTTCTCGCGCTCGGCGTCGAATCGGCGCGTCTCGCGCATGGCCACGCGCAGGAACAGCACCAGCACCAGCGGCACGAGCCCGAGCGCATAGAGCGCGCGCCAGCTCGCGCCGTCGACCTCGAGTCCGAATGCGCCCTGCGCAGTCGACACCATTCCGTGTCCCAGGTCGTGGAGCCAGTTCCCCTCCGCGCCCTCCGGCGTCAATATGTACGGCTGCACCTTGGCCATCAGCATGACGCCCACCGTCGCGAGGCTGGTCAGGATCGCGATCGCGCGGCCCCGCAGCCGCGACGGGAACTCCTCGCCGATCATGATGATCGCGAGTGAGTACTCGGCGGTGAGGAAGAGCCGCGCGAGGAGCTGCAGCACCGTGAACTGAACCTGATCGGTGACCAGCGCCGTCGCGCCGTTCGCGACCGTGAAGCCGACCACCGTCAGCAGCATGACCGCGCGCCGGCCCACGCGGTCGGCGAAGAACAGGAAAATGAACGAGGCCATCACGCCCATGCGCGTGATGCCGCTGATCAGCCCCCAGTCCGCGAGCTCGATGCCGAGCGACGCGCGCACGTCCGGTGCTGCGAAGCTGATCATGGCCGCGTCGAAGCCGTCGAAAAGCGTCGCGGTCGACAGCAGCACGAACAGAAACCCAAGGTACGGAGTGACGCGATCCGCCTCGAGCCGCGCTTGAGTCAAGCGCGCAGCGTATCAGGGCGCAGGCAAGATCAGGCGGCGATCTCCGAGGTCACGCCCAGCCGCGCGAGCCGATGCGCGTCCGCGCGCGCGGGGTCGAGGATCATCAGCGCGTCGAGCGAGTCGCCGAAGTTCCGGTCCACGTGCAGGGCGGCGAACTCGCCGCCGAGCTGGAGATAGCGGCGCAGCAGCACCGGCAGCCCCGCGCCGTCGGGCTCGAGCGCGCGCACCGCCAGGTCGAGGTCCGAGGGATCGCCGAGCCCGAGCACGTCGCGCGCGAGCGGCAGATGCGCTGCGAAGGGCGTGCGCGCGTGCACCAGCGCGCGCGTGGCCGCGTGGCGATGGTGCGCGAGCAGCGCCGCCGCGATGCAGGCCCGCGACGCGGGCGAGTAGCGCGCCGAGACGCTCACCGCACCGAACAAGCGCCGCCGTCCGTCGCAGCGCGCGAGCACGCGCGCGATGCC
>JANNLG010000216.1:0-26545 GCA_031396695.1 Deltaproteobacteria bacterium
GATACGTTCTACGAGTTCGCGAAGCCGCTCATGCGCAAGCTCGGCTTTCCCGCGCTGTTCGCGCACGACCTGGTCGTCGAGCCAAGCTCCGGCCGCATCACCGGCTACCGGCTGCGCATGCCCGACCAGAAGCGCCAGAGCGTCGAGCACCTGCGCGCGCTCGCGTTCCGGGTGATCGCGGCCGGCGACAGCTACAACGACACAAGCATGCTCTCGGCCGCGCACGCGGGCATCCTGTTCCGCCCGCCGGCGAACGTGATCGCGGAGTTCCCGCAGTTTCCCGTCACGCTCGACTACGCCGAGCTCGAGCGCGCCTTCGAAAACGCCGCGCGGATCATTGCGACCGCCGCGAGCTAGCGCCTATACTGCGCCGCGCCGAGGAGGATCCCCCGATGGCCGATGCCCCGCTGGTCCGCCAGCCCGGCTCCTTGATCAAGAAGCGCCGTGACGGAACGCTCGAGGTTCCGTACATCCCGATGATCGCCTACGTCGAGGGCGACGGAACCGGTCGCGATATCTGGAAGGCGTCGGTGCGCGTGTTCGACGCGGCCGTCGCGAAGGCGTTCGCGGGCCGGCGAAAGATCGGCTGGCATGAGGTGCTCGCCGGACAGAAGGCGTTCGATCGCACCAAGAACTGGCTGCCCGACGAGACCGTCGACACGTTCCGCAAGTGTCTGGTCGGCATCAAGGGTCCGCTCACCACGCCGATCGGCGGCGGCATCCGCAGCCTGAACGTCGCCCTGCGGCAGATGCTCGACCTGTACGTGTGTCTGCGGCCGGTGCGCTGGTACGAGGGCGTGCCCAGTCCCGTGAAGCACCCCGAGCTCGTCGACATGGTGATCTTCCGCGAGAACACGGAAGACATCTACGCGGGCATCGAGTGGAAGGCCGGCTCCGCGGAAGCGAAGAAGGTGATCGCGTTTCTGCAGAAGCAGATGAAGGTGAAGACGATCCGCTTCCCGGCCACCAGCGGCATCGGCATCAAGCCCGTGTCGCGGCAGGGCACCGAGCGGCTGGTGCGCGCGGCCATCGACTACGCCCTCGAGCACAAGCGCAAATCGCTCACGCTCGTGCACAAGGGCAACATCATGAAGTACACCGAGGGCGCCTTCCGCGACTGGGGCTACAAGCTGGTCAAGAAGGAATACGCCGGGCGCGCGATCGGCTGGGACGATTGCGACGGCAAGCCGCCGAGCGGCCAGCTGCTGGTCAAGGACTCGATCGCGGACATCACGCTGCAGCAGGTGCTGACCCGCCCCGACGAGTTCGACGTGATCGCCACCATGAACCTGAACGGCGACTACCTGTCCGACGCGCTGGCCGCGCAGGTCGGCGGGATCGGCATCGCGCCGGGCGCGAACATCAACTACAAGACAGGGCACGGCATCTTCGAGGCCACCCACGGCACCGCGCCGAAGTACGCCGACCAGGACAAGGTGAACCCGAGCTCGGTGATCCTGTCCGGTGTCATGATGCTCGACCATCTCGGTTGGGGCGCCGCGGCGCGGCTGATCGATCGCGGTATCTCGCGCTCGATCGCGCAGAAGCGCGTGACCTACGATTTCCACCGCTTGATGGCCGGCGCCACGCTCCTGAAGTGCTCGGAGTTCGGCGACGCCATCATCGAGAACATGGAGTAGCACGGTGAAGCGACCGAAAATCTCTCTCGTCGGCGCCGGCAACATCGGCGGTGTGCAAGCGCAGCTGATCGCCCAGAAGGGACTCGGCGACGTGGTGCTGCTCGACGTGGTCGAAGGCGTGCCGCAGGGCAAGGTGCTCGACATCGACCACGCGCTCGACGGCTGGGGCTCGAACGTGCGCATCACCGGCACGAACGACTACAAGGACACGGCCGGCTCCGACCTCTACATCGTCACGGCCGGCATCGCGCGCAAGCCGGGCATGTCACGCGACGACCTGCTGAACACCAATCTCGGCATCATCAAGAGCGTCGCGAAGGGCATCAAGGAACACTCGCCCAACGCCATCGTGATCGTGGTCTCGAACCCGCTCGACGCGATGGTCTACGCCATGAAGGAGCTGACGGGCTTCCCGAAGGAGCGCGTGGTCGGCATGGCCGGCGTGCTCGACTCGGCGCGCTTCCGCTTCTTCGTCGCGCAGGAGCTCGGCGTCGCGGTGCAGGACGTGGTCGCGCTCGTGCTCGGCGGACACGGCGACACGATGGTGCCGCTGCCGCGCCTCTCCAGCGTGAACGGCATTCCGCTGCAGTCGCTGCTCTCGAAGGAGAAGCTCGCGGCGATCGTGAAGCGCGTGCAGGACGCGGGCGGCGAGATCGTCGGCCTCTTGAAGACGGGCTCCGCGTTCGTCTCGCCTGCGGCCGCGTCCGTGACGATGGCCGAGGCGATCCTGCGCGACCAGAAGCGCGTGCTCGCCTGCGCGGCATACCTCGACGGCGAGTACGGTGCGCGCGGCATCTACATGGGCGTGCCGGTGCTGCTCGGCTCGCGCGGCGTCGAGAAGATCTTCGAGCTCGAGCTTCTGCCCGACGAGCAGGCGGAAGTCGCGAAGTCGATCGACCACGTGAAGAAGCTGCTCGCCGACATCAAGCTCTGAGCAAGGAAGACCCCCCCTCATGAACGTCCACGAGTATCAGGCGAAGGCGCTGCTGCGCGAGTACGGCATCGACGTGCCACCGGGCCGGCTCGCGCTCACCGCGACGGAAGCGGAGCAGGCCGCGCGCGACATCGGCGGCGTGGTGGTCGTGAAGGCGCAGGTGCACGCGGGCGGCCGCGGCAAGGCGGGTGGCATCAAGGTCGTGAAGTCGCCCGAGCAGGCGTTGCAGACCGCGGCGGACATGATCGGCATGCGGCTCGTCACCAAGCAGACCGGCGCCGAGGGCAAGGTCGTGCAGCGCCTGTACGTCGAGGCGGGCTCGAAGATCGACCGCGAGCTGTACGTCGCGTTCCTCGTCGACCGCGCCACGCAGAACGTCGCGATCCTCGGCTCGACCGAGGGCGGCATGGACATCGAGGAAGTCGCGGAGAAGACACCGGACAAGATCCTGACCGTGCAGATCGATGCGCTGGTCGGCATCTGCGATTTCCAGGCGCGCAATCTCGGCTACGACCTCGGGCTGTCCGCGAAGCAGTGCGATGCGTTCGTGGTGCTGATCAAGAACATGTACCGGCTGTTCATGGATCTGGACGTCTCGCTGGCCGAGATCAATCCGCTCGTGATCTCGGGCGACACCGTGATCCCGCTCGACTGCAAGCTCAACTTCGACTCGAACGCGCTGTACCGACACAAGAACGTGCAGGCGCTGCGCGATCCCGACGAAGAGGACGCGCGCGAGGCGGAGGCCGCGAAGTACGACCTGAACTGGGTCTCGCTCGACGGCAACATCGGCTGCATGGTGAACGGCGCCGGGCTGGCGATGGCGACCTTGGACATCATCCAGTACGCCGGCGGCAAGCCGGCGAACTTCCTGGACGTCGGCGGAGGGGCGGACGCCGAGCGCGTCTCGCACGCGTTCCGGCTGATCCTCGCGGACAAGAACGTGAAGGGCATCCTGGTCAACATCTTCGGCGGCATCGTGCTGTGCGACAAAGTGGCCGAGGGCATCATCACCGCGGCGAAGACGGTCGGCGTGACGGTGCCGCTGGTCGTGCGGCTCGACGGCACGAACGCGGTGAAGGGCCGCGAGATGCTCAAGAGCTCAGGCCTCGACATCACACCGGCCGAAGGCATGAAGGACGCGGCGGAGAAAATCGTCGCGGCGGTGCGCAAGTCATGAGCATCCTGGTCGACAAGGACACCAAGCTGATCGTGCAGGGCATGGGCAAGACCGGCCAGCTACACACGAATCTGTCGCTCGAGTTCGGAACCAAAGTGGTCGGCGGCGTGACGCCCGGCCGCGGCGGTAGCGAAGCCTGCGGCCTGCCGGTCTGGAACACCATGCGCGAAGCCGTGCGCGAAACCGGCGCGCGCGCATCGGTCGTGTTCGTGCCCGCGCCGGGCGCGGCCGACGCGATCCTCGAAGCCGCAGACGCGGGCATCGAGTTGATCTGCACCATCACCGAGGGCATCCCGGTGCGCGACATGCTGCGCGCGAAGGCGGCGCTGCGCGGCTGGAAGGGCAGGCTGATCGGGCCGAACTGCCCGGGCCTGCTCGATCCGGGCGCAAAGGTGCGCATCGGTATCGCGCCGTACTCGATCTTCAAGCCGGGCAGCGTGGGCGTGGTCTCGCGCTCCGGCACGCTGACCTACGAGGCGGTGCACCAGCTCTCGCAGCTCGGCATCGGTCAGTCGACCTGCGTCGGCATCGGCGGCGATCCGATCCCCGGCACGAGCTTCACGGACGTGCTGCGCTTGTTCCAGAACGACCGCGCGACCAAGGCGGTGGTCATGATCGGCGAGATCGGCGGCAGCGCGGAAGAGGAAGCCGCGGAGTTCGTCCAGTCCGAGATGAACAAGCCCGTGGTCGCGTTCATCGCGGGCGTGACCGCGCCGTCGGGCAAACGCATGGGCCACGCGGGCGCGATCATCTCGGGCGGCAAGGGCACGGCCGACGGCAAGCGCAAGGCGCTCGAGAAGGCCGGCATTCCCGTGGTGCCGACGCCGGCCATGATCGGCGACACGCTCGCCCAGGCCGCGCGCGGCGTTCTGTAGATGGGACTGGTCGTCGTCGGATCGGTCGCGCTCGACGACATCGAGGCGCCGGCGGGAAGCGTGAAGTCGGTGCTGGGCGGCGCCGCGTCGTACTGCTCGGTCGCCTCGAGCTATTTCGTGCGAACCCAGGCCGTTGGCGTGACGGGCGACGACTTCCCGCAGGAGCACCTCGACTTCCTGGCCTCGCGCGGCATCGATCTGGCCGGCGTCACGCGTGCGCAGGGACGCACCTTCCGCTGGGGCGGGCGCTACCACGCGTCGCTGAATCAACGCGACACGCTGTTCACCGAGCTCGGCGTGTTCGAGCGCTTCGATCCCGTGCTGCCGCCCGAGTACCTGGATGCGGAATGGGTGTTCCTGGCGAACATCCATCCCGCGCTGCAGCGCGGCGTGCTCGAGCAGGTGCGCGCGCCGCGCTTCTCGGCGATGGACACGATGAACTTCTGGATCGAGGGCTCGCGCGCGGAGCTCGAGAAGACGCTCGCGCGGGTCGACGGTCTGGTGATCAACGACGACGAAGCGCGCCAGCTGACCGGCGAGTCGAATCTGGTGCGCGCGGCGGACGCGATTCGAGCGCTCGGCCCCACGACCGTGATCGTGAAGCGCGGCGAGCACGGCGCGCTGCTCTTCGACGAGGCGGGCGTGTTCGCGGCGCCGGCCTTCCCGCTGCGCGAGGTGCAGGATCCGACCGGTGCGGGCGACAGCTTCGCCGGCGGCTTCATGGGCTCGCTCGCTGCGGGCGGCTCGCTCAACGCGGACGCACTGCGCCGGGCGGTGATCCACGGGTCCGTGCTCGCCTCGTTCTGCGTCGAGCGCTTCAGCCTCGATCGCTTCCGCAGGCTCACGCGCGCCGAGATCGACGAGCGCTTCGAAGAGTTCCGCCGCCTAACCCGATTCTAGGGCAGCAGTGTTTGCGATGGGCGCCGTCCGCGGCCGCCCGCGGCGGCGCCCCGCAAGCGCCGCAGGCGCGCGCAGCGAGGCGAAGCCGAGCGTAGCCACATCGGTACTGCGCAGCTTCGCCGCGCAGATCCATCAAGGGCGGCCGCTTTCGTCCCGATAGATCGGTCATGTTCTCGAAGACCGACGGCCCGACAGCCTTGCGCGCGGATCTCGTGCGCGCGCTCTCGTTCTCGCACGATCGCGTCGAGCGACAGAGCGAAGCTGCGACGGTGGCGTCACTGGCGGCGCTGGCGGCAGTGTGGAACGGACGCAAGGGACACGTCGCGCTGATCATCCGCGACGTCGAGCCCGCCGCGATCGAGCGCTACGTGGGCTCCGCGCCGATCCTCTCCGAGGACGATCTCGACTCCGCGGTGGAAGAGGGGCTCGCGTTCGCCGAGAGCCTCGGCTTTTCGATGGATGCGCCCGAGTTCGTGATGCTCTCGAACGAGGCGCGCGGGGAACGCATCTACCGTTGGAACAAGCTGCGCAAGATCCGGCCCGCGTCACCCGCCGCGTCGTTCGAAGATTCGTCGCCGTCGGTGCCCGAGCTCGAGCCGCCGGAGCCCGCTGCGGTTCCGACCGGCTACGAGATCGAGCTCGAGGATCTCGCGGTGCCGCCGCCGCCGCCCGCACCCGACTTCGAGGCTGAGATCGTCGCGCGCGCGCGGTCCGGAGATTCCGGCGGCGAGAACGCAGCGCGCGCGCACAACGCGCCGAGCGCCGTGCTCGGCCGGATTTCGCTCGTCCGCAAGAACGGCGCCGACGCGCGCCGTCTCGAGCTGCTCGCGAAGCTGCTCGCGTTCTACTAGGAGGAACCAGTCATGATCAGGTCGAATGCGCTCTGCGCCGCGCTCTTCGCGCTCGGGATCGCGAGCGCGTGCACCACGGTCACGCCGGTCGACGTCAGCAAGGCGAACTCGCATCGCGATCTGGCCGAGGTGAAGCTCGCCAAGGGCGAGAGCGAGCGCGCGATCAAGGAATATCAGATCGCGATCAAGCTGAACCCGAACGACGCGGAGAGCCGCTTCGGCATCGCCGAGGCGTATCGGCGCAAGAACCTGCTTCCGGACAGCGAGCGCGAGCTGCGCGAAGCGCTGCGAATCGACCCGAGCCACCACGAGGCGCGCCTGGCACTGGGCGTGACGTTCCTGCAGATGGAGCGCTGGAACGACGCGGCCGCGGAGTTCCAACGGCTCGCCGATGACCCGACCTTCGTTCGACCCACGCGCGCGCTTGTAAACCTGGGCTGGGCTCACTACAAATCGGGCGATCTCGAGCGAGCGAAGTCCGACTTCGAGCGCGCGTTGCGGGCCGATCCGACCAACTACGTCGCGCAGCTCGACCTCGGGATCGTGTACTACGAGCAGGGGGAGCTGGTCGAAGCCGTCACGCGCTTCGAGGAGTGTGTGAAGATTCTCTCGGAGCGGCCGGTCAAGGTCTTCGGGCCGGTCGAGGCCGAGGCGCGCTATCGCATGGCCCAGGCGTACGTGCGTCTCGGCAAGCGCGACAAGGCCGTCGACTCGCTGAGCATTGCCGTGGCACGGGGGGGCGAGAGCGAGTGGGTCCGCAAGTCGAACGACTACCTGAAGGTGCTGCAGTAGCGGCGGACCCGCCGGCGCCGGTCTTCGGACCCTGGTACCGGCGGCAACGCGAGCTGCGCGGCATCTCCGTCTTCTACGTCGCCGCGCGCACCAAACTCACGCCGGAACGCGTGCGCGAGATCGAGAACTCGAGCGCGACGCTCGAGACCGACGGTCTCGGCCGAGCCACCGCGCGCTCGCTCGCGCTCGCGATCGGTGCCGATCCGGACATGGCCGCTTCGCTGCTCGGCGAGCGGCGCCGCACCGCGCGCGGCGTTCGCGGCGAGCACGGCTTCTGGCTGCAGGGCTTCGCCTGGACCTGGGGACGGCGCATCGCACTCGGCATCGCGCTCGGCGCAGGCCTCTGGCTGCTCGGTCTGTGGCTCTCGGGCGTGGTCGCCCACCAAGGCACTCCGCCGCTCGTCTACAAACCGGACTACGTCGAGAAGCTTCTCCACCCAAACTGAGTAGAATTCGCGCGCGCCGAGAAGCCGCGGGGATCCAAGCGATGATCGAGCAGAGCCGAGGCAGCATTCTGCAAGCGAGCCTGCTGCGCTTCGTTCGCCGCGGCGCGTGGAGCCATGCCGGCCGCCTGCTCGAGAAGAGCCACCCCGCCGACGTCGCCTACGTGCTCGACCGCGTGCCGCAGGCCGACCGTCAGACCCTGTTCGCGCTGCTCGCCACGCCGGAAATGCGCGCCGACGTACTGTCGCTGCTGCAGTTCGCGACGCGCGCGGAGCTGCTCGCCGAGCTCGAGCCCGAAGCCGCGGGTCTGATCGTGAAGCACATGCCGCTCGACGACGCGGCCGAGGCGCTGCGCGAGCTGCCCGAAGAACGCAGCGAGGAGATCCTCTCCAGCCTCGGCGAGGGCGCGGAAGAGATCGAGCACCTGCTCGAGTACGCCGAGAGCACGGCCGGCGCGATCATGTCGCCGAAGTTCCTCGCGCTGCCCGAGGATCTCGAGGTCGAATCCGCGGTCGAGCACGTGCGCCGCTACGGCGACGCGGACGCGAGCTTCTACATCTACGTCGTCGACGAGCGCGGCTACCTGGTGGGCGTGGTCTCCCTGCGTCAGCTGATTCTGCAGCCGCCCGACAAACAGCTGCGCGACTTCATGACGCCCGACCCGATCCGCGTCTGGACCGACACCGATCAGGAAGAGGTCGCGCGCGTGGTCAGCCGTTACGACATCCTGGCGGTGCCGGTCGTGCAGTCGAACAACCGGCTGGTCGGCGTCGTGACCGTCGACGACGTGATCGACGTCATGCGCCAGGAGGCCACCGAGGACATCCTGAAGCTCGCCGGTACGACCACGGAAGAGACCACCGCGCCCGGCTTCGTGCGCGGCGCCTGGATCCGCTTCCCGTGGCTGGTGTCGAGCTTCGTGGGCGGCTTCGCCGGCATCGCGCTGCTCTCGATCTTTTCCGACACGCTCGCGCGCACGGTGCAGATCGCCTTCTTCCTGCCGATCATCCTCGGCATGGGCGGGAACGTCGGCAATCAGTGCTCGACGGTCATCGTGCGCGGCATCGCCACCGGCCGGCTCGACGTGCGCGCGCTGCCGCGCATCCTGATGCACGAAGCCGGCACGAGCCTTCTGCTCGCCACCACCTTCGCAATCGCGCTGGCGGGCTTCGCCGCTCTGACCGGCTTCGGCCCGCCGCGCTTCCCGCTGGCCGTCGCGCTCGGCATCTTCTGTTCCATCATGATCGCCGCCAGCGTCGGCACCATCCTGCCGCTCCTCTTCAGCCGCATCGGCGTCGACCCCGCCGTAGCCTCCGGCCCGCTCGTCACGACCTCCACCGACGTCATGGGCATCCTGGCGTTCTCCCTGATCGCCGTTCTCGTTCTCTAGCCGATCCGCGTTCCGGCGCGGTTGAGATACCCTGAGCGCCATGCCCGTCGAGTACCGCACGCGCGCGCTCGTCCTGCGGACGTTCGACCAGGGCGAGTCCGACCGCGTCGTGCACCTCTACACCGCGACGCAAGGCCGCGTGAGCGCGATCGCCAAGGGCGCGCGCCGCTCGAAGCGACGTTTTCCCGGCACGCTCGAGATCCTGTCGCTGATCGACGTGCGGCTGGTCGATCCGCCGCGGGCGCAGCTCATGCGGCTCGAGGCTGCGAAGCTGGTGGGCGCGTTCGAGGGCATCACCGCGAACCTCACCCGCTACGCGATTGCCTGTCAGTTCCTCGAGCTGCTCGATCGGCTGACCGCGGAGCGCGAGGCGCACGCCGACCTGTTCCACTTCGCGGTGGGCGTGCTCGAGGTGCTGCGCGAGGCCGAGGCCGATCGGCTGCTCGCGGTGCTGGTGCTGGCGAAGACGCTCGCGCGGCTCGGCTTCCGGCCGCAGCTCACGCGCTGCGCGGTGTGCGGCACCGAGCCCGCTGCCTCGGTCACGCAGATCGCTTTCCTGCCCGCGCACGGCGGCAGCGTGTGCCGCAGCTGCGCCGGGCCGGCCGAGGGTACGGTTCCGATCCGCTTGCTGCGCGTGCTCGAAGCGGGACTGCGTCAGCCGCTGCGCGCGCGAGCCGAGCTCGGGCTCGACGCGCGCGAAGTCGAGCGCGTGGAGCTGTTGGTCGAGCGCTTCTTCCGTTTCCAGATCGGTACCGACCTGCGCTCCGCAGCTTTCTTGCGGCAAGCGCTCGCCGACGCTGAGGATTCGAGCGGCGAATCGCCCGCGGTTGACGGCACCGGGGAGCGCGGAGATACTGCGCCCGCGGCCGCTTCGATCGGCGTCTCTGACTGAATCGAGCCCGACAGGGAGGCCACGAGCTTGGCGAAGCGAGCACGGAAGACGAACGCGTTGCCGGCGCGCCGAGCCGCCAAGCAGCCCAAGCGGCGCGTGTACTTCTTCGGCGGCGGCCGAGCCGACGGCGACGCGACGCTCAAGGATCTGCTCGGCGGCAAGGGCGCGAACCTCGCGGAGATGACGCGGCTCGGCGTGCCGGTGCCCGCGGGCTTCACGATCTCGACGGGCGTGTGCACGGAGTTCTACGCGAAGGGGCGTAAGCTCCCGAGCGGTCTCGAGTCCGAGCTGCGCGCGCAGCTCGCCAAGGTCGAGAAGGTCATGGGCGGGAGCTTCGGCTCGAGCGCGCGACCGCTGCTGGTGTCGGTGCGCTCCGGGGCGCGCACGTCCATGCCCGGCATGATGGACACGGTCCTGAACCTCGGGCTCAACGACGAGACTCTGCAGGGCTTGATCGCGGAGAGCGGAGACGCGCGCTTCGCCTACGACACCTACCGGCGTTTCGTGCACATGTACGGCGACGTCGTACTGGGCGTGACGCACGAGGAGTTCGAAGCCAGGCTCACCGCGCTGAAAAAGTCCGCGGGCGTGACGCAGGATTCCGAGCTCTCCGAGCAGCACCTCGCAGGGCTCGTTCGCGAGTACAAAGCGCTCGTCAAGGAAGCGACCAAGAACGAGTTCCCCGACGATCCGTTCGAGCAGCTGCGCGGCGCGATCGCGGCCGTGTTCCTTTCCTGGCACGCGCACCGCGCGGTCGAGTACCGCAAGCAGAACGGCATCCCGTCCGACTGGGGCACGGCGGTCACCGTACAGGCCATGGTGTATGGGAACCTGGGCGACGACTCCGCGACCGGCGTCGGCTTCACGCGCGACCCGTCGACGGGCGACAAGCGTTTCTTCGGCGAGTTCCTGCCGCGCGCGCAGGGCGAAGACGTGGTCGCCGGCATTCGCACGCCACAACACATCAGCGCGAGCGAACGCAAGCCCGGCGAGCCACCATCGCTGGAAGAGCTGATGCCGCGCTGCTTCAAGGAGCTCGCTCGCACCGCCAAGCTGCTCGAGCGCCACTACGCCGACATGCAGGATCTCGAGTTCACGATCCAGCGCGGCCGGCTCTGGATGCTGCAGACGCGCAACGGCATGCGCAGCGCGCGCGCGGAAGTGAAGATCGCCGTCGACATGGCGAACGAGCGACTGATCGACCGCAAGACCGCGGTGCTGCGCGTGAACCCCAAGCAGCTCGATCAGCTGCTGCACCCGACACTCGACGCGAGCGCGTTGCCGACGCCGATCGCGCACGGCCTGCCCGCGTCGCCCGGCGCGGCGAGCGGGCGCATCGTGTTCACCGCCGAGGACGCGGAGGCCGCGGCGGAAGCGGGCGAACAAGTCGTGCTCGTGCGCCGCGAGACCTCGCCCGAGGACATCCACGGCATGCACGTAGCGCAGGGCATCCTGACGGCGCTCGGCGGCATGACCTCGCACGCGGCGGTGGTCGCGCGCGGCATGGGCAAGTGCTGCGTGGCGGGCTGCGCGGCGCTGGTGATCGACCTGGAACGGCGCACGGCGGTGCTCGGCGGCGTCGAGCTCAGCGAGCGCGACGTGATCACGCTCGACGGCTCGACCGGCAACGTCTACCGCGGCCAGCTCGCGACGGTGGAGCCCGAGCTCTCCAAGGACTTCATGACGCTGATGCGCTGGGCGGACGGCATGCGCCGACTGCGCGTGCGCGCGAACGCCGACACACCCGAAGACGCGCTCATCGCGGTGCGCTTCGGCGCCGAGGGCGTCGGCCTGTGCCGCACCGAGCACATGTTCTTCCAGGCCGAACGCATCCTGGCGGTGCGCAGCATGATCCTGTCGTCGACGCCGGAAGAGCGCGCGCGCCCGCTCGCGCAGATCCTGCCCATGCAGCGCGACGACTTCGTCGGGATCTTCCGCGCCATGGCCGCGCGGCCGGTCACGATCCGCCTGCTCGATCCGCCGCTGCACGAGTTCCTGCCGCACACCGGTGAGGAGATGGCCAATCTGGCGCGTGACCTCGGCATGCCCGAGCTCGAGCTGCGCCGCAAGGTCGAAGGCTTGCGCGAGTTCAACCCGATGCTCGGCCACCGCGGCTCGCGGCTCGCGATCACCTATCCCGAAATCTACGAGATGCAGGTGCGCGCGATCGTCGAGGCCGCCTGCGTGTGCGCGGACTCGGGTCTGCGCACGCACCCCGAGATCATGCTGCCGCTGGTCGCGGGCACGCGCGAGTTGGCGGTGCTGCGCGAGCTGGTCGATCGCACCGCGCGCGCCGTCATGCAGGAGCGCGGGCGCAAGATCCGCTACAGCGTCGGCACCATGATCGAAGTGCCGCGCGCGGCGATCCTGTCCGATCGCCTGGCCGCCATCGCCGACTTCTTCTCGTTTGGTACAAACGATCTGACGCAGATGACGTTCGCGCTCTCGCGCGACGACTCCGGCCGCTTCCTGCCCGCCTATGTCGAGCAACAGCTCATGGATGACGATCCGTTCGTCACCCTCGACACGGAGGGCGTGGGAGCGCTGATCCGGATGAGCATCGAGGCCGCGCGCAAGACGCGAAAGGATCTGAAGGTCGGGATCTGCGGCGAGCACGGCGGAGAGCCACGCTCGATCGCGTTTTGCCACGAAGTAGCCATGGACTACGTGAGCTGCTCGCCGTACCGCGTGCCGATCGCACGCCTCGCGGCCGCCCAAGCGGCGGTGCGCGCCAAGGCCCCCGCCCGCGGCAAGGCCGCCGCCCTCGGAAAGGGCGGATGACCCGAATCCCGCCTCGCAGAGCGGGCGCGCTGCTGGCGACCGTGTGCGCCGGTGCGCTCCTGGGCTGCTTCGGCGCGGGCGCGGAGGCGCCGCCGCCGCCCGAGCCCCCGGTCTCGGACCAGGAGGCGATGCAGTTCGCTCTGCGCGCCGAGCGCTTCTACCGCTCGCTCGAGGGCGTGCCGCTGGCCGCCACGATTACCTTCACCAACCGAGAGCTGCACCAGTACTTCCCGACCCCGTCGGCGTTCTCGGACTACTACTCCTCGCTCGCGACAATGGCCCGACAAGAGACCCTGCGGGACGGCGAGGCCCGCCAGGTGCGGATCCGGGAGTTCCACTTCGACGGGGCCGACCAGGCCGTGGTCGAGGTGGTGCTCACCGGCAAGCACGAGCGCGAGCTGCGCTTCTGGGACGTCGACGTGGAACGCCGCGACATCTGGCGCCGGATCGACGGCGTGTGGGTGATCGTGCCCGAGAAGCTGTGACGAGGGGATCGCCCTGATTTTGCGCGCGTGTGAAGTTCTTTTCCTCGAAGAGGGTAGTTCGCTTCACTAGCGCGCCCGCTCGAGCGCCGTCGAAAGCTCGACGGTCGACGGCGATCTGCCCGGTATCGCTGCAAAGTCGCAGGAGTTTCGGCCCGCGGCCCGCTTGGCATGGCGATTGCTCCCTCTCTTGTCGCAATGCGACGCAGAGCGGCCCAGTGACCGAGGAAGACCGGGTGATCGTGGACGCGATCCGCGCGGGCGACCCCGCCGCGTTCCGCGATCTCTACCAGCGCCACTTCCGCCGCATTCACAGTTTTTCGATCCGGCGCCTCGGCGACGTGGCCGAGGCCGACGACGTCTGCCAGGACGTGTTCGAGGCGGTCTTCACCTGCCTCGACCGCTTCAAGGGCGAATCCGACCTGATCGTGTGGATCTACGGGATCACGCGGAACGTCCTCAACAACCGCCTGCGCCGCCGAGGCGGGGTCCGGCTGGTGTCGCTCGACGACATCCCGCAGGAGGCCGCGCCCCTGGATCTGGGACCCGAGCCGCTGGCCCAGGCTCGCCAGACACTGGGCCGGGTGCGCGCGGCGATCGGCAACCTGCCGGAGGAGCAGCGCAAGGTGCTCGAACTCCGGCACGGCAAGCGCCTCAACATCCGCAAGATCGCGCAGCTCACCGGACGCAGCGAAGACGCCGTGAAGTCGAGCCTTTACCGGGCTCGGCGCTCGCTGGCCGCGCAGCTGCCGGGCGAGCGAATCACGCTCTAGTCGCCACGGCGCGTCACCAAGATCCGGCGCCGCCCACCATCTCTCAGATGGGCAAATCCGGCCACACCAAAGCCTCTTGGCAGGCCCCCGGAGCGCGCTTCGGCGCTCGCTTCTGGGACGCGGTCGAGTACGAGATCGAGGCGCTCGACGCCGACGATTTCGCGCTCTTCCTGGCCGCCGATCGGCTGCCCTGCGCCGCGGGTGCGGGTCGGATCGAAGCGCTCGGCGACTCGCTCGCCGCGCTCTGCCGCGCGCGCTTTTCAAACTGACGGCGCGCGGCTACCCCTTCGCCCATGCTGCGCTTCCTTCGCAAACGGCTGCGCCCGCGTCTGCTGGTCGTCTACGCGTTGGCGATCGCAGCGGTGTACCTGTCGGACCCGACACCGGCGTCGCTGGTGCTGGGTGCGATCCCGATCGCCCTCGGTGAGTCCTTGCGGCTGTGGGCGACCGGCTACCTGCACAAGAACGACGCGCTCACCATCGTGGGGCCCTACGCATATTTGCGGCACCCGCTCTATCTCGGCACGCTGCTGATCGCGATCGGGTTCCTGATCATGGCCTGGAACGGGGTCGCGTTCGGCTTCGCCGCTGCCTTCGTGCTGGTCTACTTCGGTTACTACATGCCGTACAAGGACCGGATCGAGAGCGCGCGGCTCGAGTCCTTGTATGGCGACGCGTACAGGCGCTACTCCGCTGCGGTGCCGCGGCTGGTGCCGCGACTGCATCCGTACCAGCCACTGCCCGCCGAGCGCGCGCCCGAGACGACCTGGCGGCGCGTGCGCTTCGCCGACAACAACGAGACCGGCACGGCGCTCGTGGTCGCGGTGGGCGTGCTGTGCATGGTGGTTCGCTGGTGGGGGATCTCCTGACGCGATCGGACCTCGCCGGTCCCGGCATCGCGGTCTTGAATCTGGGCGGCTTCGCGAATCCCGACGTGCTGCGCGTGCGCCACGACGGCGTCGACGTGGTGGTGAAGGACTGGGGCCGGCGCTCGGCCTGGGTGCGTGCGCTGGTCGCTCCCTGGCTCGCGAACCACGAGGCCGCGATGCTGGCGCGCGCCGACGGAATTCCGGGCGTGCCGCGCCTGCACGCGCGCATCGACCGGCTGGCATTGGCGATGGAGTACGTCGAAGGCCGGCCGCTCAACCGGCACGCGCACGGCCGCGCGTTGCCGCCGCGCTTCTTCGCGGAGCTGGAAGCGATTCTCGAGCGACTCGCGCAGCGCGGCGTAACCTATCTGGATCTGCGCAGTCCCACGAACGTGCTGATCACGCCGAGCGGTGCGCCGGCGCTGGTCGATCTGGGCAGCGCGCTGCGGTTGCCGATTCCGCGCGGCTGGATCGAGCGCTTCGAGAAGCGCGCGCTCGCCAAGCTCCGCTCGCGCTTCGAGCAACAGGCGGGCTCGGCGCCGGTGGTCGCGGATTCCGAGAACGACGCGAGCGCCAACTTGAAGGCCGGTGGCTCGCGCTTCTGCCTGCGCGAGCACGGCGCGCTCGGCGATCCGATCCCGGTGGTGTTCTTGCCCGACGCCGGATCGTCCGCGCGCGTGTTTGCGCCGATTTTCGCGCGCGCCGACGCGCACGGCCGGCGCGCGATCGGCGTCGATCCGCCCGGCTTCGGCGGCTCACGCCGCGACGTGAGCACGCTCGAGCCTGCGCGCGTGGCCGCGCAGCTCGAGGCCCTGCTCGAGGCACTGCGCGTCGAGCGTGTCGATGTGGTCGGTGCGGGCTGGGGGGCGCTGGTGGGCCGCGCGCTCGCCGCGCGCCCGAAGCGAGCGGTTCGCCACCTGGTCGCGATCGCGGGCGAGGACACGAGCGCGGGCGCGGCCGAGCGGTCGCTTCGGCGCGAGCTCGCGTCGCGGGATCCGGAAGCTCTCCGCGCTCACCTGCTCGAAGCACTGCCGCGCGACTTGCCGGGCACGCTGCACCGGACGCTGGCCGCGGAGCTCGCGCGCGTCCCGGCGTCGAATCTGGCGCTCGCGTATCGCGACGACATCTTCGCCCCGACGCTCTTCGGTGTCGGCTCGAGCGAGCGCGTCGACCTGGACGCTTCGCAGGCTGGCGACCCCGACCGCGTCTGGTCGGAGCTGGCGAAACCCTAAGGGGTCGCGATCAGCTCGGGCGGCGCGTCGGGCGTGAGCTGTGCGGCGGGGCGTACCTCGATCTGCGGCGCCTCGCGCTGCTCGAGCTCGGTGAGCAGAGCGGCACGCAGCGAAGCCTCGCTGCACTCGCCGGTAACGCGCAGCGGCCGCGCGTTGCGCGGCGCGCGTTCGTCGCGGCCGACGCGCACGATTTCGAGACCGATCTCGTCGGCCATGGGCGGATTCTCGAAGCGCAGGCTCACGGTCTCGCCGGGCTCGATCCGACCCTGGTGAATCCAGCTCGACCGCCAGGTCTTCGGCGAGTCCGCGAGCTGCGACGTCGACTGGAGACGCAGCTCCACCCACTCGACCGGCCGCGCGGAGCGATTGCGCACGACGGCGCAGATCTGCGCTTGGTCGGGGATGCCTTCGAAGTGCGTGCTGTACGCGCCGCGGTAGCGCTCGAGTCGCACCGCGCCCGTGGCGCAGGAGCTCAAGCACGCGAGCAGCACGAGCAGGGGGGTTGCTCGTCGCATAGAGGGGGGACTCCGAACCCTTCTTCGGAGCCCCGCTCGTAGGCCTTTACACCCGTGACAGGTGCGACAGCGTCGTCAGCTCGGGTCGCCCTTCGCAAGCAGCGCCTCGCGCACGAGCACGAGCCGGTCGTTGCCGAAGTACATGTCGCTGCCGTTCACGAACATGGTCGGCGAGCCGTAGCCGCCGCGCGCGATCAGCTCGTCGGTGTTCGCGCGTAGCCGGGCCTTGTACTCGGGCGCGCTGATGCGCGCGGCGAACTCGTCGACCGGCAGACCCACCCGCGCAACGATCGGATGCAGTACCGAGTCCTGCGAGATGTCCTGCAGGTCGCCCCAGTAGGCCTCGAAGACGGCCCGCGCGTATTCGGGCAGGACGCCCCGCTCGAGCGCGAAGAATGCGCCGCGCATGGCCTTAACGCTATTCACGGGAAAGACCGCCGGCTGCCCAACGCGCAGTCCGTAGAAGCGCGCCCAGTCGCGCAAATCCTTCGCGTAGTAGCGCGCCTTGGCGGGAACCGGCTTCGCCCGCTGCTCGTACACGCTCTCGTTCACGGCGTTGAACACGCCGCCCACCAGGATCGGGCGCCACTCCAAGTCGGCGCCCGTCTCGCGGCAGACGTCCTCGACGCGGTGGAACGCGAGGTAGGTCCAGGGACTGCTGCAATCGAAGAAGAACTCGAGCCTCGCCATCGCCGCCTCCGACGGAATTCTACGGGGAAAATTGGTAGAGTGCGGCGCCGAAACGGACCTATGGCCCGGACGAGGAGAGCGCGTGGAGGTCAGTCGTCACGACATCGTTCTGGTCGGCGGGGGAGGCGCGGGGTTGCGCGCCGCGATCGCCGCCGTCGAGGCGGACCCGAAGCTGACCGTGGCGTGTGTCTCGAAGCTGTATCCGATGCGCAGCCACACGGTCTCCGCCGAGGGTGGCGCCGCGGGCGTCGCGCGCGACGACGACAACCTCGACCTGCACGCCTACGACACGCTCAAGGGCAGCGACTTTCTCGCGGACCAGGACTGCGTGGAAGTGTTCGTCGAGGCCGCCCCGAAGGAGCTCGTGCAGCTCGAGCACTGGGGCTGTCCGTGGAGCCGCGAGAAGGACGGGCGCGTGTCCGTGCGCGCGTTCGGTGGCATGACCACCAAACGCACCTGGTACGCGACCGACAAGACCGGCTTCCACATGCTGCACGCGCTCTTCCAGACGTCGCTCAAGTACGACCGGATCGTGCGTTACGACGAGTATTTCGCGACTAAGATCCTGGTCGAGAACGGCCGCGCGGTCGGCGTCGCCGCCTTCGACATGCGCACCGGCAAGATGCACGCGATGCTCGGCCGCTCGGTGATCCTGTGTACGGGCGGGGCGGGCCGCATCTTCCCGTTCACCACCAACGCCGCCGTGAAGACGGGCGACGGCATGGCGCTCGCGTACCGCGCCGGTGTAGGGCTCAAGGACATGGAGTTCGTGCAGTACCACCCGACGGGTCTGCCGGGCACGGGCATCCTGATCACCGAGGCCTCGCGCGGCGAGGGCGGGTATCTCAAGAACAACAAGGGCGAGCGCTTCCTGATCGAGTACGACTACGGCGTGGGTGGCAAGGCGGAGCTCGGCCCGCGCGACATGGTCTCGCGTGCGGAGATGCGCGAGTTCCAGGCCGGCCGCGGCTTCAAGGGCCCGTACGGCGACTACGTGCACCTGGAGCTGATGCACCTGGGCGAAGAGAAGATCGACAAGAAGATCCCGTTCGTGCGCGAGCTGGCGAAGAACTACGTCGGCATCGATCCGGTCTTCGAGCCGATCCCCGTGCGCCCGGTCGTGCACTACATGATGGGCGGCGTCGACACGGACGTGAACGGCGCGACGGAGCTGCCCGGTCTTTTTGCCGCTGGAGAAGCGGCGTGCGTTTCGATCAACGGCGCGAACCGGCTCGGCTCGAACTCGCTCACCGAGTGTCTCGTGTTCGGCGCGCGCTCCGGACGCGCGGCCGCGGCGTTCGCAAGGGGTTCTTCGACGGGCGACGAGAAGAACGCGCTCGACCAGGCCCGCTCCGAGGAGGCCCGGCTCGACCGCCTGCGCGGCAAGCACGGCGGCGAGAAGATCGCGCAGATCCGGCGCGAGCTGAACTTGGCCACCGAAGCCGGCTGCGGCGTGTTCCGCGAAGAGGAGTCGATGCGCGCGGGGCTCGACACGGTCGTGCAGTTGAAGGGCCGCTACGCCGACGTCGGCCTCTCCGACCGCAGCCTGATCTTCAACACCGAAGTGGTTCAGGCGCTCGAGCTCGGCAACATGCTCGACGTGGCCGAGACGGTGGTGCTGTCGGCGGTGAACCGGCGCGAGTCGCGCGGCGCGCACACGCGCACCGACTTCCCGAGCCGAAACGACGGCGAGTTCTGGAAGCACTCGCTGGTGAAGTTCGCGGCCGACGGGCCGCGCCTGACCTACAAGCCGGTGGTGAAGACGCGCTGGGAGCTCGAGGAGCGGAAGTACTGAGATGGCGGAGACGAAGCTCTACAAGATCGAAGTCCTGCGCTTCCGTCCCGAGACGGACAAGGAGCCCGTCTTCGAGACCTACGAAGTGCCGTGCATGGACGACTGGGTCGTGCTCGACGCGCTGAACGCCATCAAGGACGACATCGACCCGACGCTCTCGCACCGCTGGTCGTGCCGGATGGGCGTGTGCGGAAGCTGCGGCATGCTCGTGAACGGCCGCCCGGTGCTGACCTGCGCCGCGTTCGTGCGCAACTACACCGGCACGATTCGCGTCGAGCCGCTCTCGAACTTCCCGATCGTGCGCGATCTGGTCGTCGATCTCGAGAGCTTCATCGACAAGATCAAGAGCGTGAAGCCCTGGATCATCCGCAAGATCGAGAAGGACCTCTCAGAGGGCGAGTATCGCCAGTCGCCTGCGCAGCTCGAGGAATTCAAGCAGTACTCGATGTGCATCAACTGCGCGCTCTGCTACGCGGCCTGCCCGGTGCTGGCGTCGGATCCCGACTTCGTCGGTCCGGCCGCGATCGCCCTCGGCCACCGCTACAACCTGGACTCGCGCGACGAGGGGAACGCGGAGCGCTTCGAGACGCTCAACGCACACGACGGTGTGTACGCCTGCTCGTTCGCGAACGAGTGCAGCCAGGTCTGCCCCAAGCACGTCGACCCGGCGATGGCGATCCAGCAGGCGAAGCTGAACGACTTCCTGCAGTGGGCGAAGATCCTGCCCAAGAAGAGCTTCACATGAGCGCCGCGCACACCAGGGTGGAGAAGACGCCCACCGCGCCGGCACGCAAGCCCTCGGGCTTCCCGCTCGGCTTCTACCGCTACCGCAACTACACGCTCTTCGCGTTCACCGCGATCCCGATGGCGATATCGCTTGCGTTCCTGGTCGCGGGCGTCGCCGCGCTCGGCCGCGGCGAGGAGGCCTGGACGGCGTGGCTCGCTGCGCAGTCGTCGCCGGCGTTGAACGCGCTGCACATCGTCTGCCTCTTGTTCACGCTCTACTTCGCGATCCGCTTCGGCTGGGTCGGACGCAAGATCGGCGCGGGCCGGATCGGCCCGGTTCCGCCGCCCCCGCTGCCGCTGCCGATCATGGGCGTTGCGCCGATCGGCGGCTTCGTCACGCTCTGGATCGTGCTGCTCGTAATCCTGGGAGGGTGGCTCGCGTGAAGCTGATCCACAAACTCGAGCCGCTCTGGTGGATTCTGTTCGGGGCGGGTGGCTTCGTGATCGGGTTCGTGCTGCCGGCGCTGATCCTGGGCGTGCTCCTGCTCGGCGATTCGAGCGTGATGTCCGACGGACTCTCCTACCCGCGCGCGCTGCGCCTGGCGTTGCATCCGCTCGGCAAGCTGTTCCTGATCGTCGTGCCGACGCTCGGCTTCTGGCACTGCGCGCACCACGTCCGCCACCTGATGCTCGACCTGTTCGGCCACGCGTCCGCGCCGCTCGGAGCCTACGGCGGCTACGGCCTCGCGCTCCTCGGCACGATCGCGACCGTCTCGGCGGTGCTAGCGCTCTAGAGCTCCGGCAAGGGGGCGTTCTGTAACCCTCCTTATCGGTCTAGAAGTGGGCGCCTGAGGCGACGATCGCGCCTCTGAGGCCGTGCTTGCAGTGCTCCTCGTCGGACGCGCGGCCGAGCAAGTGGTCTTCGACCACATATCCACGGGTGCCGCGGATGATCTCGGGAAAGCGACGGATATCGCGCGCTCGATGGCCATGCACTACGCGATGGTGCCCGAGCTGGGAAACGTCGCCTACGACACGGAGCCGGGGCCGCTCCCCGGGCTCGGGGGCAGCAGCTTCTCACGCCGCGCCTACAGTGAAGTAACCGCGCGAGAGATCGACTCGGCCATCAGAGCCATCGTCGATAAAGCGTTCGAACGAACACGCGCGATTCTGATTGAAAATCGCGCCACGCTCGGAGCCGGCGCAGCGCGCCTGCTCGATAAGGAGACGCTGGTCGAACCAGAGCTCAGCGAAATCTTCGCATCGGTCAGGCTGCCCGACGAGCACACCTCGAGCAGCGATGCCCGCGCGCCGCATGTGCACTGAGCACTGAGCACGCGATGAGCAATGATCGAGCGCGCGCCAGTGTACACGCACGAGCCGAGCAACTTATGCTGCGCTCCAGCATGCAGAACGAACAGCGTCGCTCGCAGCAAGCCGGGCTCGATGACGAGCACCGCTGGCATGCCCTGCACGTCGACGACGCAGCGGCGACGCTGCAGTCGAACCTCGAGCTAGGGCTGTCCGAGGAGCATGCTGCCGAGCGGCTGGCGCGCTTCGGTCCCAATGTGCTGCCCGAGCATGCGCGTCGATCGCTTGCGATGGTGGTCCTGCACCAGTTCCGCAGCCCGCTGATCTACTTGCTGCTGGTCGCGGCTCTGATCGCGCTCTTGCTCGGCGAGATCAGTGATGCCCTGGTCATCTTCGTGGTCGTGCTCTTGAACGCGGCGATCGGTGCGCTGCAGGAAGGGCGCGCCGAGAGCTCGATGCAGGCACTACGGCGCCTCGCCAGTCACAAGGCACGCGTTTTGCGCAGCGGTCATGAGCAACCGATCGACGCGAGCGACCTTGTGCCGGGCGATCTCCTGCTCCTTGCCGCAGGTGATGCGGTCGCTGCTGACGCGCGTTTGGTGCACGGCGCGGCGCTGCAGATCGCAGAGGCGGGCTTGACCGGAGAATCCGTGCCCGCAGTCAAAGACCCGGCTGCGCTCGCGCCCGACACGTTGCTGGCCGATCGCAGCAACATGGTGCACGCCGGCACGCACGTGACCGCAGGCCGCGCGCGTGCGCTGGTGGTCGCGACGGGCCTCGGCACCGAGCTCGGGCGCATCGCGACGCTGGCCAGCGCCACGCTCGAGCCGCAGACCCCACTCGAGCGGCGCGTCGCCGAGTTCGGTCGCTACGTGATCATCGCGGCCCTCGTGGTCTTCGTGCTCATGCTGGGGATCGGATTGCTGCGCGGTCTCGGTTTCGCCCAGGTGTTCATGCTGGCGGTCAGCACGCTGGTCGGCATGGTTCCCGAAGGCTTGCCCGTGGCGATGACGATCGCGCTGGCGATCGGCGTGCAGCGCATGGCTGCGCGCAACACAGTGGTTCGTCGGCTGTCCGCGGTGGAGACGCTGGGCTCGACCACGTTGATCTGCACCGACAAGACCGGCACGCTCACCCGCAACGAGATGACCGTGACCGCGCTCGCACTGCCGGACGCGCGTGAGGTCTCGATCAGCGGCGTCGGCTACGAGCCTATCGGCGAGCTGCGCACCGACGGCAGCGAGCTCGACGCCGGCAGCAACGACGCCGTGCGCGAGCTGCTGCAAGCCGCGGTGCTCTGTAACGATTCGCAGCTCGGTGGGCCCGATGCGCTGGACGCGCGCTGGAAGCCGCTGGGCGATCCCACGGAAGTGGCGCTGCTCACGGTGGCCATCAAGGCGGGGCTCTTGCCTGCGGAGCTGCGCGCGCGCTTCGTGCGCCGTGCGGAGCTGCCCTTCGACGCTACGACCAAGATGATGGCGACTCAGCACGACTCGCCGGATGGCTGCTTCGTGGTCATCAAGGGCGCGCCCGAGCTGGTGTTCGAGCTGTGCAGCAGCGCGCCTGGAGCGGGCCAGCAGAACGAGCAGAGCACCCGCGCACGCGAGCAGCTGCGGGCCAGCGCGCATGCGATGGCAGAACGAGCCCTGCGCGTGCTGGCGATTGCAATCGTGCGTGGAGGCGAGATCGACGGCCACGCGGGCTATGCAGCGTTCGCAGGGCGCGCGAGTCTGTTGGGCCTGATCGGCCAGCTCGATCCTCCGCGTCCCGAGGTCGCCCGAGCCGTGGGTCAGTGCAGCGCCGCAGGCATCCGGA
Organism: Deltaproteobacteria bacterium; assembly: GCA_031396695.1. Lineage (GTDB taxonomy): Bacteria > Myxococcota_A > UBA9160 > SZUA-336 > SZUA-336 > VGRW01. Next base: position 22,888 of record JANNLG010000216.1, read on the forward strand.
CCGTGATGGTCACGGGCGATCACAAGGCCACGGGCTTCGCGGTCGCAAGAACCCTGGGCATCGCGCGCCCAGGCGACATCGCGATCGATGGCCGCGAGCTCGAGCAGATGTCCGATGCGGAGCTCACTGGTCAACTCGATAGCATTGCCGTCTTCGCGCGCGTGCATCCGGCGCAGAAGCTGCGCATCGTCGAGGCTTACCAGAGACAGGGCCAAAGCGTGGCGATGACCGGCGACGGAGTGAACGACGCGCCCGCGCTGATGCGCGCGGACGTAGGCGTGGCGATGGGTGTGACCGGTACCGACGTGGCCAAGGACGCCGCGAAGATCGTCATCGCGGACGACAACTTCGCCACGCTGGTGGCTGCGATCGAGGAAGGACGTGTTGTCTATCGCAACATCAAGAAAGCGATCCTCTTGCTGTTCTCGACCTCCTTCGCCGAGGTCACGGTGCTGCTGCTGGCGCTGCTGCTCGGCTACCCGTTGCCCTTCCTGGCGGTGCAGATCCTGTGGAACAACTTGGTCACCGAGGGACTGATCACCGTCAACTTGATCATGGAGCCAGCTGAAGGCGATGAAATGCAGCGCCCGCCCATCGCCACTGATGAGCCGCTGCTGACGCGCCCGTTGCTCACGCGGATCGCAGTGATGGTTCCGGCGATCGTGCTCTCGACGCTGGGTTGGTTCATCGTTCGCAGCGCGGCAGGCATCCCCGAAGCCCAGGTGCGCACCGAGACGTTCACGCTGCTTGCCATCTGTGAGTGGTACAACGTGCTCAACTGCCGCTCGGACACACGCTCGGCGCTCACGCTCGACATCTTTCGCAACGTATGGCTGGTTGGTGGCCTCTTGTTGGGCAACCTGTTGCAGATCGCGGTGGTGTTCTGGGCGCCGCTTGCAAGCGTTCTGCATACGGTGCCCTTTGGTTGGACCGAGGTGCTGGCGCTCGCCGCCGTAGGCAGCCTCGTGCTCTGGGTCGAAGAGCTGCGCAAGCTCGCGGTACGGCGGCGCATCCTGCGGACATGACCCACGACCTCCTCCAGCTGGCAGGTGGCGGGCTCCTGCTGTACTTCGGGGCGGAGTGGCTGGTGGCAGGCGCGACTGCGCTTGCCCTCTCAGTGCGCGTTCGACAGATCATCGTCGGGCTCACGGTCGTGTGGACCATGAGAGCCGGCGCGCACGCGGCGGCGCGGGTACGCACGGGTCGGCAGCGGAGACCATCGGATCCGCGTCTCGCGATCGACAGGCGTGCGAGGAGTTCCCCGATCGGGTAGATGCGCGAGCTGAGCTGCGCGCGGTCGTGTCGTTGGGGTTGCCCACGCGATCGTTCCGCGGGGCACGCTGGCCGCGCGACGAGTCAGCCTTCGAGTGCTCCGTGAGTCGTCGGTCACCGCAGATCGCGGCGCGGCCGACCGCGGCGGGTGCGAGCACGCCGTGGTAGCGGAGACGGCCATCGGGTTGCGCTGCCAGCCGTGTGGTGGAAACGGCGGCCGAGCCACGTAGCGGCACAGCCGCTCAAGCGCTTGCGGTCCCGCGCGGGGACGGCCACGTTCGCGTGCAGGCTGACGCCGTTGATCATCGCGCAGCGCTTGCTTCGCGGCTGCTCGAGGTCGTCAGCAGCGACGCGGTCACCGAAACGCGCCACGCGCCGGCCGGCACGTGGGCCAGTCGCGGCGCGGTGCCGGATCGGTGCGGCGTAGAGTTCACCGAGCACGCTGCAATCGCGGGCGAGCGGGTCCATCTCGTCGGGATTCCCCGCGAGCAGCCCGCGGCGCTCGAGCAGCCAGACCATGCGACGCGCGATCGAGGCGGCGATCCGCTCGACTTCTGCGTCCGTCGGCGGAGGCAGGGCGCGAAATTTCGCTGAGCCATCGGCGGCGCTCAGGTAGACGCCGTCGAGGATCAGGGAGTGGAAGTGGACGTTCAGGTTGAGCGCGTCGCCGAAGCGTTGCACGAACGTGACGGCGCCGCAGCGGGCGACGCGAGCCTGCTCACCGAAGCGAGCGCGTGCGCGGCGCCGCAACGAGATGAAGACGCTGCGGATGAAGACGTTCAACGCCGCGCCGCATAGCTCAGCGTCGAAGGCGAGCCGGTAGCGGAGCGAGTGCGGAAGCGAGAGCACCCATTGGCGCACCTGCGCCTGGGGCAGGACGCGGTCGACCAGGTGCGCGGCGGTGTCGGCCATCCGTCGGCCCACGCAGGCCGGGCAGAAGCCGCGTCCCTTGCACGAGAACGCGACCAGCCGATCGAAGCCGCAGTCGGCGCAACGCGCGGGCACGAAGCCGTGGCAGAGCAGACCGCACTGCAGGTAGGCGCGCAGCTCGCGCTCGACGAAGCGCGGCACGACACGCTCGCGCTCGTGCGCGCGAGCGAGGTAGGTCTCGAGCTCGTCTCGAACGACCGAGTAGAGCGGCGTCTCTTCAGGCGTGCGCCGCGCGTACTGCGCGGGCTGCGTGTGCGGCGAAGCGCGTGACGCGACCGGAAGCACGGCGCATGCGACTGCCAGAGTGGTGCCACGGTGCCGAGGCAGATCTGCGCGCGCCGGATGAGTCAGTGAACGACTTCGGACGAATGCGTGGACGGCAGGCCTTGTCGCGCTGGCCACCGCGGCACGGTCCGGGCATGGCCACTCGGGTCTGATCCGTCTGGCGACGCCGGACGAATACGGCGAACGCCTTCTAGTCCTTCGACAACTCCGCCAGAATCGCCGCGCGGTCGGCGTCGAGCGTGGGTGCGGGCGGGCGCGTGGTCTTGTCCTCGCGGCCGTCGAGCTTGATCGGGTTGCCGGGCATTTCGAGCCGGCCCGCGACCGGATCGTCGACCGACACGATCATGTGTCGGGCGCGTACCTGCGGATCGGCCAGCACGCCGGCGATGTCGTGGATCGGGCCGCAGGGCACGCCGACTTGGGCGAGGAGTGCGAGCCAGTCGGCGGCGTCGCGCGCGGCCAGCCGCCTCTCGAGCTCCACACCGATCGCCTCGGCGTTGGCCACGCGCTCCTGCACGCCGACGAAGCGCGGATCAGCGATGAGCTCCGGCGCCTCGAGCACCTCGCACAGCTTGCGGAACATGCCGTCGTGGCCGGCCGCGATCACCAGATGCTTGTCGCGCGCGCGGAAGGCCGCGAACGGCGCGATCGAAGGGTGGCGCGCGCCGAGCGGCCCGGGCACGACGCCGGTCGCCGCGTAGCGCGCGATCGCGTTCTCGAGGATCGCGACCTGCGAGTCGAGCATGGCCACGTCGACGTGTCGGCCCAGGCCGGTGCGCGTGCGTTCCTGCAGCGCCGCGAGCACCCCGATCGCGCCGAACAGTCCCACGGTGATGTCGCCGATCGACGTGGCGACGCGCGGCGGCGGGCCGCCCGGCCAGCCGGTCAGGCTCATCACGCCGCCCATCGCCTGCACCACCATGTCGAAGGCGGCGTGATGAGTCTGACCGGCTGGCCCGGCGGACCGCCGACGCGCGTCGGCACTTCGATCGGCGACATCACCGCGGGACTGTTCGGCGCGATCGGCGTGCTCGCCGCGCTGCGGCGCCCGCTGCCGCTGGAAGGACGCGGGCTCGAGGCGAGCTGGGACGAGTTTCGCTCGTCGGTGCTCCCCTACCCCTGGGGCACCGGCGTGCTGGCCAAGCACGGCTACGGCTGGGACGCGCTGCAC
>JANNLG010000223.1:0-3291 GCA_031396695.1 Deltaproteobacteria bacterium
TGATCCGCGGACAAGGTGAGCTGCGTCACCGGTTCGACGACGACGGCTCCGTCGCGTGCGATCGGCCGCGGGTGCACGCGACCCACCCCGAGGATCGCGAGCTGTGGCGGATTCACGATCGCGTACAGCCCGTCGACACCGAACATTCCCAGATTCGACACGCTGAACGTGCCGCCCTGGTACTCGTGCGGCGCCAGCCGGCCTTCACGCGCTCGCGCCACGAGCTCGCGCGCCTCGTCGGAAATCTCGGCGAGGCTCTTTCGTGCGGCGGAGCGCACGATCGGCGTGATCAGCCCCGCGTCCGACGCGACGGCGATCGCCACGTCGACTTCCGCGTGCAGGCGCAGCTCGCCGTCCACGAAGCTCGCGTTCAGCGCCGGCACTTCGCGCAGCGCCAGCGCCGTGGCGCGCACGACGAAGTCCGTCAGGCTGTAGTGGCGCGTCTGGCTGCGCAGATTGAGCTGCTCGCGCAGCGACGCGCTCGCACCGATCTCGCACTCCACGTGCAGGTAGAAGTGAGGAATGTCGCGCTTCGCCGCACCGAGTCTTTCGCCGATCGTTCGACGCGCGCGCGACAGACGCTCGACTCGGTACGACTCGGAATCGGGCGCCGCGCGCTCGGGCTCGCCCGCGACACGCGGCTTCGCGAGTCTGCCGAGCGCGCGCTCGACGTCGGAGCGCACGATGCGGCCGTCCGCGCCGCTGCCGGGGATGGCCTCGATGTCGAGTCCGGAGTGCGCGGCCATTCGTCGCGCGAGCGGACTCGCGCCGCGCGGAGCCACGGCGCGGCGAGGCGCTTCGCGCAGTGCCGGAGTCTGTTCCAGGCGAGCGACCGCCGCGATCTCGGCGGTTGTCGTGATCGCGGGGGCCGCGTCTCGCTCCTCTACACCGCGCAGGATCGCCAGCACCTGTCCGACCGCGACGGCCTGCGCGCCCGCGCGCACGACGATGCGTTCGAGCGTGCCGTCTTCGGGCGCCTCGAGTTCGACGCTGGACTTGTCGGTCTCGATCTCCGCGATCGGCTCGCCTGCGCGCAGCTTCGCGCCCTCCGGCACGAGCCACGCGACCAGGTCGCCTTCGGTCATGGTCTCGGAGAGCTGCGGCATCACGATCTCGCGGGGCATTTCGGTTCGCTCCTAGTCGCGCCGCTCGAGCAGCACGCGCGCAGCCGCGTCGAGGATCGCCTCTTCGTCGATCCCGCAGACGCGGTACAAGTCCGGCACATCGCCGCTCTGGCCGAAGTCGCGCACGCCGAGCGGGACGATCCGCTGGCCGGCGACAGCGCCCAGCCATGAGAGCGCGGCCGGGTGTCCGTCGTGCACGGTCACGAGCCCTGCGCTGCGCGGCAACGCGCCGAGCAGCGTATCGATCCATGCGCCGCCCGGCTCCGCCGACAGCCAATCGGCGTGCAGCTTTCCCGGCGAGGTCAGCGCGAGCAGACCGGCGCCGGGCACGTCCTCGCGCAGCGTCTCGAGCGCAGCGCGCGCCTGATCGACGACCACACCGCAGTAGACCAACGCGAGCTCGGCGCCGGGCGCGGGCGGCACCAGCCAGTAGCCGCCGCGCAGGATCGCGGCTTCAAGCTCGGGCGTGCGCTCACGCGAGGGCTGCGCGAGCGGGCGCGTGGACAGACGCAGGTACACCGACGAGCCGTCCTCCGCCTGCATGTGCGCGAACGCGAAGCGCATCACCGCGGCCAGCTCGTCCGCGAAGGCCGGCTCGTAGGCGAGCAGACCCGGCTGGCCCATGCCGATCAGCGGCGTCAGTACTGATTGGTGCGCGCCGCCCTCGGGCGCAAGTGACACACCGGATGGTGTCGCGACCAGCAGGAAGCGCGCGTCCTGATAGCAGGCGTAGTTCAGCGCATCGAGCCCGCGACTGATGAACGGATCGTAGAGCGTGCCGATCGGCAGCAACCGCTCGCCGAAGAGCGGTCCCGCGAGGCCGAGCGAAGCGAGCAGCAGGAACAGGTTGTTCTCCGCGATGCCGAGCTCCACGTGCTGGCCTCTCGGAGAGACCTGCCACTTCTGTGCGGAAGCGAAGCTGTCTTCGCTCGCGCTGTCGCCGCGCTCGCGCCGGTCGAACACCCCGCGCGCGTTGATCCAGCCGCCGAGGTTGGTCGAGACGGTGACGTCGGGCGAAGCGGTCACGAGCCGCGCGGCCAGCGCTTCGTGTCGACGCGCGACGTCGCGCAGGATCCGACCGAACGCCTCCTGCGTCGAGAGCAGGTCGCCCGGCGGCGTGGCGAACGATTCCGGAACCGGTACGGACGCGGCCACGAAGTTCCGACTTCCCGACCGCGCGAGCGGCTGCGCGGCCAGGAACTCGCGCAGCTCCGCCTCCGGCAGGCGCAGTCCCTCGAACGGCTCCCACTCGCGTCCGGGCGCGACGCCCATCTCGGCCTGGAAGCGCTCCATCTGCTCGGGACTCATCAGTCCCGCGTGGTTGTCCTTGTGGCCCGCGAACGGCAGGCCGTGACCCTTGATGGTGTAGGCCAGGAAGCAGGTCGGGACTTCGTCGTCTACGGAGTGGAACGCGTCGAGCACCGACGCCATGTCGTTGCCGGCCAGGTTCGTGAGCAGGCGCGCGAGCCGCGCGTCGTCGTACTCGTCGAGCAGCTCCTTGATCCCCGACGTGTCGCCCAGCTCGCGCAGGAGCTGCGAGCGGAACGCGCCGCCGCCCTTGTACACGAGCGACGAATAGAGCGAGTTCGGGCACGCGTCGATCCACTCGCGCAGCGCGTCGCCGCCCTTGCGCGCGAAGGCCGCCTCGAGCTCGCGCCCGTACTTCAGCGTGACCACCCGCCAGCCCATCGCCGAGAACAGCGTGTCGATGCGCTGCCAGAGCCGATCCTCGACCACGGCGTCGAGGCTCTGGCGGTTGTAGTCGACGATCCACCACACGTTGCGCGCGTCGTGCTTCCAGCCCTCGAGCAGCGCTTCGAACACGTTGCCCTCGTCGAGCTCCGCGTCGCCCGCGAGCGCGATCATGCGACCCGGTGTGTCGGACCCAGGGCAAAGCGCGTGCGCGCGCAGATAGTCCTGCGCGAGCGACGCGAATAGCGTCATCGCGACGCCGAGCCCGACCGAGCCGGTCGAGAAGTCGACGCCGTCCGCATCCTTGGTGCGCGACGGATACGACTGCGCGCCACCGAGCGCGCGGAAGCGCTCGAGCGCGTCGCGCGTCTGGTTGCCGAGCAGGTATTGCAGCGCATGGAAGACCGGGCTCGCGTGCGGCTTCACCGCGACGCGATCCTGCGGGCGCAGCACGTCGAGATACAGCGCCGAGAGC
>JANNLG010000228.1:0-23914 GCA_031396695.1 Deltaproteobacteria bacterium
CGCTCGATGCGCGGGCTGTTGCCGGGATGCACGAGCATGTCGCCGCGCGACACGACGATCTCGTCCTCGAGCGTGACGTTGATCGCCATCGGCGGCACGGCCACGTCGAGATCCCCGTCGAAGCTCACGATCCGCTTCACGCGGCTGGTCTTGCCCGCCGGTACCACCAGCACAAGGTCGCCGGGCCGCAGCGTGCCCGAGGCCAGCGTGCCGGCGTAGCCGCGAAAATCCAGGTTCGGCCGGCTCACGTACTGCACGGGGAAACGCAGATCGGCCAGGTTGCGGTCGGCCCCGACGTGCACGTTCTCCAGGTACGCGAGCAACGGTCCTCCCTGCCACCAGGGCATGCTCGCGCTCGGCTCGACCACGTTGTCGCCGCGCAGCGCCGAGATCGGCAGGAAGTGGATGTCGGGGATGTCGAGGCGCGCGGCGAACGCCTCGTAGTCGGCGCGAATCCGCTCGAAGATGTCCGCGGACCAGTCGACCAGATCCATCTTGTTCACGGCCACGACCACGTGGCGCAGGCCGAGCAGCGCGACGATGAAGCTGTGTCGGCGCGTCTGCTGCAGCACGCCCTTGCGCGCGTCGATCAGGATCACGGCCAGGTCGCAGTTCGATGCGCCGGTCGCCATGTTCCGCGTGTACTGCTCGTGACCCGGGCAGTCCGCGATGATGAACTTGCGCTTCTCGGTCGAGAAGTAGCGGTACGCGACGTCGATCGTGATGCCCTGCTCGCGCTCGGCCTTGAGCCCGTCCATGAGCAGCGCCAGGTCGATCTCGCCGCCGGTCGTGCCCTCTTTCTTGCTGTCGCGCGCGACCGCCGCGAGCTGGTCCTCGTACACGAGCTTGGTGTCGTGCAGGAGCCGGCCGATCAGCGTGCTCTTGCCGTCGTCGACGCTGCCGCAGGTGAGCAGGCGCAGCTGCTCCTTCTTCTCGTGGCGCTCGAGGTAGGCCTCGATGTCGCCGGTCGCGAGCGTCCGGTCGAACAACTAGAAATACCCCTCGCGCTTCTTGCGCTCCATCGAGGCTTCTTCGTCGTAGTCGATCACCCGCCCCTGCCGCTCCGAGACGCGCGCGAGCAGCATCTCGCGGATCACCTCCGGCAGCGTCGCGGCGTCGGATTCGATCGCGCCCGACAGCGGATAGCAGCCGAGCGTGCGGAAGCGGACCTTGCGCATCACCGGCGTCTCGCCGGTCCGCAGCCGGAAGCGCTCGTCGTCGACCATGATCAAGTTGCCGTCGCGCTCCACGACCGGGCGCATCTCGGCGAAGTAGAGCGGCACCACGGGAATGCCCTCGCGGTGGATGTACAGCCAGGTGTCGAGCTCGGTCCAGTTCGACATCGGGAAGACCCGGATCGACTCACCTTTGTGTACGCGACCGTTGTACAGGTTCCACAGCTCGGGGCGCTGGTTCTTCGGGTCCCACTGGTGGTTGCGGTCGCGGAACGAGTAGACGCGCTCCTTCGCGCGCGACTTCTCCTCGTCGCGGCGCGCGCCTCCGAAGGCCGCGTCGAAGCCCCCCTTCTCGAGCGCCTGCAGCAGCGCGTGGGTCTTCATGATCGTGGTGTACACGTTCGAGCCGTAGTCGAACGGGTTCACGTTCTTGGCCAGGCCCTCGGCGTTGCTGTGGACCAAGAGCTCGAGCCCGTACTCGCGCGTGAAGCGCTCGCGGAACTCGTACATGGCGCGGAACTTCCAGGTCGTGTCGACGTGCAAGAGCGGGAACGGCACGCGCCCGGGGTGGAAGGCCTTGCGCGCCAGGTGCGCGAGCACCGAGGAGTCCTTCCCGATCGAGTACAGCATCACCGGGCTGCGGAACTCGGCCGCGACCTCGCGAATGATGTGGATCGATTCGGCCTCGAGGGCTTGCAGGTGCGAGAGGCTCACGGGGCCCTCGGCGGGGGATGGAGCACGAGACCGGACTCGAACCGGCGACAACCACGTTGGCAACGTGGAGCTCTACCAACTGAGCTACTCGTGCTCGACAGCCGACTGTATGGAACCTGCGCGGCGGGCCGTCAAGGGCGGGCGCGGCCGGTCAGGTAGAGCGCGAAGTACTCGTACCCGGACCAGACGGTCAGCGCCGTGGCGACGACCAGAAGGACCAGGCCGAGCTGCTGAACCGGCAGACCCAGCAGCGGAAAATGCACCAACAGCGCCGTCAGCGCCGCGATCTGGAAGCCGGTCTTCCACTTCCCCGACGGGGAGGCCTCGACCACGATGCCCTCGGCGCTGGCCATGGCGCGCAGCGCCGTCACAGCGATCTCGCGGCCCAGGATCGCGATCACCAGCGGCAGCCCCCAGCTCGGGATCCGGTCGACCGCCACCAACATCACGAACGCGGTCATGACCAGCAGCTTGTCCGCGAGCGGGTCGAGCAGCTTGCCGATCCGGCTGACCGTGCCATGTCGGCGCGCCAGGTAACCGTCGAGCAGGTCGGTGAGGGAGATGGCCAGGAAGCCGAAGCCCATGATGGCGCTCCACTCCGCGCCCTCGAACCACGGCAACATGAGCAGAAACGGCGTCAGCCCGATCCGCAGGAGGGTGATCGCGTTCGGCAGGTTCCAGAAGTTCTCGGTCACGGCTCCGACCGCGTTCGTGGCCCTATCGGCGGAAGTCAGCATTGTACTTTTTGTAGTAGCGCAGCACGCGCTTAACGTAGCCGCGCGTTTCCTGATAGGGAGGCACACCCTGGTGCCGCGCGACCGCCTCGGGGCCGGCGTTGTACGCGGCCACGGCCAGCGAGAGCTCGCCCGGAAAGCGTTCGATCATCTTGCCCAGGTAGCGCGTTCCCCCGTCGATGTTCTGCCACGGGTCGAGCGCATCGTCCACCCCGAGCTCGCGCGCGGTGGCGGGCATGAGCTGCATCAGGCCTTGCGCGCCCTTGCGTGAGACCGCGAAGGGATCGAAGCCGGACTCTGCGGCGATCACGGCCTTCACCAGCGCGGCCGAGACGCCGTGCTCCTTCGAGGCGCGCTTGATCGCCGGGTCGTAAGCGCGCGTGACGCGCGCGGAAACGCGCGGCTCGAGCGAGGCGTTGCGCAGCTCGTAGTCGGACTTCGGGCGGTAGCGCGAGAAGCCGTCGTGCTGCGGGGTGTCGGAGAAGTAGGTGCGCCCGTAGGCGTCCTTGTAGACGTAGATCTGCGCGTCGGCGGAGCGCGCGAGCACAAAGCTGAGCACCGCCGCCAACAGCCAGCCGGCTTTGCACGCGCTCGAACCCGCTCCGAACATGCTCGCTCCCGTCGCTCCCCCCAGGGCGCGACTCTCGCTTCACGTCCATCGGCCCGCGAATCAATGCGATGTAGGCCCGCTGGCCGCCCCGGGTCACCGGGGTCTAGACTGCGCAGGTGGCGCGCGAAAGCGATTTCCTGGTGATCGGCAGCGGAATCGCCGGTCTCTCGTTCGCGCTGCGCGCGGCCGAGCACGGCTCGGTGACGGTGGTGACGAAAAAGGGCACCGCCGAGTCCGCGACCAACTACGCGCAGGGCGGCATCGCCGCGGTGTTCGCGCCCGAGGACTCCTTCGAAGACCACGTGCGCGACACGCTGATCGCCGGTGCGGGCCTGTGCAACGAAGCGGCCGTGCGCTTCGTGGTCGAGCACGGGCCCGAAGCCGCCCAGAGCCTGATGGACTTGGGTGTGCAGTTCGACGCCAGCCCGGATGCGCCCGGCTTCGACCTGGGCCGTGAGGGCGGACACTCGCGCCGCCGCGTGCGGCACGCGGCCGACTTCACCGGCCAGGAGATCGAGCGCGTGCTGGTGCAGCGCTGCGAGCGACACCCGCGCATCACCGTGCTCGCGAACCGCATCAGCGTAGACCTGGTCACCAGCGCCAAGCTCGGCTTGCCGGGCCGGCCGCGCATCTGCGGCGCCTACGTGATGGACGAGGAATCCGGGCGAGTCGAGCGCTGCCGCGCGCGCATCGTGCTGCTCGCCACCGGCGGCTGCGGCAAGACCTACCTGTACACGAGCAACCCCGACATCGCCTCGGGCGACGGGATCGCGATGGCGTTCCGCGCCGGCGCGACGGTCGCGAACATGGAGTTCATCCAGTTTCATCCGACGTGCCTGTACCACCCCGACGCGCGCTCGTTCCTGATCAGCGAAGCGGTGCGCGGCGAGGGCGCGGTGCTGCGCAACCGCGCGGGCGAGCGCTTCATGCCGCGCTACGACGAGCGCGCCGATCTCGCGCCGCGCGACGTGGTCGCGCGCTCGATCGACTTCGAGCTCAAGCGCTCCGGCGAGGATTGCGTGTACCTGGACTGCACGGCGCTCGACCCGGCCTTCGTGCGCGCGCGCTTTCCGAACATCCACGAGCGCTGCCTGCAGTACGGCTTCGACCTGACCAAGCAGCCGATTCCGGTGGTGCCCGCGGCGCACTACGGCTGCGGCGGCGTGCGCACCGACCTGCGCGGCGAGACCGACATCGAGAACCTGTTCGCCGCCGGCGAGGTGGCCTCCACGGGGCTGCACGGCGCGAACCGGCTGGCGTCGAACTCGCTGCTCGAAGGCGTGGTGTTCGCGCGCGCGGCCGCCGCCGCCGCGATCGAGCGGATCCGCGCCGGGGCGCCGCTGCCGCCGGAGTTTCCGGCCTGGAATCCGGGCCGCGCGGTCGATCCGACCGAGGCAGTGCTCGTGAACGCGAACTGGGATGAGATCCGCCGGCTGATGTGGAACTACGTCGGCATCGTGCGCAGCAACAAGCGGCTCGACCGCGCGCGGCGGCGGATCGAGAACCTGCAGCGCGAGATCCACGACTACTACTGGAACTTCGTGCTCACGCCGCCGCTGGTCGAGCTGCGCAATTTGGCGCTGGTCGCCGAGCTGATCATCCGCTCGGCGGCCGCGCGCAAGGAGAGCCGCGGCCTGCACTACACGGTCGACTATCCCGAACCGGCGGACGAGCCCCGCGACACACTGTTGTGTGCGCCGCTGGGCCCGTCCTGATCGGCTGCGCGCGCCTCAGAGGCCGGGGGTCACCGCTGCGTTGACCACGGTTCCGCCCAGGCCGAGCACCTGCTGGATCGGGAAGAAGATCAGCTGCAGCGCATAGCCGATCCGCGCCGACAGATTCGGTGGCACGTACACGACGTCACCCGGTTGCAGCATGTAGTTGGTTTGCCCGTAGCCGAGCTCCGTGATCGCGGCGAAGTTGATCGGATAGGTGAGCTCGCCCTCGGGTGACGGCCGCACCAGCCAGGCGTTGTCGAGCGAGGCCATGCGCGTGGGTCCGCCGGCGGTGCCGAGCGCGTGCACCGCCGTGACGTCGCCGACGATCGGGTAGGCGCCCGGCCGGTTGATCTCGCCCAGGATGAAGAACGTTCGACTGTTCGAAATCTTCAGCAGCACCGTTACGTCGGGCTGCACGATGAACTCCTTCAGCCGCGTGGAGATCTCCGAGCGGACCTCCTCGATCGTGCGACCGCGCGCCTCGATGTCGCCGATCAGGTCGAAGGAGATGCGGCCATCGGGGCGGACCGTCAGCTCGCGCTCGATTTGCGGATCGGGTCGCACCGTTACTTCGAGCACGTCCGGCGGAGCGATCCGGTATTCGGCCTGCAACGACGGCAGACCGGGATTGCCGGCCGACTTCGCGCAGCCGAATGCCGCGAGACAGACGATCGATAGGAGAACGGCGCGCCGCGCCACGGACACCTCGCGAATCATGGAACCCCCCTCACCTCAGCTCGCTCCTCTTCCCGACACGACCGCGGGAACCGTCGCGAGCAGAATCTGGAAATCGAGCAGGAGCGACCAGCGCTCGACGTACTCGATGTCGAGCTTGACCCAGTCCTCGAACTCGATCTGATTGCGTCCGGAGACCTGCCACAGACAGGTGATACCCGGGCGCATGCTGAGCCGCCCGCGGTGATCGAGCTCGTACTTCTGCACCTCGCTCGGCACCGGCGGTCGCGGGCCGACCAGGCTCATGTGTCCGGCCAGCACGTTCAACATCTGCGGCAGCTCGTCGATCGAGTACTTGCGCAGGAACCGGCCGCTGCGCGTGATGCGCGGATCGCGCGCCATCTTGAACACCGGCCCCGACTTCTCGTTCAAGGCCGACAGCGACGGCTTGCGCTCCTCCGCGTCGGTGACCATGGTGCGGAACTTCAAGAACGGAAACACCTGGCCGTAGCGGCCGCAGCGTGCCTGGACGAAGAAGACCGGTCCGCGCGAGTCGAGCTTGATCGCGAGCGCGGTGACGAGCCAGAGCGGCAGCGTGACCGCCAGCACCGCGAGCGCGCCGACGATGTCGAACACGCGCTTCGCCGCGAGCTGCCAGCGGGAATGGTGGCCGTGCACCGAGAAGGAGAACGCAGGCGTGTCACCGATGCGTGTCACGATCAAGTGCGCCGCGCGCGTCTCGAACAGGTCGGCGGGGATCGTGAGGTCGATACCGAGCGTCTCGCACAGCCCGATCGCGTTGGCGACCGAGTCCTGCACCAGGAAGCGGCGCGGCAGCCCGTAGATGACCCGGCCCACACCCTCGCGCGCGGCCACGTCGCCGAGCCGGTCGAGCGGTCCGAAGTAGCGTTCCCCGAGCAGCGCGCGATCGGCCTCGGAGGGCTGATCGTCGAGGAAGCCGGCGACGCTGCCGCGCTCGGCCTCGATCGCGCGCGCGAGTCGACGCGCGCGCTCGCCGCTGCCGAGGATCAGCGTGCGGCCCGGATTTCGCCGGCCTCGCCGCGGGAACAGAGGCGCTCGTTCGCTCATCGTCGGCAGTCCCGCTCAGGCTTCGGGATTGGGCGTGCGATCGTCATCCCTTTCACCGGTCGTGTACGGCGACGCCATGTAGCTCGGGTAGTGCAGGCTCGAGTTCGGATCGACCTGATTGAAGACCACGCCGAGCACGCGCGCGCCGGCGCGCTGCAGGTCGTCGCGAATGTGGCGCAGCGCGTGGCGGTCGACGCTGCCCGGCTTGTGCACGATCAGCGTGCCATCGGCGTCGGCGGCGAGCAGCAGCGCGTCCGGTACGGACAGCAGCACTGCGGAGTCGAGCATGATCAGGTCGTACTCGTTGCGCAGATCGGCGATCAGCTGCGCGAACGCGGTCGACGCGAGCAGCTCGGACGGATTCTCGGGGATCGCTCCGGCGGGGATCAGGTCGAACTCCATCCCCTGCGGACGCACCACCGAATCCTCGACCCGCGCCCTGCCCTGCAGGATCTCGGACAGACCGGGAGAGGGGAGCAAGCGGAACACGCGGTGCACGCGCGGCCGGCGCATGTCGGCGTCGACCAGCACGACCTTGCGGCCCATGCGGCCGAACGCGCCCGCGAGATTCACGCTGGTGGTCGTCTTGCCCTCGCCCGCGATCGCGCTCGTGACGAGCAGGCAGCGCAGCTTGGCCGCGCGCATCGTGAAGAGCAAAGACGTGCGCACATTGCGATAGCTCTCGCCCGCGGGCGAGCCAGGCGCGTCGACGGCCTGCCGCTCGGGCGGAGCCTTTCGGCCTTCGACCCGCGGGATCATGCCGAGCGACGAGGTACCGAGCAGCGCCGCGATCGCCACCGGGTCGCGCAAGCGCCGGTCGATCAGCTCGAGCCCCACGGCCAGTCCGAAGCCGAGGCCGAGCGCGAGCACGAAGCCCGCGGCCAGATACTTCCTGCGGTTCGGACCCGACGGTATGGTCGGCGCGACCGCGTAGTCGAGCACCTCGGCGCGGACCTCTTTGGTCGCGGCGCTGAGCAGCGTCTCGTTCCGGCGCGTCATCAGCACTTCGAGGATCTGCTTGTCGATCGCGACCTCGTTCGCGAGCCGGCGATAGCGGCTCACGGCTTCGGCCTTCGGCCCGACCGCGGTGGACGAGAGCAGTTCCGTGCGCGACTGCTCGAGCACCTTCACGCGCGCTTGCTCTTGCGACCGCTCGGAGAGCAAGCGCTGGTACTCGGTCTCTTCGCTCTCGGAGAGCGGCTGGTAGTTGCGGCTCGGATCCGCACCGAGTCGAGCCGAGAGCTCCGCGACCACGCCTTGCAGGCGGCGCACTTCGGGGTGGGTGGGCGTGAAGCGAAGCCGCGCGGCATCGAGGCCCGCGACCGCGACTTCGTACTGCTCGCGCAAGCTCGCGGAGGCCACGTCCCCCTGTGCGTCGGTGGTCGGCTTCGCCGCGCGCGGTCGCAGCGCCGCCAGGCGCTCTTCGGCGGACAGAAGGTTGATGCGGGCGAGCTGCAGCTCCGACTCCACCGACTCGAGCTGGCCGCCCGACGTGGATTCGCCGCTCGCCTCGAGCGCCGAGAGCGGAAGATTGTTGGTCGAGACGATCTCGCTGAGCGTCTGCTCCTTGCGCACGGCTTGTTCGCGCATCTCGTAGACCTGCTGGTTCAGCCACGCCACCGCGCGGCGCGACGCCTCCTCGCGCTGCTCGGCTTCGTACTTCACGTAGGCATCGGCCACCGCGTTGGCAATGAAGGTCGCACCGCCGGGCGTGCTGCCGGACGCGGTGATCTTGAGGTACGTGCCGCCGCCGCTGATCGTGGCGACGATCATTCGCGAAAGCAGTTCGACGCGCTGCGCGCGATCCTGATCCGCGCTGAGCGCCTCTCGCTCGCGTCCGATCGCGGAGCGCGCGAGATCGAGAAAGCCCTTCTTCGTCTCCGCACTCTGCGGGAGCTGATCCACCACGCGACCGAGCACCGCGTTCGAGTACACCAGCGTGATCAGCGCGTCCTCGCTGTTGGCTCGTCCCTGGTTGCGCGGATCGCCGCCCGCCCCGGGCATGAAGTCCGCGCCGAACTCCATCACCTTGGGTGGAGTCCGGATCACGACCGTGGCCGTCGCTTCGAAGTACGGCGACATCAGGAAGGGAACGATGCTCGCCGGCAGCAAGAGCGGAATCGTGACCAGCAAGATGATGAGCCTGCGGCGGCGCAGGAAATCGAGAATCACTCGGGGATCGAACTCACCCCCGGCGGGCGCCTCGCTCCAGCCGTCGCGATCGCCACCGTCAGGTCTCATCCGGTCGCTCTCCACAGTCCAACGCGCAGGATCCACTGCTCATGGCTCGTGTGGCCCTACGTTAGCAATGACCGTGCCCTCGCGAAAATCCGCCGCGCACAGAACATCGCGCAGGTTGCAAGGAAGCGCGCCTCCATTTTGTGAACCCGCGGCGGCGACCCTCCACATCGAGCCGCCAAGCGCCGATCTCTGGGATACCTTCCAGCCCCCCCGCGAACCCCGCTTCGGAGACTTGATGAACACGAGCCGAGCGCTCGACACGAGCCTCGCCGGCCCGGCGCCCGGCTTCGAGTTCGGGTTGCGCGTGGCTTGCCTGCTGGCGAGCCTGCTTGCCTCGCTGCCGTCGCTCCAGCTGCTCTCCTACGTGTGGATGAGGTCCGACTATCTCGCCCACGGCTACCTGATTCCGGTCACCTCGGCGGGGCTGATCTGGCTGCGCCGCGATCAGGTACGGGCCAGTTTGCAGAGCGCGGACAGCCCCGCCTTCGGGCCGTGGCTGGTGCTCGCCGCCGCGCTGTTCCAGGCCGGCGCGCTGCTCGCCGAGGCCGGCACCTTCGCGGGCATCGGGGTGGTGGCGACGATCGCAGCGACCGTCTACGCCGTCGGCGGCCGGCCGCTCTCGTCCACGCTCGCCGTGCCGGTGGGCTTCCTGCTGCTGATGGTCCCGCCGCCGGTGTTCCTTCAGGACCAGCTCTTGTTCGGCCTGAAAGAAGTCGTGATTCACGTCTCGGTCGGACTGCTGCAGGCGTTCGGCTACTCGATCGCCGCCACCGGAAACCGGATCTTCGTGCCCGGCCACGAGCTGTTCGTCGCCAACGCGTGCAGCGGACTGACCTCGATCGTCACGCTGCTGCCGCTCGGCGTGGTGGTCGCGTATCTGCTCTCGCACGGCGTGTGGCGGCGGCTGGTGCTGGTGGGCAGCATCGTGCCGATCGCGGTGCTGGGAAACACGCTGCGCGTGATCATCACCGTCGTGCTGGTCTCGTGGGGCGGTACGGCCTACGCCGAGGGATTGCTGCACGAGAGCTTCGGCCTGGCGACGTTCGTGAGCGGCACGATCGTGATGGTGACGCTCGCGCGAGTGCTTCGGTGACGCGGCTGCGGCTCGCGCTCGTGCTCGCGTTTGTATCGCTGCCGCTCGTCGCCGCGCGCGTCGTCGATCTGCGCGCGCTGACGCCGCACGCGTACGACGCCCGCGCGCTGCCCTCCGAGCTCGGCGCGCATCGGCTACTTCGCGAGCAGCCGCTCGACGCGGAAGTCGTCTCCATGCTCGAGCCCGAGTCGTACTCGATGCGGCTCTACGCCGACGATCGGGACTCCGCGGTCTGGGTCTACTTCGCGATCTATTCCGGCACCGATTCGACGGGCGCCCACGATCCCGCGGTCTGCTACCCGGCGCAGGGCTGGGACGCGAGCGCGCCCGAAGAGCGCGCAATCGAGCTGCCCGGCGGTGAACAGATGGCCGTTCGAGCGATGGGCGCGACGCTCGGTGGCAAGGAGGAGCGGGTCCTCTACTGGTTCCAGCCCGCGGCCCGCTGGCCCGTCTTCACGCCGCGCGAGCAGCTGCAGCGCATCCTGGACGGGTTTGCCGGACATTCGCAGTACGGATTCGTACGTCTGTCGACGCAGGTCACGGGTCCCACGGCCGAGGACCGCACGCGCGCCGATGCCGTGCTCACCGAGCTGGCCGTCACGCTCGCGCCGTCGGTGAGGCAGGCCGTCGCGGGAGTGCCGGCACCGGCGCAGCGCTGATGGGAACCGCGCGCGGCGGTTGCCGGGAAACGCAGGACGGGTGCAAGATTGTCCGCGCGCAGTTCGCGCGAAGCGAGGCCCCCGAAAGCCCTGAACCGAATCGGGAATCTCCGCGAGCCCGCGCGGGCCGGAAGTGCTTGGGGTTCCCGGATCTCGAGTCGGGCAGCGGAGTTGCAAGCAGAGCCCGGGGTCGGGACGGCGAGAACGGTCAAGGCTGGCCGTACCGGGAACGAATAGTCATGCGGGAATCAGCGGCGGTGGACTCGGTATGAAGCTCGACGGACGTTTTCGCTGCTATCTGGTCGGTTCGGAGTCGCTGCTCGTGCAGTGCGCCGAGATCCTCCTGGAGCGCGGTCACGAGATTCGCGGGGTGGCCAGCCACGAGCCGGCGATCACCGCCTGGGCGCACGGGCGCGGCATTCCCACGCTCGATCCCGAGGGCGACCTGGCGGAGCGTCTGGCGGGCGATTTCGAGTACCTGTTCAGCATCACCAACCTGCGCGTGCTGCCCGACGCCGTTCTGCGTCGCCCGCTGCGCGCCGCGATCAACTTCCACGACGGCCCGCTGCCGCGCTATGCGGGTCTGTACACGCCCGCCTGGGCGCTGATCGAGCGCGAGCCCCGCTACGGGATCAGCTGGCACGTGATGAAGGCGGCGGTCGACGAAGGCGAGCTGCTCGCGCAGCGCTTCTTCGACGTCGCGCCCGGCGAAACTTCGCTCACCATCAACACCAAGTGCTACGAAGCGGCGATCGAGAGCTTCGGTCCGCTGTGCGACGCGCTCGCGTCGGGCAGCGCAACGCCGCTGGCGCAGGACCTCCGCCAGAAGTCGTACTTCGGAAAGTGGCAGCGACCGGCCGCGGCCTGCGCGCTCGACTTCACGAAGCCCGCGGTCGAGCTCGAAGCGCTCGTGCGCGCGCTCGACTTCGGCCGCTACGAGAATCCGCTCGGGACGCCCAAGCTTCAGCAGCGCGGGCGGGTGTTCGCGATCGGCAGCGCGCAGGTCGAGGACGCGAGCGGGAACGCCGCACCGGGCACGCTGCTCGCGATCGACGCCGACGCGCTCGTGGTCGCGACCGGAGCGGGAGCGTTGCGCCTGGCGGATTTCTCCGAGCCGCGCGGCAAGCGCATCGCGGCCGGTGAGCTCGTGAATGCGCTCGGTCTCGCGCCGGGCGCGCGTCTCGAAGGAGTCGGCGGCGAGCTGGCCGAGCGACTCACGGCCCTGAACACCGCGCTGGTTCGCGCGGAAGCGTTCTGGATGCGGCGACTCGCAACGCTGGACCCGCTCGAGCCGCCGTATCTGCGCGCGACGCCGGCGACGGCGAGCGGCGCGGATTGGCGCGAGCTCGCGCTCGAGCTGCCCGCGGAGTTTGCCTCGCACAATCCGAGTGGCGACGCGCTGCTCGCCGGCATCGTGACTTGGCTGGCGCGCCTGACGGGGCGGAGCGAGTTCGACGTCGCCTTCCGCGACGACGCATTGCGCGCGCAGATCTCGGGGCTCGAGTCGTTCGCCGCCGACGCGGTCCCCCTGCGCATCGCGCTGGACGAAGCGAGCACGACCGGCGCCGCGCTCGCGAGCGCGAGCGACGCGATCGCGCGCACGCGCAAGCGCGGCACGTTCCTGCACGACGCGATCGCGCGCTCTCCGCGCCTGCGCTCCGTTTCCGAGCTCGTCGCCGGCGGCTTGCTGCCGGTGCTGGTCGAGATTCGCGGCGACGCCGGTGCCCTCGCGCAGCCGCCGGGCACGCTGCTCGCGCTGCACGCCTCTCCCGACGGCCGCAGCGCACGCCTCGGCTACGACGCGCGCGCGCTCGACGACGACGCCGCGCGCACCCTGGTCGCGCAGTGCGAGAACTTCCTGCGCGAAGCGGCCGGCTCGCCCGAGCGGCCGTTCGCGAAGCTGCCCCTGCTCGCAGCCGCCGAGCGCGCGCGCGTGCTCGAAACCTGGAACGCGACCGACGCGCCCTACCCGACCGATGTCTGCGTGCACACGCTGTTCGAGCAGCAGGCGCTGCGCACCCCGCTGCAACCCGCCGCGAGCTTCGAGGGCGAGACGCTCTCGTACCGAGAGTTGAACGCGCGCGCGAACCGGCTGGCGGCGCACCTGCGCGGCCTGGGTGTCGGACCCGACCGGCTGGTAGGCATCTTCATCGAGCGTTCGCTGGAGATGCTGGTCGCGGTGCTGGCCGTGCACAAGGCGGGCGGCGCCTACGTTCCGCTCGACCCCGCATATCCGCGCGACCGCATCGCCTTCATGCTCGAGGACTCGGGCGCGGGCGTGGTGCTGACACAGGAGCGGATCACCGCCGAGCTGCCTGCTTCGAACGCGCGCGTGCTTTGCGTCGACACGGACTGGCCCGAGATCGCCGCGCACGACGACCGCGACGTCGCGGGTGGCGCCGGTCCCGCGAACCTCGCCTACGTGATCTACACCTCCGGCTCGACCGGCCGCCCCAAGGGCGTGATGGTCGAGCACCGCAACGTCGTGAACTTCTTCGCGGGCATGGACGCGCTGATCCCGCACGAGCCGCCCGGCGTGTGGCTCGCGGTCACGAGCCTGTCGTTCGACATCTCGGTACTCGAGCTCTTGTGGACGCTCGCGCGCGGCTTCGAGGTCGTGATCCACGCCGATCGCGAGCGCACCTCCGCAGCCGCGCCGCTGCGCGCGGCCGGCCCGCTGCGCAAGCTCGACTTCGGCCTGTTCCTGTGGGGCAGCGACGACGCGGCCGGCGCCGACAAGTACCGGCTCATGCTCGAGTGCGCCCGTTACGCCGACCGCCACGGCTTCACGTTCGTCTCGACGCCGGAGCGCCACTTTCACGCCTTCGGCGGACCGTTCCCGAACCCGTCCGTGACCAGCGCCGCGATCGCCGCCGTGACCGAGCACGTGCAGATCCGCGCGGGCAGCTGCGTGCTGCCGCTGCACCATCCGATCCGCGTCGCCGAGGAGTGGGCGGTCGTCGACAATCTCTCCAACGGGCGCGTGGCGATCTCGTTCGCGGCCGGCTGGCAGCCGAACGACTTCGTGATTCGCGCCGACGGCTTCGCCGACGCCAAGGGCAAGATGTTCCGCTCGATCGACACCGTTCAGCGTCTCTGGCGCGGCGAAGCGATCGAGTTCGCGAATCCGCTCGGCCAGCTCGTGCCCACGCGCACGCTGCCGCGCCCGGTGCAGGCGGAGCTGCCCACCTGGGTGACGACCGCGGGCAACGCCGAGACGTACCGGCTGGCCGGAGAGTCGGGCGCGAACCTGCTCACGCACCTGCTCGGCCAGACCGTCGAAGAGGTCGGCGAGAAGGTGAAGGTGTACCGCGCCGCGCGCGCCGCCGCGGGCTTCGATCCCGAGACCGGCGTCGTCACGCTCATGCTGCACACCTACGTCGGCGAGAACGACGAGGACGTGCGCGAGCTCGTGCGCGCGCCGATGAAGGAATACCTGTCGAGCTCCGTGAACCTGGTGAAGGGCTTCGCTTGGGCGTTCCCCGCGTTCAAGCGGCCCGGCGGCCCGAATGCGAAACCGGACGATGTCGACCTTTCGAGCCTGTCGCCCGAGGAGCTCGACGCGATCCTCGAGCACGCGTTCGAGCGCTACTTCGAGACCAGCGGCCTGTTCGGGACGCCCGAGACCTGCGCCAAGATGGTCGAGCGCGTGCGCGGCGTGGGCGTCGACGAGATCGCCTGCCTGATCGACTACGGCGTACCCACCCGGAACGTGCTCGCGAGCCTGGACGCGCTCGACCGGGTGCGCCGGCAGGCGAATCCGATCCCCGTCGACCCGACGCTCGCGACCGGCGACTTCTCGCTCGCGGCGCAGCTCGAGCACAAGGCCGTGACGCACATGCAGTGCACGCCGTCGATGGCGAAGATGATCGCCATGAACGCGGAGATGCGCGCGGGCCTCGCGCGCGTCCAGCACCTGTACGTCGGCGGCGAGGCGTTCCCGAGCTCGCTCGCGCGCGAGCTGGGCGGCATCGTGCGCGGCGACGTGACCAACATGTACGGACCGACCGAGACCACCATCTGGTCGACCACGCACCGGTTGCAGGGCGCGGAAGAGGCGATCCCGATCGGCCGGCCGATCGCGAACACCCAGATCTACCTGCTCGACCGCCACCGCGAACCGGTTCCGGTCGGTCTCAGCGGCGAGCTGTACATCGGCGGCGACGGCGTGGTGCGCGGCTATCACCGCCGCGCCGAGCTGACCAGCGAGCGCTTCGTGCCGGATCCGTTCCGCAAGACGGCCGGCGCGCGCATGTACCGCACCGGCGACGTCGCGCGCTACCGCGCCGACGGCACGATCGAGTTTCTCGGCCGCGTCGATCAGCAGGTGAAGATCCGCGGCTATCGGATCGAGCTCGGCGAGATCGAGAGCGAGCTCGGCCGCCACTCAGGCGTCCAGGAATGCGTCGTGGTCGCGCGCGACGACGCCGGATCCGATCCGCGCCTGGTCGCGTACCTGGTGCCGAAGGGCGCCGCGCCCGCGATCGAAGAGCTGCGCGAACACCTGCGCGAGACGCTGCCGGAGTTCATGGTGCCGGCCCTGTTCGTGTCGCTCGCCGCTCTGCCGCTCACGCCGAACGGCAAGATCGATCGCAAGCGCCTGCCCGCGCCCGAGCAGAGCAAACCGCGCACGGCGGCGCAGTTCGTCGCGCCGCAGAACGCGCTCGAGGCCACGATCGCGGAGGTCTGGCGCACGGTGCTGAACCTCGAGACGGTCGGCGCCGAGGACAACTTCTTCGATCTCGGTGGTCACTCGCTGCTGGTCGTGCAGGTGCACCGCCAGCTGCGCGAGAAGCTGCCGCAGCCGCTCTCGCTGACCGACCTGTATCGCTTCCCGACCATCCGTTCGCTCGCCGAGTTCCTCGCCAGCGACGGCACGAACGAGCGGGTCGCCAAGAGTGTCGACCGCGCGGCCGCGCGCCGCGAGTCCCTGCAGCGGCGCACGCAGGCGCGCCGACGTCCGGGCAGCGGCGACGCATGAGCGCGAGCGACGACGGCTACACCGGCAACGAGATCGCGATCGTCGGTCTCTCGTGCCGGTTTCCCGGCGCGAAGGACGCCAGCGAGCTGTGGGCGAACCTGCGCGGCGGCGTCGAATCGATCCTACGCTACGACGAGGCGACGCTGCTGGCGGCCGGCGTCGAGCCGTCCGTGCTCACGAATCCGAACTACGTGAAGGCGGGCGGACAGCTGCCCGAGCTCGACGGTTTCGACGCGGCGTTCTTCGGCTTCGGCCCCAAGGACGCCGCGATCACCGATCCGCAGCACCGCCACATGCTCGAGTGCGCCTGGGAAGCGCTCGAGGACGCCGGCCATCCGCCGGCACGCTTCGACGGCGCGATCGGGGTGTTCGTCGGCTGCGGGATGAACGGCTACTTTATCTACAATCTACTGCGCAATCCCGACATCCTGGCCTCGACCGGCGCGTTCCTGCTGCGCCACACCGGCAACGACCGCGACTTCCTGCCCACCACGGTCTCGTACAAGCTGAACCTGACCGGACCGTCGGTCGCCATCCAAACCGCGTGCTCGACATCGCTGGTCGCGATCCACGTCGCCTGTCAGAGCCTGCTCGCAAGCGAGTGCGACCTGGCGCTGGCGGGCGGAGTCACGATCGTGATCCCGCCCGGCCAGGGCTACATGTACAACGAGAACGAGCCGCTCTCGCCCGACGGCCACTGCCGCGCGTTCGACGCCAAGGGCGCGGGCACGGTGCTGACCAGCGGCATAGGCGTGGTCGCGCTGCGCCGGCTCGCCGACGCGCTGGCCAACGGCGACCCGATCCACGCGGTGATCCGAGGCTCGGCGATCAACAACGACGGCTCGCGCAAGATCGGCTACCTGGCGCCGTCGGTCGACGGCCAAGCCGCGGTGATCGCCGAGGCGCTGGCGATCGCCGACGTCTCGGCCGACGAGATCTCCTACGTCGAGACGCACGGCACGGGCACGAACGTGGGCGACCCGATCGAGATCAGCGCGCTCACGCAGGCGTTCCGCCAGAGCAGCGAGAACGACGGCTTCTGCGCGATCGGCTCGAACAAGCCGAACATCGGCCACACCGACACCGCCGCCGGCGTCGCGAGCTTGATCAAGGTGGTGAAGGCGCTCCAGCACGGCGAGCTGCCGCCGAGCCTGCACTACGAGCGGGCCAACCCGACGATCGACTTCGCGCACTCGCCGTTCTTCGTGAACGACAAGCTGACCGAGTGGAAGCGCGGCAACGGCAAGCGCCGCGCGGGCGTGTCGTCGCTCGGTGTCGGCGGCACCAACGCGCACGTGATCGTCGAGGAGGCGCCCGATCGTGCCACCGCGAAGGCCGGGCGCGCCTTCGAGATCCTGCCGCTCTCGGCCAAGACCGCCGGCTCGCTCGACGCCTCGGCCGCGAAGCTCGCCGGGTTCCTGCGCGCGAACCCGACGCTCGCGCTCGCGGACGTCGCGCACACGCTGCAGATCGGACGCGATTCGTTCGAGCACCGCCGCGTGCTGGTCGCGCGCGGCCACGAGGAGGCGGCCGAGCTGCTCGCGAGCGGTGACACCAAGCGCGTGTTCGGCGCGCGCGCGAAGGGCTCGGCGCCGTCGCTGGTGTTCATGTTCCCCGGCGGCGGCGCGCAGTACCCGAACATGGGCTACGGCCTGTACCAGGCCGAGCCGGTGTATCGCGCGGCCATGGACGAAGCGTTCGCGGCCGCGCGCGGCGTGCTCGATTTCGACCTGCGCGCGCTCATGTATCCCGGTGCCAACGTCACGCCCGAGGGCGCCGCGCGCCTGGCCCGGCCCACCGCCTGCCTGCCGGCGATCTTCGCGACCGAGCACGCGCTCGCGAAGCTCTGGATCTCGTGGGGTATCGAGCCTGCCGCGCTGACCGGACACAGCATGGGCGAGTACACCGCCGCGTGTCTGGCCGGCGTGGTCTCGCTCGCGGACGGCCTGCGCATCGTCTCCACGCGCGGGCGCCTGGTCGATTCGCTGACGACTTCCGGACGCATGCTCTCGGTGCCGTTGCCAGAGGCCGAGCTGCGCGCGCTGCTGCCCGCCGATCTGGATCTGGGCGTCGTGAACGGGCCTTCGCTGTGCGTGGTGTGCGGCGATACGGCGGCGATCGAGCGCTTCGACGCAGAGCTGCGCGCGCGCGACATCGCCTGCCAGGTACTGCGCGTGCCCGCGGCCGGCCACTGCCGCCTGCTCGACCCGATCCTCGAGGAGTTCCACCGCTGTCTCCGTTCGGTGTCGTTCTCGCCGCCCGCGATTCCGTACATCTCGAACCTGACGGGAACCTGGGTGCTGCCGGAAGACGCGGTGGACCCCGCCTACTGGCTGCGCCACTTCCGCGAGCCGGTGAAATTCTCGCAGGGACTCGGCGTGTTGCTCGAGGATCCGAACCGCGTGCTGCTCGAGGTCGGGCCCGGCCAGACGCTGGCCTCGCTCGCGCGCCAGCAGGCGAAGCCCGCGCGCGCCGCGTTCGGCTCACTGCGCCACCCCGACGACTCGGTACCGGACGAGATCTTCGTCGCCACCAGCTTCGGGCGCCTCTGGACGAGCGGCGTCGACGTCGACTGGAGCGCGCGCCGCGGCGACGAGGCGCGCCTGCGCGTCGCGCTGCCGACCTACGCCTGGGAGCACCAGCGCTACTGGATCGACGGCGTGAAGTCCGCGGCCGTCGCGAGCGCGGCCGAGGCCGAGCTCGTGCGCAGCGAGTCGGTGGCGAGCTGGTTCACCGAGCGCGTGTTCCGGCCCGAGCCGCTGGTCGCGAAGCCCGCCGACGAGAAGCAGTCCTGGCTCGTGTTCGCGGATCCGGCGGGTCTGGGCGCGAGCCTGTCGACGGAGCTCGAGCGCCTCGGACACACCGTCACCGTCGTGCGCGAGGGCGACGCCTTCTACCGCTTGAGCGAACGCGAGTACGCGCTCGCGCCCGAAGCCGGCGTCGACGGCTACCTCGAGCTGGTGCGCGATCTCGACGCCAACGGCCGGTTGCCGGATCGGATCGCGCACCTGTGGCTGGTCACGGCCGAGGAGTCCGCGCGAGCCGGCTCGAACTTCTTCAACCGCAATCAGGAGCGCGGCTTCTTCAGCCTGCTGTACCTGGCGCAAGCGCTCGGTGGCGAGGACGTGAAGCAGCCGATGCACGTGGCGGTCGTCTCGAACGGCATGCAGCGCGTCGGCGACGAGCGGCTGCGCTACCCCGAAAAGGCGACCGTGCTCGGGCCGGTGGGCGTAATTCCGCAGGAGCTCCCGCAGCTCACGCTGCAAAGCATCGATCTCGACGCGCCAGAGCTCGTGCGCGGCGGTCGCAAGCGCGCCACGCGCGCGCCCGGCGGCGAGCTCGTCGCGCAGCTCGTCGCGGACATGACGCCCGCACACGCCGACCGCCGCATCGCGTACCGCGCGGGTCAGCGATTCGTCGAGCGGCTCGAGCCGGCTCCACCCTCGGAGAGCAGCCCCACGAAGTCTCCCCTGCGCGAGCGCGGCACGTACCTCGTGACCGGCGGTCTCGGCGGTCTCGGCCTCCTGCTCGCCGAACACCTCGCGCGCACCATCCGAGCGCGGCTGATTCTGGTCGCGCGCAGCCGGATCCCGAGCCGGCCCGATTGGCCGAGCTGGCTCGCGAGTCACGGCTCTACCGACGCCACCAGTCAGAAGCTTCGCAAGCTGCTCGAGCTCGAAGCGCTCGGCGCGGAGCTGATGGTCGAGAGCGGCGACGTCGCCGACATCGTGCGCATGCGCGAGATCGTGGCGCAGGCCAACGAGCGCTTCGGCGAGATCCACGGCGTGTTCCACGTCGCGGGCGCGATCGACGACGCGCCGATCCAGACCAAGACCCAAAGCCAGATCGAGGCCGTGTTCAGCCCGAAGGTGCACGGCACGCTCGTGCTCGACGAGCTCCTGCCCGACGTGGAGCTGTTCGCGCTGTTCTCGTCGAGCTCGAGCGCGCTCGGCGCGGCGGGCCAGATCGACTACGCAGCGGCCAGCGCGTTCCTCGATGCGTTCGCGCAGAGTCGCGCGAAGAACGCGCGGCCGCGCACGCTGGCGATCGGCTGGGGCGTGTGGCGCGACGTGGGCCTGGCGGTGCAGTCGTACGAACGGCTCGGCAGCGCGGGAGCGAGCGGACGCCCGGCCTCGCATCCGCTGCTCGGCCGGCGCATCTCCGACTCGGGCGGGCGCGTCAGCTTCTCGACTACCTTCAAGGGACCCGAGCACTGGCTGCTCGATGACCACCGCACGCGCGCGGGCGATGCGCTGATTCCCGGCACCGGCTACCTCGAGCTCGCGCGGGGCGCGTTCGCGGAGCTCGACTCGGCCGCCGCGGTCGAGCTGCGCGACGTGTTCTTCGTCGCGCCCTGCATGGTCGGAGCGGGCGAGGACGTCGAGCTGCGCACGCTCGTGCACCGCAGCGGAGACACCGCCGAGATCGAGATCGAGAGCCGCGTCGCGGGCGCCGCCGAGTGGCAGCTGCACGCGCAGGCCGAGGCGAGCGCGTGCTCGGCGCCGGCGCCTGCCCCCCTCGCGCTCGCCGAGCTGCGCGCGCGCATGGGCGCGGCACAGACCGCCAGCGCCGGCGAGTCACTCGACACGCTGCACGCGCGCCACCTGCGCTTCGGACCGCGCTGGAGCGTGCTGCGCTCGATGCGCTTCGGAACAAACCAAGCGCTCGCCGAGCTCGAGCTGCCCGAAGCGTTCGCGAGCGATCTCGGCGCGTACGCGCTGCACCCCGCGCTGCTCGATCTGGCGACCGGCTTCGCGACGCCCCTGATCGAGGGCTACAGCGGAGCGCAGCTCTACGCGCCGATGTCGTACAAGCGCGTGCGCGTGCACGCGGCCATGCCGCGGCGGATCGTGAGCTTCGTGCGCGGGGCGCAGGCCAACCACGTCGACAAGGAGGTCGCGCTCTTCGACGTGACGATCGCCGACGAGTCCGGGCGCGTGATCGTCGAGGTCGACCAGTTCGCGGTCCGCAAGCTCTCGGCCGACGCGGTGCTCTCGCGCGCGCCGGCCGCGTCGCGGGTGGCCGCGGGCCGCGGCAGCGACGCGCACGCCGAGTCGGGACACCTGACCGCCGCCGAGCGCGTGTTCCGCCGCTCGTACGAGCTCGGCATCAAGCCGGCCGAGGGCATGGAAGCGCTCGACCGGCTGCTCGCCGCGAAGCCGCGCGCGCACGTGTTCGTGTCCTCGCTCGATCTGCCGGCGCTGATCGAGAAGATCCGCTCCGCGCCGCGTACGGAAAGCGGACCCAAGACTGCCTTCGCTCGCCCCGAGCTCGAAACGTCCTACGTCGCGCCGCGCGACGAGGTCGAGCGCACGCTCGCCGGCTTCTGGCAGGAGCTGCTCGGCGTCGACAAGGTCGGCATCCGCGACGACTTCTTCGAGCTCGGCGGTCACTCGCTGATCGCGGTGCGACTGTTTGCGAAGATCAAGAAGGCCTGGGACGTCGAGTACGCGATCTCGGTGCTGTTCGAGGCGCCCAACATCGAGAAATGCGCGCAGCTCGTGCGCGAGGATCTGGGCATCGAGCTCGGCGGCGCGCAGCCGGAAGTTCGCCGCAAGGAGCGCCGCTCGCGCTTCCTGGTGCCGCTGCAGATCGGCAGCGCGAACCGGCCGCCGTTCTTTCTGGTCGCGGGCATGTTCGGAAACGTTTTGAACCTGCGGCACCTGGCGCAGCACCTCGGCTCCGACCAGACCGTCTATGCAATCCAGGCCAAGGGCCTGCTCGGCGACGACGAGCCGCACCGCCGCTTCCCCGACATGGCGCGCGACTACCTCGAAGAGGTGCGCGCGGTGCAGCCCGACGGTCCGTACTACCTGGGCGGCTTCTCGGGCGGCGGGCTCACCGCGCTCGAGATGGCGGTGCAGCTGCTCGCGCAGGAGCAGGAGATCGGCATCCTCGTGCTGCTCGACAGCCTGCCCGCCGAGAACGTGCGGCTCGGCGCCGCGCGGCGCTTGCGCGTCCACGCGCAGCGCATGGCGCGCGAGGGTGTCTTGTATCCGCTGGTCTGGCTGCGCAACCGCATTCGCTGGGAGTTCGAGAAGCGCGAAGCGCGCCGAGCCGCGCCGGTTCGCGATCTCTCGCCCGCGGAGTTCCGCTCCGGCGAGATCGAGAAGGCGTTTCTCGAGGCGCTCTCGCACTATCCCACCCCGGTGTACCCCGGCAAGGCGCTGCTGCTGCGACCGCGGCACGACGACTGGCTCACGCTCGGCGGCGGACTGGTGATGAACCCGCACAACCGCGGGCAGATCGCGAACCACGAGAACCGCTTCGGCCCGCACATCCTGGGCGGCGTCGAGGTGCACGAGGTCTCCGGCGATCACGACGCGATGGTGCTCGAGCCTCACGTGCGCAACCTGGCGGCGAAGCTGCGTTCCTGTTTGGACGAGGCGATCTCGGCGAAAGCGGGCCCGTGCCGGTCGTGAGCGACGCGGCGATGGACGCGCAGCCGTTGCTCGCACCCGATCCGACGGGACTTTTCCCGCGCGGCGTGCGCGTGCTGGCGAGCCCGGTGTCCGACAGCGTCGCTGCGCTGCACGAATCCGAGCGCGTGCTGATCGCGCGCGCGGTGCCGAAGCGCAGACACGAGTTCGCGACGGGCCGAAGGCTCGCGCGCGAGGGGCTCGCGAGCCTCGGCTTCGCGAACTTCGCGCTGCTCGCCGATGCCGATCGCGTGCCGCTCTGGCCGGAGGGAATCATCGGCTCGATCTCGCACGCGCGCGGACTGTGCGCCGTCGCCGTGGCCAAGCGCGCTGCGTTCGTCGGAGTCGGCATCGACGTCGAGGACGCACAGGCCGTCCGTCCCGAGCTGTGGCGCCGGGTGCTGCGCCCCGAGGAAGAGCGCTGGCTGCGCGCGCAGCCGGGCAGCGTGCAGCTTCCGCTTGCGGCGGTCTTCTTCAGCGCGAAGGAAGCCGTGTACAAGGCGCAGTTCCCACTCACGCGCGCTCGGCTCGGCTTTCAGGACGTCGCGCTCGAGCTCGACACGTCCGGCGGCGCGTTCCGCGCGCGAACACCCGGCTTCGCGCGCCCGCTCGAGGGCGCGTATGCGCTGCGCGCGGCCTGGGTGCTCACCGGCGTGGCGCTCGACGCGGGCAGCGTGCCCGCGTGAAGCTGCTCGTCGTCGTCATCAACTACCGCACGCCGGAGCTGACGCTGCGCGCGATCGAAGCGACGCTGCGCGAGCTCGAGGCAATCCCCGAGAGCGCGGTGGCGCTGGTCGAGAACGACTCGCGCGACGGCTCGTACGAGCGCTTCGCGGAGGAGATCGCCGCGCGCGGTTGGGACAAGCGCGTCCGGCTCTCGAAGTCGCCGTACAACGGCGGCTTCTCCTACGGCGTGAACCAGGGCGTGCGGCCGTCGCTCGAGTCGCCCGATCCCGCCGAGTACTTCTACCTGCTGAATTCCGACGCCACGCCGATGCCCGGCTCGATCGCGACCTTGCTGCGCTTTCTCGAGACACACCCGGGCGCGGGTATCGCGGGCAGCCAGGTGTTCGGAACCGACGGGGCGCTGCACGAGACCGCGTTCCGCTTCCACAACCTGGTCGCCGAGTTCGTCTCCGGCATCGAGGGCATTCCCGGGCTCGCGCGTTTCATCGACCCGTTCATGGTCGCGATGCCGCTGCCGGCCGAGACTCGAGCGGTAGACTGGCTGGCCGGCGCCAGCATGATGGTGCGGCGCGACGTGTTCGCGAAGGTCGGACTCTTCGACGAGCGCTTCTTCCTGTACTACGAAGAGACGGACTTCTGTCTGCGCGCTCGCGACCGCGGCTATCCCACCTGGTACGTGCCCGAGAGCCGCGTCGAGCACGTGGGCGCCGCGTCGACGGGCTGGAAGGATTTCGACAAGCCGCGCACCCCGCACTGGTTCCGCGGCCGCCGCTATTACTGGCTCAAGAACCGCGGCCGGCCGGTGCTGTGGGCCGCCAACGCGCTCTGGATCGCGGGCGTGCTGATCGGACGCACGAAGGCCAAGCTGCTCGGACGCGTCTACCGCCAGCCGCCGCGCCTGCTGCGCGACTTCCTGCGGCACAACCTGTCGTTCACACCGATCGGTGTGCGGGTCGGACCGAGCTGACGCGCGACGCTAGCGCGGCAGGTCGCGCAGGCCGGCCGCGGGCGCGTTCACCAGCACGGCCATGTTCCCCGGCGGGTGCCGGTTCTCGAACATGACCTGGTGGATCTGCGCGATGTCGCGGAACGGCGCCGAGAGCGACAGGCACGGATCGA
>JANNLG010000260.1:0-40338 GCA_031396695.1 Deltaproteobacteria bacterium
AACGGCCGCGAGTGGGGCGTGAACGGCTTCGAGGAATTCCTCGAGACGAAGGCCGTGCTCGGCTACTCGGAGAGCTGAGCGCCGAAGCGCTCGCTCACGCGAGCAGAGATCGAAGAAGAGCGGTCGGTCGCCACGGCGTCCGGCCGCTCTTCGCGTATGTGGCCACCTGCGTGCCAAAAGCGCTGGCGTCGACGAAAATTTGCTGCGTCAGCGTCGGAAACCTCCGCGTATGGCCAGCGTGTGGGTATACACTCCCTCGTCCGGATTCGCCGGGCACACAGCTTCCTTGGGAGGGGAACATCATGTCTCGAATGCAGATCTTGCGCTGGCTTTCGGCCGGCTTCATGTCCGCGCTCATGCTCGTGTCGGCCGCGAACAACGCGTCGGCCCTGCCGCTGATCAACGGTTCCTTCGAGCTCTACACCGGCCCGGCGCCTGGCGCGGGCGACAACGCCGTTTCGATGTCGATCGGCGGTGGCGTTACCGGTTGGACCAACACCAACATCGGCGAGTCCCTGGTCTTCCCGAGCTGGCACTCGAGCGGCGTCCTCTACACGTGCTGCGGCGGGGTTGGCGTGGCGGGTTGGCCCACGTTCCCGCAGTCGAGCCCGGACGGTGGCAACTTCATTTTTTCCGACGGCAACTACATGAACTCGCCGATCGAACAAACGCTCACCGGTCTCAGCCCGGGCGACACCTATCTCGTCAGCTTCTATCAGGCGCTCGTGCAGGACATCCAGCCGTTTCCGTCGTCGAGCTACTTCATCACGGTGCCGGGGCCCGTCACGGGAGGGTGGCAGGTGTCGCTCGGCGCGAGCACGCAGTTCGCGGCACCGATGGCGGCCAACGGCGCCATCCCGACGTTCTCGGGCTGGAATCTGCAGTCACTGTCGTTCACGGCGCTGAACGCGACGGAGGTGCTCAGCTTCTTCTCGATCGGCACGGGCGATCCGCCGCTCGTCGGACTCGACGGCATCTCAGTCGAGAACATCACGCACCCGGCGCCCGAGCCCGCAGGTCTGTGGCTGATCGGCGCAGTCGCCGTGCTCGCCGCCAAAGCCATCCGCTCCCGCCGCCGGCGGGCCTGATCACGGGCAGCACGACGTGGAGACTCTGCGCTTTCTACAGCGCCACCTGCCCCCGTCCGTCTTCGACGTCGTCAAGCTCACGAACGGGCTGCTGCTGCTCGTCGTGCTGTTCGTGCCTTTGGAACGACTGTGGCCGGTGCGGCCGAAGCCGAGCTTGCGCAAGGGCTGGCTGACCGACGTCGGGTACTACTACCTGAGCAGCCTCTTGCCCAACCGGCTGCTCGCGTTTCCTCTCAGTCTCGTGGCGTTGGGAATCCTGCAGCTCGGGCCCTGGACGCTACACACTTGGGTGTCGAGCTGGCCGGGGTGGGCACGCTTCGTTGGCGCGATGCTGGTCGGCGAGCTCGGCTTCTACTGGGGCCATCGGCTCATGCACCGGTACGAGTGGCTCTGGCGCTTTCACGTCGTGCACCACAGTCCCGTGCAGCTGGACTGGTTGGTGAACACCCACGCGCATCCGGTCGACCTCGTCTTCACGCGACTGTGCGGCTACGTGCCGATCTATCTGCTCGGCTTCGCGCGGCCCGCCGCGGACAAGCTCGACTGGGTTCCGCTGCTGGTCGCCCTGGTCGGCGCGAGCTGGGGCTACTTCATTCACGCGAACATGCGCTGGCGGTTCGGCTGGCTCGAACATCTGATCTCGACGCCGGGCTTCCATCACTGGCACCACGAGAACGAAGGACCGCTGCATCGGCACAGGAATTACGCGCCGCTGATGCCCTGGGTTGATCGCCTGTTCGGCACGCTCCACCTGGACCGCGCGGGCTGGCCCGAGCGCTACGGCGTCGATGAGCCCGTCGAGCCCGGTCTGGTGGGGCAGCTGGTGCGGCCGTTCCTTCCGGCGGCGCCGACATCCGCGCCGCCCGAGGCGCGCTAGCGGCCTGAGCAAATGCCGGAGGCGGGAATCGAACCCGCACGCCTTTTGGGCACGCGATTTTGAGTCGCGCGCGTCTGCCAATTCCGCCACTCCGGCGCGCGGCGCAGTCTAGCCGCAAGTTCCTTCCACTGCTTGACCCTCCAGTGGCTCACGGTTAGCCTCCGCCGCGATCTCGTGGGGCTGTAGCTCAGCTGGGAGAGCGCCTGAATGGCATTCAGGAGGCCGGCGGTTCGATCCCGCCCAGCTCCACCAATGCGCGATACTTCGGCCATGCTGGACCCGACACAGCGGACGGCCTGGGAACGCGACGGCTACTTCATCCTGTCCGCCTTCGCCGACCCGTCGGTGTGCAAGGCCATGCTCGAGCGCGTGAGCGAGCTGTGCGCGCAGGCCGAGTCGGGCCAGCGCGTCGCGAGCGAGTTCCGCATGCCCGAGCCCGCGCTGCGCGAAGCCGAGGGCACGGCGGCGGAACGCACCTCGAAGCTGTTTCGCGTCCACCGTCACGAGCCGGTGTTCCGCGCGTTCGCATGCGACCCGCGGCTGCTCGCGATCGTCGCCGGAATCCTCGGTCCCGATCTCGATTGCTTCTTGTCGCAGTTCATCTTCAAGAATCCGGGCGCGCTGGGTCAGCCCTGGCACCAGGACGCGTTCTATTTTCCGTTTGATCGCGGGCCGCAGGTGGGCGTGTGGCTGGCGGTGACGGAGGCGACGCTCGCGAACGGCCCGCTCTGGGTTCTGCCCGGCTCGCAGCGGGAGCCGGTGCACGCGGTCGAGCCGGACAAGCGGCCGAACGCGCAGTTCGGCTACGTCGAGATCACCGATCACGACATGCGCGCCGGATTTCCCGTCCTGCTGCGACCGGGCGACCTGCTCGTCTTCCACGGCCACCTGATGCACAAGTCGACCGACAACCACTCGAGCGGAATGCGCGCGGCCATGGTCTACCACTACGGCGAAGCGGGCACCGTCGACGGCACGCTCGAGCGGAAGGGCTACACGATCAACGACTGGCTGCCGGTGCTGCGCGGCGGTGTGCCGCTGGGCGACGACTCGTGAAGCCGCCGTTCACGACCGGCGGGCTCGACCACGTGGTGCTGCGCGTGCGCGCACTCGAACCCGCGCTGCGCTTCTACACGCAGGTGCTCGACGGCCGCGTGGAGCGGCGCCTCGACGCGCTCGGCCTGGTGCAGGTGCGGCTCGGCGCGAGCTTGATCGACCTGGTGCCGGTGGACAGCGCGCTCGGCAAGCTCGGCGGCGCGGCGCCCGGGCCGGAGGGCCGCAACCTCGACCACTTCGCGATTCGCATCGCGCCGTTCGACGAAGCCGCCCTGCGCGCGCACCTGACCGCTCACGGTGTGGCGCCCGGCGACGTGGGCCTGCGCTACGGCGCCGAGGGCAACGGCCCGTCGATGTACGTGCGCGATCCCGACGGCAACACCGTCGAGCTGAAGGGCCCCCCGACGGAGCCCCGCGTCGGGGCGGGCTGATGCAAGCGCGAAGCGCGCGCAGCGCGGCGCCGCCGCGCGAAGTGCGGGTGGCCCGCGGCCGTCCGCGGGTCGGGTCCCGCTGACGTGTGCGGGCGCTACACGCTGCACACAGAGAAGGAGGCGCTGGCCGAGCGCTTCGACTTCGACCCGTCCGACCTCGCTGCGCTCGCGCCGCGCTACAACATTGCGCCGACGCAGAGCGTGCCGGTGATCCGCGCAGGCGAAGCGCGCCGTGTGGCGTCGCTGATGCGTTGGGGACTGGTGCCGTCGTGGGCGAAGGCGCTCACGGGTCTGCCGCAGATGATCAACGCGCGCGCGGAGGGCATCGCCGACAAGCCTTCGTTTCGCACGCCGCTGCGCAAACAGCGCTGCTTGATCCCAGCCGACGGCTTCTACGAGTGGCAGGCGCCGAAGCCGCCCGCCAAGACGAAGATCCCCCACTGGATCGGGCTCGCGAACGGCGAGCCGTTCGCGCTGGCCGGGCTGTGGTCGGTGTGGCGGCCGAAGGACGTGCTCGACGCCGAGCCGCTGTTCTCGTGCGCGATCATCACCACCGCCGCCAACGCGGGCGTGCGCGCGCTGCACGAGCGCATGCCCGTGATCCTGCCGCGCGACGCCGAGGCGCGCTGGCTCGATCCCGCGCTCGACGGCGACGTCGACGCGCTGCTCGCCCTGCTCGTGCCGGTCGCGAGCGAGAAGATCGCCGCGCATCCGATCTCGCGGCGCGTGAACTCGGTACGCAACGACGACCCGTCGCTGCTCGAGCCCTCGGACGACGACCCGCAGCTCGGCTTTCTCTAGACGGCCTTGTCGTCCACGCGCAGCACGACCTTGCCGAAGTGCGTGCTCGCCTCGACCCGGTCGTGCGCGGCCTGCGCTTGCGCGAGCGGCAGCACGGAGTCGACGATCGGACGCAGACGTCCGGCCTCCAGGGCTCCGCCAAAATCGGACATGAATCCGCGCACGATCTCGGCTTTCTCCGCGACCGGGCGCGCGCGCAGCGTCGAGCCGATCAGCGACAGGCGCTTCATCAGCAGCAGGCCGAGATTGAGCTCCGCCTTCGCGCCGCCCATCAGCCCGATCAGCACTAGCCGTCCGCCGACCTTCATGCACGCAAGGTGCTGCGCCAGGTACGGCGCGCCGATCGAGTCGAGCACCACGTCGACGCCCGCGCCGCCGGTCTTGTCGAGCACCGCCGGCGCGAACTCGCCCGCCGAGTAGTCGAGCGCGACGTCCGCGCCGAGCTCGAGACAGCGCGCGCACTTGGCCGCGCTGCCCGCGGTCACGATCGAGCGCACGCCCGCCTCGCGCAAGAGCTGTATCGCCGCGGTGCCGATGCCGCTGCCGCCGCCGTGCACCAGCGCCCAGCCGCCCTTGGGCACGCGCGCGAGCTGGAACAAGTTCAAGTGACAGGTGAGGAAGACCTCGGGAATCGCTGCCGCTTCGACGAGCGTTACTCCCGCCGGTACGGGCATGACCGAGCCCGCGTCGACGCAGGCCTCTTCGGCGTAGCCGCCGCCGGCGAGCAGCGCCATCACGCGCTGGCCGGGCGCGAAGCCCGAGACGCCGGGCGCGACTTCGAGCACCGTGCCCGCGCACTCGAGGCCCAGGATGGCCGAGGCGCCGGGCGGCGGCGGATAGAGTCCGCGGGCTTGCATCAGGTCCGCGCGGTTCACGGCCGTGGCCGCGACCGCGATGCGCAGCTCGCCCGCTCGCAGCTCGGGTCGCGGCGCCTCGCCCAGCACGAGCCTAGCGCCCTTGCCTTCGCCCTCGATCGCAATCGCTCTCACGCCTGCCCTCCCGGAACGCGGCGACGACATTACTATCCTGCCCGCATGCGCGCGATCGCACTTCTCGGACGCCACTGGCCGGAGCTCGGGCCGCTCGCGCTCGTCGAGCTCGAAGACGGCGGCGCGCTCGCGCTCTCGCGCGGCGCGAAACCCAAGACCTACGCGCACAAGGATCCCAACGAGGACGCCGCGCTGCTGGTGCGTCTGCCCGTGGGGGTGCTGCTCGCCGTGGCCGACGGCTTCAACGGCTTCGACGCCGCCGAGCTCGTAATCGAGCGCGTGCGCGCCGGCGCCGAGCGCTTCCTGATCTCGAACGGCGCCGAGTTCTGCGGACACGTGCGCGACCTGCTCGACGACGTGCGCACGCGCCTGCCGGTCGGCAGCGAGTCGCGCTCGTGCCTGGTGCTGGCAGCGCTCTCCGGCACGGGCTGCGAGCTGGCGAGCTTCGGCGACGCGTTCGCATTTCGCGCCGGCTCGCCCCTGCCGCTGATCCCGCAGAACGCGATCCTGGTCGGCAGCGAGAAGGGAGCGCGCGAGATCGATCCGGTGCGCTGGTACCGCAGCTTCGAGCGCGCGCCCGGCGAGCGCGTCGCGCTGGTGTCGGACGGCGTGATCAACTTCATGCCCGATCCGTCTGAAATTCCCGAACTGCTGGCGGCCGCAGTGAGCGATCTCGAGTGCGCGCGCTCGATCGCGCTCGCGGCGCTGCGTGGCGGCGCCGGCGACAACGTCGCAGTCGTCGCGTTTGCGGGCGAAACCGGCCTGTGAGAGCGTTGCGCCGGGAGTCGCGATGACACTCGCCGTGAAGGGCCTGCAGCATTTGAACCTGCGCGTCTCGAACCTCGAGCGCGCGCGCGACTTCTACGTACGGGTGCTCGGCTTCCGCGTCGCCTTCGCGAAGGGCGAAACGGTCTGGCTCGAGGCCGGCGGGGATTTGCTCGGGCTCTCGCGCGGCGAAGTCGCGTCCGGCGCGGCTCACGACGCCCAGCACTTCGGCTTCATGGTCGACGCGCGCGCGGAGGTCGACGACTGGTGCGCGCAGTTGCGCGCGCACGGCATCGCCTGCGAGAAGGGACCGTACGATCGCTCCGACGGCCGCTCGCTCTACTTCCGCGACCCCGACGCGCACCTGCTCGAGATCTTCTGGGTCGATCCCGCGTTCCTGCCGGCAAAGTCTCCCCGCTGAGACGTCCCGCAATCGGGACACGCAAGCGTCGGCGCACGTGACGCGACGAGCCGCGCAGCCGCGCACTTCCTGAGCGTCTCGCGGCAGTTGCGCGCGGACGGGGTGGCAGCAACCGCATGCGAGCGCGCAGCTCTCGCGCAACTGCACGCGGCTTCGTCCCAGCGACGGGAAACGCTTGCCGGCGGCAACGAACGGGCAGCGCTCGTGCAGCTTCGCGCGTGCGAGCCACGCACGACGCGCGTCTCGCGGGTTTCGAGCGCGCGCTTCGCGCATCGGGCACGGCTCTTGAACTGACTCCTCTGCATGTCGCTTCCCGCGCCGTTGCCCGACAAGCCGGGCGTCCTGTTCGTCGACGACGAGATCAACATCCTGAAAGCCATCACCCGCCTGTTCCGCCAGGAACCCGTGCGCGTGTACACCGCGAGCTCGGCGCAGGAGGCGCTCACGCTACTCGAAGCGGAGTCGATCCAGGTGGTGGTCTCCGACCAGCGCATGCCCGGCGTCGTCGGGGTGAAGCTGCTCGGGATCGTGCGCGAACGCTTCCCGCAGATCGTGCGCAT
Organism: Deltaproteobacteria bacterium; assembly: GCA_031396695.1. GTDB lineage: Bacteria > Myxococcota_A > UBA9160 > SZUA-336 > SZUA-336 > VGRW01. Next base: position 6,989 of record JANNLG010000260.1, read on the forward strand.
CCTCCTGACGGGCAACGCCGAGATCGACGTGGCGGTCGAGGCGATCAATCACGGCCAGATCTACCGCATGCTGACCAAGCCGTGGGACGACCGCGAGCTGCGAGCGACCGTGCTCCAGGCCAGCGACGACTGGTCGATGCGCGAAGAGATCCGCCGCCTGAACCAGATCGCGCAGGAGCAGAACGCGGAGCTGTGCGAGGTGAACCACTCGCTCGAGCGCAAGGTCGACGAGCGCACGCGCGAGCTGCACCAGAAGAACCTGGAGCTGCGCAAGGCGTACCTGTCGACGGTGCGCGCGCTGTCCGAGGCGGTCGACGCGAAGGATCCCTACACCCGCGGACACTCCGAGCGCGTGGGCGTGTACGCGTCGCGGATCGCGCGCGAGCTCGGCTGCAAGTCCGACTTCATCGAGCGCATCTACCTCGCCGGGCTGCTGCACGACATCGGCAAGATCGGCATCCCGGACGCGATCATCGGCAAGCCCGACCGACTCACCGCGGAAGAGTACGCGCTGATGAAGCGCCACCCCGAGATCGGCGCGCGAATCCTCGAGCCGGTCACGTTCCTGGCCGACATCGTGCCCTGCGTGCGCCACCACCACGAGTGGTACGACGGCTCGACGCGCGGCTACCCGAGCCAGCTGCGCGCGACCTCGATCCCCTACCCGAGCCGCATCATCCTGGTCGCGGACACGGTCGAGGCGATGACCTCGGACCGGCCGTACCGGAAGGCGCTGCCGTTCGATCGCGTGATCGAAGAGGTCGCGTCGTACAGCGGGACGCAGTTCGACCCCGAGGTGGCGGACGCGTTCATCCGCGTCGCCGAGCGCGAGGAAGAGTCGTTCCTCGAGACCGCCTCGAAGTTCGACATCGAGGCTTTCGTAGCCGGCTCCTGGAGCGCCCGATGAGCCGCGCCTACGACGAAGACGCGGACGGAGTCGAGGTGCGGCTCGAGCTGCGTGGCGCGTTCGAGAACGCCGACGAGCTCGCGCGACTGCGCCGCAACGCCTTCGATTCCGTGGGCCGACCCTACGCGGGCGGAATCCTGTACGGCATGGGTCTCGCGCAGGGATTGCTCGACGGCCTGCGCGCGGCGCGGCGCTTCGGCGCAGCGCTCGGCGGCGCACCGCGAAACGCGGGGCCGGGCCTGCCGATTCTGTTCCCGGTCGCGCGCATTCGCGCCGATCGCGGCTTCTCCGGCGTGCTCGCGAGCTCGATCGAAGCTGCGCTGCACGCGCGCGATCTCGGGCCCGAGGCCGAGCCGGTCTGTCACGTGAGCGCAGGCTACTGCTCGGGCTGGTACTCGGCGCTGCTCGGCGAGTTCCTGCTCGTGCGCGAGCTGGCCTGCGTCGCGCACGGCGCGGACCAGTGCGAGTTCGAGGCGCGCCCCGCCGAAGCCTGGATCGCCTCGCGCGACGCGCACGCGGCCAGCCTGCTCGCCTATCTCGACTTCGACGCCATGCGCGAGGCCGCGCTCGCCAAGCTCGCCGACGACGTGGACGAGGCCGAGGGCTCGATGATGGGCGCCTTCGATCCGCTCTCGCCCGCCGTCCACGTCTGGGGCCCGGTGATGATCCTGCCCTACTCGGGCGCGACCGACTCGCTCGAGGCGGTGCAGACGATCCTCGGCGATCTCGGACCGGCCGCGCTGCGCGTGGTGGTGCTCGATCTGACGGGCGCGCGCATCGACGCACTGGAGCGCACCGGACTTCTGCGCCTGCTCGAAGTGCTCGAGGCGCACAAGCTCGAGACGATCCTGGTCGGTCTGCCCTGGCTCGACGCGCGGACACTCTTGCCGGCTCGGGCTGCGCTCTCGCTGCCGCTGCGCGCGGCCGACATCAGCGAGGGCATCAGCCTCGCGTTCCAGCTCGCGCGCTTCGTCTGACGCGCGCGCGGAGGGCGGCACGCTCCGTGCAGCCCTCGAAGATTCCACCGAGGAGTCGCGATGCGGCCGTCCATTCGGCGGACTTGGCTCGCCATCGGCGTAGCCGTCGCTGTGCTTTGTAGCATTCGCGCGCTGTTGCCCGTGCTGGTCGAGCGGCGCGTGGTCGCCGCGCTGGCGCGCAACGAGCGCTTCGCGGGCAGCTTCGACGACGTCGACGTGTCGGTGCTGCGGCTCGCCTACTCGATCGAGGGCCTGCGGCTGGTGAAGCGAAACGGGCGCGTGCCGGTGCCGTTCATCACCGCGGAGCTCGTCGACTACTCGATCGATCGCGGCGCCCTGCTGCGCGGGAAGATCTCCGGTCAGATCGCGATCGCACGCTCGTCGCTGAACCTGGTCGATGGCCCGAGCGCGGAGGTCCGCCAGAGCCCGGCCGGCGTCGATTGGCGCATCACGATGCGCAAGCTGTTCCCGACCAACGTCAACCGCATCTCGGTCCGCGACGGCACGATCCACTTCCGGAACTTCCACACCGATCCCGAAGTCGACGTGTACATCGACGACGTCGTGATCGATGCCGCGAACGTCGCGACGCGCAGCGCGACCGCGCCGATCGGTGCGGTCGCGCTGCACGGCCGCGGCGTGCCCATGAAATCCGGCTCGATCGAGGCGGACCTGACGCTGCTCCGAGACACGCGCGAACCGTCCTTCGATTGCACCGCCTCGATCGAGGGCGCGCAGATCGCGGAGTGGAACGCGCTGCTGCGCGCCTACTTCGGGCTCGACGTCGAGAGCGGGAGCGCACGCGTCGACGTGTCGCTGCGCGCGCGCGACGGCGTGCTGGTCGGCCACGTGACCCCGTCTGTTGCCAAATTGGTGATGATCGACTTCGCCAAGGAGCTCGCCGAACAGAGCGCGCTCACGTCCGTGGGCGAGAGCCTGATCGACTTCGGCGCGCTGCTGCTGAGCGACCGCGATCGCGATGTGATCGAGGCTCGGATTCCCGTCTCGGGGACGATCCGCAACCCGAAGTACGACGACTGGGCGAGCGTGCGCGAGCTGGTCTGGAAGGCCACCTTCGACGCGCTGAAGCCCGGCAGCGCGGTGAGGCGGCCACGCGGGGACGGAGACTCGGGCTCGCGCTAGACGTGTGCCGAGTCACATCGTGCTCTCAGGCTACACGGTAGTTTGTAGAGGGTACCTGGCGCATGACGCATTTCCGCGCAGCCATACGCGCCGCGCACGCAGCACCCGTGGCACTCCACTTGCAAAACCCCGGGCCTGACGTGCACGTGCCTCTCGACCCGAGGGGCAGAGGTGCTCCACCGAGCCGCCCCCCATTGCACGGTTTGGTGGAGCACCTCACATCGGGTCGGGCGCTCGCTCTGCGGCCGAGAAGAGTTCACTCGCGCGCGTGATGCGACGCGCGCTCGCTTCCGGACCGGGCCGCTCGACCACGGGGCTCGAGTCCATCGCGCTCGCCCACGCGCCGATCAGGATCTCGGCCGAGCTGCCCGAAGCGTGCAGTCGCTTCGCGAGCTGGCGCGCGCGCAGGGCGGCGCTCGGTGTCAGCGCGGAGATGCAGATCAGCCGAACTCCGGATTCCAGCGCCTGAGCGACTCGCTCGCCGACGAGCAGCTTCGCCGACAGCGACGTGGCCGCCACGCCGCGCGAGCTGAGCTCGCCCGCGAGCCAGTGGCTGGCGAGCTCGTCGTTCGCATCGAGCGCGGGGATGCACACGACGCGCGTTCGCCCCGGCGCGGGGACGTCGCCGCTGGCTCCCGCGGCAGCGCCCTCGCGCAGGCCATCGAGCAGCTCCCGGAAGGCGCCGCGCTTCTCCTCGGCCTGCATGTCGTCGAGCGTCCCACTCTCCGCGTCGCTCGCGAGCCGCTGCAAGGCCGGCAGGATGACCCGATCCGAGACCTCTGCGTGCGCAGAGCCCGTCGCGCCCTCGCGCAGGATCGCCTCGGCTTCGTCGAGGTCGTGTGCGAGCAAGCGCTGGTAGAAGCGCACACCGGGTTCGAGTGCGGGCTCATCGGACAGCAGGATCGCCAGGAACTCCAACCCGCGCACGTAGCGCCCGAGCACCACGAGACAGGCACTGAGCGGTGTAGCCAGCAAGAGACCCGGCACACCCCAGAGCCAGGACCAGAACACCGCCGAGAACACGATCGCGAACGGTGACAGTCCGACGCTCGCGCCGTAAAACCTCGGCTCCAGCAGGTTGTTGCTGACGAGCTCGAGCACGACGAAGAGTCCCGTGCAGAGCAGCGCGGGGGTCCAGCCCTCGAAAGCACCCGCCGCGGTCGCGATCGGCAGCACCGCCGCGAGCCACGGACCGATGTACGGCACGAAGCGAAACAGCGCCGACACGGCGCCCCAGAGCAGCGCGCCGGGAATGCCGAGCAGCCACAGCCCTCCGAAAACCATCAACCCGTGCACGCCACACAGCAACGCCTGCGTGACCAGGAAGCGGCTGATGCGTCCTCCGACGTCGTCGAGCGCGCTGGTGGTGATGGTGAGATCGCGATTGCCGACGAGCCGGATCACGCGGTCGCGAAGGTCCTCGCGCTGCAACAGCATGAAAACCGCGAGCACGGCCACGATCACACCGGTGCCCACGATGTCGGCGACGGGTGCCACCACGCCGGTGATCTTCTCGAGCAGCGGCGAGCGCTGTACCAGCTCGACCTTCGGCGCCGCGCGCTCCTGCTTCGCGCCGGGCGTGGGCTTGTCGAGCTCCGCGCCAAACTCGTTCATCGCGTCGGCCGCGCGCTCGACGGAGCCCAGCGGGCCGCGTAGCGCGGCGATCTTCTCGAGCAGATTCACGCGGTAGGTCGGCGCTTCGACGGCGAGCGCGGAGAGCTCGCGCGTCGCCATCCAGCCCACTCCGCCCGCGAACAGAGCGATCGCCAGGAACGCGGCTCCGAGCGCGAACGGACGGCCGAGTCCCAGCTGCTCGAGTCGCGCCGCCAGCGGAGCCAGCAGGAAGGCGAGCAACAGCGCCAGCGCGAGTGGGACCAGTAACGCCTGCCCCAGCGCGAGCGCCGCGGTCACCAGCACGACCGCCGCGACGACCGCAATCGGTGAGTCGCGCAGCGGACCCGCGCGCCGCCAGTCTACGGAAGCGATCGCGCGCTCCCGACCGAGTTCATCCCAGGCTCTTGGCGGCTCGCTTCGCGCGCTTCGTCAGCGGCGGCTTACCGGGGGTTACCGCGTCGCGCACCGTGTCGACCACCTTGCTGACGGTCTCCTTCACGGTACCGACCGCCTTGTCGAGCTTGCCCTCGCGCTCGAGCTGTTTGTCGCCGATCAGAATGCCGGTCGCCTGCTTCACTTTGCCCTTGAGCTTGTCGCCCGTTCCAGCCATGTGTTCGCTCCTTTTCCGACTCGTCGAGCAAGATCCGCGCCGCGCCCGCACGCTCGCACGACGGCGCGCGAGCGTCGAATGGCAGGATGGGACGACCCGTTTCTACAGGACTCGCTCGGCGGGGTTCTGCGTTTGCAGCGGCAAAAGACGGAAGCCGTCGACGTGAATGATGCGCAGGCCGCCCGCCAGTTCGACGGTCCCGAAGACAGTCACCCATTCGCCGATGTGCTTCAGCAGCTTTCGGCCGTCGCTGTCCGACGCGACGCGGAAGCGCCCGAGCTCGGGCGAGATGAGATCCAGCGTCTTCGGGACGCCGTGCATGTCTTCCTCGACGACCTCGATGCTGCCCGAGATCATCATGCGCTCGTCCGCGACGGGGCTCGCGCGCACGGGTCCCACGAGCGCAAGGCCGACCATCAAGGCGATGAGTGAGAGCGTGCGATGGGTCATCCCCCATTTCCGGAGCACGCTCCGTGCCAATCAACCGGGCGGGACGCTCTTCACGGCCACCAGGATCTCCTCCACCTTCGCGAAGGCGGCGGGCTTGACCAGGTGATGGTCGAAACCTGCTTCTCGCGAACGCTGTCGATCGGCTTCCTGTCCGTATCCCGTCAGCGCGACCAACACGATGTTGCCGAGGCTCCCGACCTGCTCTCGCAAGCGCTTCGCGACTTCGAGGCCGCTCATGCCCGGCAGGCCAATGTCGAGCAGCACCACCTCGGGGCGAAACTCGAGAGCCGCGGCCAGCGCGCTCGGCCCGTCGTGGACCATGCGCGCCTGGTGACGTGCGAGTCGGAGCAGCAGGACCAAGCTCTCGGCGGCATCGACGTTGTCGTCCACCACCAGCACCCGACAGCTCTTCGCAATCGACGCAACGGCTGCGCCGTTAGCCTGCAACGTCTCCGACGGCCCGGCCATGACGGGCAGGCGGACGACGAACTCGCTGCCTACACCCAAGGCGCTCTGAACGTCGACTCGCCCGTCGTGCATCTCCACGAGGCTCTGCACCAGGCTCAAGCCGATTCCCATGCCGCCCTCCGACCGGTCGATCGATCGCTCGGCTTGGGAGAACAGATCGAAGATGCGCGGTAGCAGCTTGGGGGCGATGCCGACGCCGGAATCCCGCACGCTCAAGACGGCCTCGTCGCGGTCCTGCGCGATCGCCAGCCAGATGCGTCCGTGGTCGGCCATGTACTTCGCGGCGTTCGTGAGCAGGTTCACGACGACTTGCTCGAGCCGTGAAGCATCGGCGAACAGCCAGATGGACTCGGGCGCAAGCGAGATCTCGAGCGTGTGTCCGCGCTGTTGGATCAGCGGTCGCACCGTCTCCACGGCGTTCGCCACGACGTCGGCCAGCAGCAGGCGCTCCCGCTGCAGGTGGATCTTCCCTGTCGTGATGCGGGAGACCTCGAGCAAGTCGTCGACCAGGTGGGTGAGCTGACCGACCTGACGCTCGATGATCGTGCGCGCCCGCTTCTGCACCTGGCCCTCGCCCGTCTGGCCGCGCAGCAGCTGCAGCGCGTTCAGGATCGGAGCGAGCGGGTTGCGGAGCTCGTGACCCAGCATGGCCAGGAATTCGTCCTTGCGCCGATCCTGGTCCGCCAGCACCGCCGCTTGCTCGAGCGTCTTCCGCTCCAAGCGACTGCGCTCGCTGATGTCTCGGATGTTGCACTGCGCGACGCGCGTTCCCTCCAGCGGGTAGATGTTGCTGACGAACTCGACCTCGACCTGTTCGCCGGACTTGGTCTCGAGCGGAAGGTGCTCGTAGCGGATGTAGCCGGTCTCTTGCAGCGTGCGATAGGCGACCTGACTGGCCTCCTTGTCCTCGAACACGCCGATCTCCCACAGCTCCTTGCCCACGAACTCGTCGAAGCCGTAGCCCAGCAGCTCCGACATGAACGGGTTGACGTCGATGATCTCGAGCGTGTCGGCGTCGAGGATGAGAATGCCGTCCTTGGCCGTCTGGAACAGCCGCCGATAGCGCAGCTCGGATTCCTCCAGCACCTGTTCGGCTCGCCTGCGATCGGTGATGTCGACGAGCACGTTCACTGCGCCACAGACTCGTCCGAGCGCGTCGAAGAACGGGCTGCAATGGGCCAATAGGACGCGGCGGACGCCGTCCACGCCTTCGCACAGGAGCTCTTCGCCGATGTGCTCCACGCCGTCGCGCAGGGTCAGCGCCATCCAGGACTGCTCGTGACGCATCGGCGCGCCATCGGTAGCGTAGAGCCGGAGCGAGCCGCAAAAGCGGTCGTCGGGGTGGTTCAGCTTCGGCTCGCGACCCCACAGCGCCGACGCGCTCTGATTGAAGAACATGATCAGGCCGTCGGAATCGCAGGTGTAGGCCGCGGCCGGCAGCGTCTCGAGCAAGCGGCGGAAGCGGTCCTCCGACTCCTGGACCGAACGCAGCTGCGCACGGCGATCGCTGACGTCCTCGATCGCGAGCAGGATCAGCTCGGCTCGACCGATGCTCTCCGGAAACGGACGCGCGTTCAGGGCCATGATCCTGCGTCCGAGGTGAGGGAACTCGTGCTCGACTTCGAAGTTCTCGATCCTTCGGTGTTGTGGAAGCACATCCGCGAGCAGCGTCTGCAGCTTCGGAATCCGCCACTGCTGATCGCCCAGGTCGTACACGAAGCGACCGATCGTCTCCGCGGGCGTCACGCGGAAGTCCTGGAAGAACGAGCGATTCGCCCGCACGACGCGAAGCTCGGGATCGAGCACGAGGAACGGCTCGCGCAGCGTCTCGATGATGTCGTCCGCGTAGGCGAGCGCGTCCTGAAGGGCGCGCTCGCGGAGATCGCGCTCGGTCTTGTCGCGGAAGACCAACACCACACCCGCGACTTCGTCGAGCGCGTTGCGGATCGGCGCGGCGCTGTCTTCGATCGTGTGCTCGCTGCCGTCCCTGGCGATCAGCACGGAGTGATTCGCGAGACCGACGATCACGCCGTCGCGAAGTGCGCGAACCCCCGGGTTCTCGGACGGAGCGCGGCCGTCCTGGTTCACGACTCGAAACACGTCCTCGAGTGGAAGTCCGGATGCCGCCTTGGCCGACCAGCCGGTGAGCGACTCGGCGATCGGATTCAAGAACGTGATCCGACCTCGTTCGTCGGTCGTGATCACGGCATCGCCGATCGATTCCAAGGCGACGCGCCACCACTCGGGTCCGAGGGGGGACTTCGAATTCCTGGTCATCGAGTCTCCCTCAGCTACAGCCGCGCAGCAGGTAGAGCACGATCAGGACGGGAATCGGAACGCCGAGCAGCCAAAGCACCGCCCAGCCCACCTTTCCGTCTTCGTTGCGGATCGCCGACAGGCCCCGATTCGGGTCGCGCGATTCGGCGCCGACCGCATCGCTTCGCGACTCGCTCTCGCAGCGCTCGCCACAGAACATCAACGAGCCCGCCATCACGCAGTCACCCCGGATGACCGCGCCGCAGCGGCTGCAGGCCATCTCCTCACCCCGCATGGAGCTCTCCCCCTGGAATTTTCAGCAGTGCCCAGGGTGAGCAGGAAGCGTGCCGGAAGCCGCAGCCTTCTGGCGCTTTCGCGGCGCTTCGCCACGGCCGACTCGTGGACGAATGTACAATCGACCCAACCGAGTGGCCGCAGCGCGGGCTACAAGCGCCCGGTCAGGAACATAACGATCAGAACGATCACAACGACGCCGCCGATTCCGTATCCGTAGTACATGCTCGTACTCCTTTGCGGTCGTGGTGGCGCAAGACGCGTGCCGTCTCCGCGCCCGTCAAAAGAGGCCTGTGCATCGATCGTACGGAGCCGCTCGCGACCCTTTCTACAACCGGGCCGAGCGGCGGGCTCAGAGACCGTACTCGAAGAGCCGCGCCAGCCGCTCCTTCACTCGATCGCCGTAGGAGCGGTTGCGCCAGCCGGCCAGCTCCACGCGCGTCGCGTCGCGAAGGTCGGCCGCGAACATCGCGGTCGTCGCGCGCCCGAACTCGTGACCGAGGACGGTCGTGTTCAGCTCGTCGTTGTACAGAAAGCTGCGCCAGTCGAGATTCGTCGAGCCGACCGTCGACCAGACGTCGTCGACGACCGCAGTCTTGGCGTGCAGCAGCGCGCCGCGCAGCTCGAAGATCTGCACGCCGGCTTCGAGCAGGTCACCGTAGTACGAACGGCCAGCATGGAACACGAGCCAGGAATCGCTGAAGCCGGGCAGCAGCAGCCGGACCTCGACGCCCCTGCGCGCCGCCGCTTCCAGCGCTTCGCGGATCTCCGCATCGGGAACGAAGTAGGCCATGGTCACGTACACGCTCTCGCGCGATTCGCGGATCGCCGAGAGGAGCGAGAGATACACCAGTCCCTGCTCGTCATCGGAGCTCGAGCCGTGCACGCGCACGACCTTGTCGCCCTGATTCGAAAGGGCCGGAAAGTACTCCTCCGCGGCGAGCGGCGGGCAGTTCTGCTTCTCCCAGCTGGCCAGGAAGAGCTCCTGGTATTTCGCGACCGCGGGACCGCGCACTTCGATGTTCGTATCGCGCCAGCCGCTGGTCACGCTCGCGGGCTTTCGGCTCCGGCCGATCGCGGAGCCGCTGGAGTAGACGCTGCTGAAGTTGATGCCGCCGCTGATCGCCACGCGACCGTCGACGATCACCTGCTTGCGGTGATCGCGCTGGTTCGGATCGGCGACCCGGCCGCGGCTCGGCAGCAGCGGATTGAATTCGCACACCCGAACGCCTCCCGCGCGCAGCCGGTCGAAGAACTCCGCAGAGGTGCCGAGCGAGCCGACGGCGTCGTACAGCAGGTTCACCTGCACGCCCTGCGCTTGCTTGGCGAGCAGCGCCGCGGCGAGCTTCTCGCCGATCTCGTCGCCTTCGAGGATGTAGGTTTCGATGTTCACGTGATCGCGCGCCGCGCCGATCGCGCTGAAGATCACCTGATAGCTGGCGGGGCCGTCGATCAAAAGACGCGCGGCGTTGCCCGCGACCAGCGGCGCGTCGCTGATCCGCGCCATGGTGGCGAGATGGCGATCGAGCAGCGTCGGCTCGTTCTGCTTGTCCTGGCGCGCGAGCAGCGCTTCGCCGCGCGACTCCGAGAGCTCCCCGCGCGACGTCTCCACGCGCGGGCGCTCCGGCCGCAGCTGCGGCAAAGGGCTGCCGAGCTCGGGCACCGTCGTGCAGCCAAGGCTCGCGCACAGCAGGACGCGAAGCGCTCGCGTGAACACGACCCGATGCTGGAGCAAGAAGCGGACCGGAGCGCTCGAGACTCCGGCACGAGCCTTGCTCGATGCTTGGCCATGAAAACTTCCCACTCACGCTGGCTTCGCGGCTCGTTCGTACTCCTGGCCTGCGCGGCCGCAGCGCCCGGCGCCGTCGCGGCACCCGAATCGATCCCCTCGGCGTTCAACCTGTATAGCGTCGAGCAGGACATCGAGATCGGTCGCCAGTCCGCCGCGGAGGCCGAGACGAAGCTGCCCCTGCTCCGCGATGCGTCCGTCGACCGCTACCTGAATCGGATCGTGAAGCTGCTCGCCTCGGAGACGCCCGGCGAGCGCTATCCGTACCAGATCAAGGCCGTGAACGACCCGACCATCAACGCGTTCGCGCTACCCGGCGGGCCGATGTACGCGAATCGCGGCCTGCTGGTGGCCGCGCGAAGCGAAGGCGAGCTGGCGGGCGTGATCGCGCACGAGATCGCGCACGTCGCGTTGCGCCACGGGACCCATCAAGCCTCGAAGGCCTCCCTCGCCAGCGCCGGGCTCGGAATCCTCGGCGGCTTGCTCGGCAATTCGAGCGGCGACGCGGCACAGATGATCGGCGTCGTGGGCGGCCTCGGCTTGAACGCGGCGTTCATGAAGTTCGGCCGCGACGCCGAGTACGAGGCGGATCGCCTCGGTGCCGAGGTCATGGCTGCCTCCGGCTACGATCCGACGGCGATGGCCGACTTCTTCGCCCTGCTTCGCGCCGAGGGAGCTCGCAATCCCAGCGCGCTCGCGACGTTCTTCAGCAGCCACCCGCCCTCGGAACAGCGCGAGGCGCGCATCCGAACCCAGGCCAACACTCTCGTGCGTACGCCCTCGCGGGCGGTCGGCGGCTTCGGAGAGATGGTCGCGGAGGTGAAGCGCTTGTCCCCACCCGCGCAAGTCGCGGCCGGACGCGCGCCGACGACGACCTCCCCCGTCTCGTCCGGTCCGCCAATCGCCGTGCGCGTCGCGGCGCCGTCGGCGCGCTTCAAGACGTTCAAGCATCGCGGCGGCTACTTCAGCATCGACTACCCCACGAACTGGAAGGCGTATGGCGAGGGTGCTTCGTTCGCGACCTCGCTTGCGCCCGACGGCGGGATCGTGGAGGCGGCGAACGGCCAGCCCGCGCTGGCCTACGGCGTCGTCGTGAACCACTACGAGCCATTCGAAGGCGAGCGGGTGCGGCGCGAAGTCAACAAGCGCGGCAAGCTCGAGAACGCGAGCCTCGACCTGGTGCGACAGATCCGGCGCTCGAATCCACACCTCCGCCCGGTCAAGGGTTCGACGAAGCAGGAGAAGATCGCCGGTACCGTCGCACGCTCCGTCACGCTCTCCGGCCGCTCGCCTGTCACCGGCAAGGACGAGCGCGTCGTCGTGTCGTCACGCGCCTTGAGCGACGACCACATCCTGTACGCGCTGCTCGTGACTCCAGACTCGGAGTACGAAGCGGCGCTGCCCGTGTTCGCGCGCATGCTACAAACGCTCGAGCTCGGCAAGCGCGCAACGCACGATTGAGCCGGCCGGCTACTCGTCCAGCGGCTCGCGGATCTTGACGCGCAGGCTCTCGATCCACTCGTGCGCGAAGTCGCGTTTCGTGCGGTAGTTCAGGAAGGCCGTGGTGCACATCGCGATCAGCGCACCCAGGCTCGCGAGCGCCATGTCCTGCTGCGCGTCCCAGACGTCGCCCTGGGTGCCCAGGTACGCGGTGCCAAGATCACCGCCGAGCACCGCCGCCGCCCCCCACTCGACCAGCTCGTACAGCATCGACGTGGACATGGTGAGATCGAGCGGCAGGAAGTAGCCCCAGAAGCCGCGCGCTCCGGCGACGCGCAGAAACAGCTCGCGAATCGGGTAGGCGAGCAGCAGCCCGTAGGCGAGGTGCACGACGCGGTCGAAGTGGTTGCGCTTCCAGCCGAGCTGCTCGTTCAGCGTCGACCCGGTGAGCGCTTGCCAGGCCGCGTCGTACGGCACCTCGGAGTAGGTGTAGTGCGCGCCGACGGTGTGCAGGCACAGGAACGAGAAGATCAGCGCGTACGACAGGCGCGAGAGCGGGAATCTGCGGTAGGTCGACACGAGCACGACCACCGCAACCACCGTCAGTGCGTTCTCGAGTAGCCAGTCCTGGCGGTCGTGCGGACCGATCGCCATGGCGATCCAGAGCAGCGCGAGCAGCGCCAGCAGCGTTCCCGCGTACGTCGCGTGCGTCATGGGGCCGCCCCCCGAGACGCGAACTAGATCGGCCTTCGCCCGCGCAGCGCCGAGGCGAGTGCCGCGACGACCATCAGCACGAGAAAGATCACGAACAGAATCTTCGCAATGCCGGCCGCTGTGCCGGCGATGCCGCCGAACCCCAGCACCGCCGCGATCAGCGCAATGACCAGAAACGTGAGAGCCCAATTGAGCACGGTGTCTCCTTTCTTGCTAGAGGCCTAGAAGCAGCTGCTCGTGTGGAGCGGACGGAAGTTCTCCGCCGTTTTCTCCGGATCTCAGGAGGTGCATGAGCGCCGCGACCACTTCGCGGTCGTCCTTCGCCTCCTCCTGAACCGCCAGAATCACATCGAGCAGCGAGAAGCGATCGCGCGTCAGCTCGCGGTGCATGTCAGCCGCCCACGAAGTCGACGCGGTCGCCGCCCTCGATCATGAGCGGTGTGACCAGGTAGTCGCCATCGATGCTGGCGTCCCAGATCGAGCGCGCCGGCTGGGGACTGCCGAGCGTGGCGACGTATGCGACGCCGCTGACGAGGCCGCCGCCCACCGCAAAGATCACCTTGGCGGGCAAGTAGACGACGCTGGCCACGGCCGAGGCCACGTACGTGAATGGGGAGTGGTGGTATGCCTGGCTCTCGTCCACGGAGTCTTGCGTGCGCTCACGGCCGCTCTCGGGCGCATCGCTGGCGTTCCAAGCGCAGGCGGAAGCTTGCACGGCACACGCGAGCGCGAGCGCGCGTGCGGCGGTTGACATGGATCGGTGTGGGTTCGGCATGATCGCGTCCTTCCTCGTGCTACCGGCCGCCGCGCGCGATGCAGTTCGCATACGCCGTGCGCGCCGCCTCGGACTTCTTGTTCTCTTCGTTCAGGCCGTACATCGCGCCGGCCGCTGCGCCGACCAGCGCGCCGATGCCCGCGCCCTTGCCGAGGCCGTCCTTGCCGTCGACGATCGCGCCACCCGCGGCGCCAACGCCCGCGCCCACGGCTCCGCCGATCGCGCCGTTCTTCACGATGCGCATCTTGTCGCGCTCCCGGGCCGCGTAGCTGTTGCAGTCTTCGACGATCCTCGCGCTCGGCCGCTGCGCGTCGCGAGCAACGGAGCGAGCCGCGCTCGACTCCGCGGGCGTCGATCTACCGATCATTCCGGAGCCGCCCGCGTAGGCGAGTCCGATGGCGGGAATGCCGATGGCCGCGGCGATCAGTGCCGTCTTCCAAGAGTTGCGTTGTGTTTCCATGCGCTCGAGAGGAGCAAGCGCCGTGCCGTGCGCGTTCTGGCTGCGGTCGCTCGATCAGAGACGTGTAGCCGCTCACGCGCGCGCTTTGTACCAATCGCCCGACACACGAAAGAGGAGGCCCGGGAGCTTTCGCATCCCGGGCCTCCGCGCACCGTTTCGGCGCGCCGAATGGCGCTAGCGACCGCGCCTGAACGCGCGCCGTGGCGGTGCGCTACTTCGAGCTCACCGCAGGCGTGACGATCTTCAGATCGTCCACGAGCCCGCGCACACCCGAAGTCGAACGGGTCACCGTCAATGCGGTGATCCGATCGCTCTGCGTGTCCACCGAGCCGGTGAGGTGCGCGATGCCGTTCTTGACGGCGACGCCGATCGACGAACCCTTGAGGCGATCATTCGCCGCGAGGCGCTTGCTCACCGCATCGTCGATCGCTCCATCGTTCTCGGCAACCGCCTCCTGCTTGGCGGGTGCGACGATCTGGAGCTCGTTCGCAACGCTCTTCACACCGTCCACCTTGCGGGCCTCCGCGCCGGCCTCGTCCTTCGCGACCTGCGAATCGACGATCCCGAACAGCGTCACCACCCCTCCATCCGTGTCGACGTTGATGTCGAAGCCCGGCGTATGGCTGCTCGCGAGCAGGCGCATCTTGACCGCACTGGTCGTCCACATGTCCTGCGCCGTGGAGCTCGTCGCCGCCTTCGCGTCGTACTTGCCGTCGCGCCAGACCTCGGCGTCACCGATCACGTCCGGGCTCTCGATCTCACTGGCCACGCGACGAACGCCGTCGATACGCGCCGCGATCTCGACCGCGCGCAGCGTGTCGCTGAGCGTCTGCGCCGTGCCCGAAAGCAGCACCACGCCTTTGTTCACCGACGAGACGGCGATCTTGCTGTTCGCCAGGCTGGCGTCCTTCGCCAGTGCGGCGGAAACCTGATCCTTCAGAACCGCGTCCGTGACCGCAGCATCGGCCTGCGCGCTCGGCTTCACGACCTGCAGCAGGTTCCTCACGTCTCGCGTGCCCGTGGTGGCGCGCGCGACCTGTTCGGCTTTCGCCTTCTCGCCCGCCGTTGCGACGGTGCCGTGCAGGGTGACCCTACCGTCGACGGTGTCGACGTTCACCTTCGTGGCGGAGACATCCTCCGCCGTGATCAGCGCGAGCTTCACCTTGGTGGTGATCCACGCGTCCGGCATGGCGGCGTCGGCCTTCGCTTGGTGTGCAAGCGATGCCAGGCCCAAAGTTGCGAACGCTGCGACGAGCGCGAGCGTCCGACTGGTTGAGCGAATCCAATTCCTCGTCATAGTCGGCTCCCATGGGTCGTTGCGACCCCGCTTAACCAGGGAGCAACGTGCGTGCCAAGGTGGCGAACCCGCTGGGCGGTCGGCAGCGGCGGCGCGAGACCGATCGGCACCGCCGGCGTGGCAGGTTCTTCAATCTGCTTCGGCGTCGTGATCCGAATCACTCGGCTCAGAGCTCGACGTGTCGGTGACCTCACGACTTTTGGTCAGCAGGCCTCGCGCCTCGTAGACGTTCAAACGGTTGTAGAGCGTCTTTAGACTCAGGCCGAGCGTCTCGGCCGCCTTGCGCTTGTCATTGCCGTGCATCGCGAGCGTAGCGAGGATCAGCGCGCACTCCGCGTCGCTGACCGTGGAGCCCACCTTGATCTCGATCGACGCCCTCTCGCGCGCCGAAACGCGCGCGCCCTCGGCGAGCGGCAGCGCCTCGGGTCCGATCTCGTCGTCTCCCATGATGAAGGCGCGCTGCACCACGTTCTTGAGCTCGCGCACGTTGCCGGTCCACGCGTTCTCGCGCAGCCGCTGCAGAGCGGTGCGGCTCCAGCGCTTCGGCTTCTCGACGCTCCGGTTGAGCTCGGACAGGAACACGTCCGCGAGCAGCTCGATATCCTCGGGCCGCTCCCGCAGCGGTGTGACGTGGATCGGGAACACGTTCAACCGGTAGTAGAGGTCTTCGCGAAGCTGGCCGGACTTGACGGCCTCGTCGGGGTTGCGGTTGGTCGCCGCGACGACGCGCACGTCGACCTGCTGCGGCTCGGTTCCGCCCACGCGCACGACTGTGCCCGTCTCGAGCACGCGCAAGAGCTTCACCTGAAGGTCCGGCGGCATCTCGCTCACCTCGTCGAGGAACAGCGTCCCGCCACTGGCGCGCTCGAAGTAGCCTTTGCGCTGCTTGTCCGCTCCCGTGAAGCTGCCGCGCTCGTGTCCGAAGAGCTCGCTCTCGATCAACGTCGGCGACACCGCGCCGCAGTTCACGGGCAGCAGTACGCGGCTCTTTCGCGCGCTCAGCGCATGGATCGTCTGGGCAACGAGCTCCTTTCCGGTCCCGCTCTCGCCGGTGATCAGGACGGTCGCGTCGGTCGGCGCGACGCGCGCGACCAGGTCGTACACGTCGAGCATCGCCTTCGAACGGCCGATCATCGCGCCGAACCGCCCGAGCTGACGCAGTTCTCCGCGCAGGTTTCCGACCTGCGCCTTCAGCTCCTTCGTGCGCCCCACGTTCATGAGCGCGGTGCTGAGCCGCGCGCGATCGATCGGCTTGGTCAGGTAGTCGAGCGCGCCCCCGCGCAGCGCATCGATCGCTTGATCGACGCTGGTGCTGCCGGTGATCACGATCACCTCCAGCGCCGACGCGGTCTCCTGCGCGCGCAACCAGGCGAGCCCATCGCCGTCGGGCAGACCGAGGTCCAACAAAACCACGTCGAACGCTCCGGCAGCGAGCTCCTTGCGTGCTTCCTCGAGCGATCCCACGCTGCGCGTCGAGAAGCCCTCGCGCTGCACGAGCGGCTCGAGGCTGACACGGAAATTACTGTCATCGTCCACGATCAAAGCTCTCGGTTCGCCCATTCGCTGCTCCCCTTCCCTCATTCCGCGACTCGATTCAGATTCAGCCAGTACTCCGCGACGTCGACGAGATATTCGCCGGGTCGCTTGGGATCGACGCTCTTCACGATGAAGCTGTTCGCGCCCATCTCGTAGCAATCGCGGATGTCGGTTCGAGCCTGAGACGAGCTGACGATCACGACGGGTACTCGCCGCATTCGCTGGTCGGCTCGAATGTGACGCAGGACCTCGCGCCCATCGATGCGTGGCATGCGCAGGTCGAGCAGCACCACCTTCGGAAGCACCGGCGGCGCTTCTCCTTCGTCGAGGCCCTCTCCGTTGAGGTACTCCAAGGCCTCCGCGCCATCGCGCAGGACCTTGACGCGATCCTCGAGGCCGTGAATCTTGAACGCGCGCAGCGCGATCACGATGTCGCTCAGGTTGTCTTCGACGATCAAGACGTCAGACATCGCGAGCCCCACGACCGTGATCGCCCTCACGCTCCAGCGGCAGCCGGATGTAGAAGGTCGCGCCCTTGCCGAGCGCACCCTCGGCCCAAGTGCGGCCTCCGTGCCGGCGCACCATCCGCGCCACGATCGCGAGACCGACACCGTGGCCTTCGTACTCGTCGCTCGCGTGCAGGCGCTCGAACACGCCGAAGAGCTTCTCCGCGAAGCGCATGTCGAAGCCAATCCCCTCGTCGCGAACGAAATAGACGACGTCGCTGCCGTCGACGTGCCCGCCGATCTCCACGTGAGGCTTCTCGCCCTTGCGCACGAACTTGACCGCGTTCGAGATCAAGTTCGCGAAGATGAACTTCAGCATCGCGACATCGGCGAAAGCGGGCGGCAAGTCGCCGAGGCGGAGCTCGGCGCCCTCTGGTCCTTGCGCGTCGAGCTGCTCGTCGCGGATGCCTTCGACGAGCTTGCGCACGTCGACGACCGCCTTGCGGATCTCCTCGCGCCCGCTGCGCGAGAAGGCGAGCAGTCCGTCCATGAGCGAGACGACCGCCGTCGCGCTCGCTGAAATGCGATGCAGGTAGTCGCGCCCGGTCTCCTCCAACCTGTCGCCGTAGTCCTGCGCCAGGATCGCGGCGAAGTTGAGGATCGCGCCGAGCGGCGAACGCAGGTCGTGCGACACCGAGTAGTTGAACGTCTCGAGTTCGGCGATGGTCTCCTGCAGGGCGGCGGTGCGCTCCGCGACGCGCACCTCGAGCACTTCGTTCAGGCGCCGGATCTCGACCTCGTCGCGCCCGGTCGCGTCGATCTGCTCGCGCAGGCTCAGATTCGCGAACGCCAGCGCTGCGGCCCGCGTGCGCGAGAGCTGACTCACGTGGACGAGCGACGCGATCAGCGCAGAGACGAGCAGGCCCGCGACCAAAGCGACGAAAGGCGCTCGCCGGCCTGCGTCGGAGGTGAGCTGGGTCGCGTGCGCCCGCACCGACCAATCGGGGCCGATGCTCAGCCGCACGGTCTCGACCGCCCACCGCTGTTCCCCGGGCCCGTCAAGAGCCGCATCGGCATTGCGGTACACGTCCTCGTAGCCGCACAGCACGCGGATCGCGAAGCCGCTCGCGCGTCCCTCCACCACCTTGCGGACGGATGCCTCCGGGATGAAGGTGGCGATCGTCACCGGCTGGCGGTCGCTCGCAGCCGGCCCCTCGATTCGCACCGCAAGCGCCACGCGCCCGTCCGGAAGTCGGATCGGACCGACGAATGCCTCCCCCGGGCGCCCGATTGCCTCCGGCAGGTGCAGGAGCTCTCCAACCCTGGGCTCGACCGAGCGAAATACATCGTCCCCTTCGTCGGAGGCCGCGACCTCGACGACGGTGCCGTTCTCGACGCGCGCGAGCGCGCTGAAGCTGCGATGGCCCGCGAGAAACAGATCGGCGCGTTCGCGCCACTCACTCGAGTCCGACTCGTCCTGCGCGGCCCACGACCAGCGACGCAGCGCATCCAGATCCCACTCTTCGAGGCGCGCTTCGATCACCTTCGCGAGTGAGCTCGCCACCCGGGACTCGTCCCGCTCCAGCTCAGCGGTCTGCTGCCGCTGCATCGACTGCCAGAGCAGAACGGACGCCGCCGCACCGAGGCCGGCGATCACCAAGGTCGAGATGAACGCACCGGCGCGCGCCACGTCAGGGGGCCGTTTGGGGTCCGACGGGGGCAGTACGGGATCGCCGGAGCCCGAATGCTCGCTCAGAGGATCTCCCTGTCACACGCGGAGTCGAACGCCGCTAGTGTAAATTGTACACCCCACTCGGTAGCGACAGCGCAAGGGCTGCGCTGCGACCGCGCGCGGGCCTACACGTCAGTGTTTCGCCGTGTTTTGCAGGATTCGTACCGGAGCGGCCTCAGCGCTCCGGCGCCGAGGGGAGGCTCGCGGCCCGCGCCAGCGCCGGCAGCACCGCCGCGATCGCCAGGCGAAGGCCGATGTCCACGAGTCGCGGCAGCAGCCGCACCGGCAACCCTCGCGCGAGCAGGCAACCCACTCCGCCCGCCGCCAGCAGCGCGACGTAGGGCCGCCGCTCGACCTCGCTCCGCACGCGGTCGGGGATGTCCTCCCACGAATCCGCTGCGGACCGATCGTCGATTCCGTTGCCGGACCCGCGCTGCGCGGGGTCGAATCGCGAGCTCATCAGCGACCGAACGGCAGCAGACGGCGGAGCACGAAGCCCACCGCGACCGCGGCCGCAATCGCCATCAGCGGACGTTCCTGGACCAGCGCACGCGTGCGCGTGTCGAGCGCGTGCAGTCGCGTGCGCGTGGCGTCGAGCGCCTCGCGACGATCGGGAAGACGGTCGCGCAGCTGCTTGGCCTCGCGAGTGATGGATTCCATGGCTTCGCTCATCTCGGACTCCTTGGGGGTTCGACCCCGCTTGGTGTTGGTTTTCAAATCCGACCGAGGACCGCGAGCATGATCACGATCAACAGCACCGTGCCGAGGGTTCCGGCGGGGAAGTAGCCCCAGCCGCGGCTGTGCGGCCAAGCGGGCAGCGCGCCCGCAACCAGCACGATCAAGACAACCAGAAGCACCAGGCTGATCATTGCGTCGATCCTTTCGACGCGAAGAAGAGCACACATCGTGCCGAGCATTTCGCGCCAGCAGCGACGCCATGCACGCGACGGCGCGGCGACTGAACGCAGATCTACAAAGCGACTCCCGGCACGACGCGGAGTTGCGCGCATGCGCCCGAGCTGACGCTCCCATCGCGGTACGTTGCTTGCTCTGGATCGAGCGAGGAGGAAACGTCCATGGCCTTCAAGCTCGAGCCGCTACCGTATCCGAAGGACGCGCTCGCACCGCACTTGTCCGGCGAGACGCTCGCTCTGCACCACGGCAAGCACCACGCCGGCTACGTGAAGAAGCTGAACGCACTCGTCGCGGACAAGGCCGAGGCAGACGCAGATCTCGAGAGCCTCGTGCGCAGCGCCGTCGGCCCGATCTTCGAGAACGCCGCGCAGATCTGGAACCACGACTTCTACTGGCGGTCGATGAAGCCCGACGGCGGTGGCAACCCGGAGGCGCACCTGCTCGCCGCGATCGGCGTCGAGTTCGGCAGCCTGCGCGGCTTCAAGGACGCGTTCATCCGCGCGGGCGAGGCGCAGTTCGGCTCGGGTTGGGTTTGGCTGACCGGCTCGGGCGGCCGTTTGCGCATCAGCGCGACGGCCGACGCGGACGGGCCGCTGCGCCACGGCGAGACCGCACTCCTGGTCGCCGATCTGTGGGAGCACGCCTACTACGTCGACTACCGGAACGAGCGCGCCAAGTATCTGCGCGCGTTCCTCGACTACCTGGTGAACTGGGATTTCGCCGCGGCGAACTGGGCCGCGATCGAGCTCACCCCAAGGTGACGATCACGCGGTGCGTGGCCGCATCGTCGCGGAGTGGAATCTCGGCGGCTGCGTCGCGGACCTGGTCGTCGACCAGCACGCGTACGACGCCCCGCGACACGCCGTTCGGGTTCTGAATCGCGATCTCGTAGCGCGCGGCGCCGCGCTGCAGCGTGATCTCGAAACCGCGCCAGCTTCGCGGAATGCACGGGTCGACCCGGATCGAGTTCGCGGTCACCTGCAAGCCGAGCATCGACTCGAGCACCGCTCGATACATCCAACCGGCCGAGCCCGTGTACCAGGTCCAGCCGCCGCGACCGACGTGCTGCGGCTCGGCGTAGACGTCGGCGCAGACGACGTACGGCTCTACCTTGTAGCGGTGTAGTGCGGCCCGCGTGCTGGTGCGCTGAATCGGGTTCAGCATCGCCAGGATCTCCGCCGCCCTGTCGCCGTCTCCGAGCTGCGCGAAGGCCATCGCCGTCCAGATCGCGGCATGGGTGTACTGACCGCCGTTCTCGCGGATCCCGGGCGGATAGCCCTTGATGTAGCCGGGATCGAGCGGCGTGCGATCGAACGGCGGCGTGAACAGCAGCACCAGGCCGTCCTCGCGACGCACCAGGTACTCGTCCACGGCGGCCATCGCGCGCTTCGAGCGCTCGGGATCCGCGGCCGACGACAGGACCGCCCACGACTGCGCGATCGAATCGATCCTGCACTCGCTGCCCAGTACGGAGCCGAGCGGCGTGCCGTCGTCGAAGAACCCGCGCCGGTACCAGTCGCCGTCCCAAGCGTGCCGCTCGACCGCCTCGCGCAGCGCTTCGGCGCCCGCCCGCCACTTCTCGACGCGCGACTCGTTCACCTGACCCACCGCCAGCGGCGCGATGTCCGCCACCGCGCGACACAGGAACCACGCGAGCCAGACGCTCTCGCCCTTGCCGCCGACACCGACGCGGTTCATGCCGTCGTTCCAGTCGCCGCCGCCGATCAGCGGCAACCCGTGCGGTCCGAGCGCGAAGGCGCGATCGAGCGCGCGCGCGCAGTGTTCGAAGAGCGTGCCGCTCTCGGCCGAAATCGAGGGCGCATAGAACGACTCGGTCTCCTCCGGGCGCAGGGGCGGCCCGTCCAGAAACGGGATCACTTCCGCAAGCACCTGCACGTCGCCGCTCACACGCACGTAGTGCGCGGCCGCCCACACGAGCCAGAGCGAATCGTCGCTGATGCGCGTCCGCACGCCGCGGCCCGACGACGGCAGCCACCAGTGCTGAACGTCGCCCTCCGTGAACTGGCGGGCCGCGGCGGCCAGGAGCTGCGCTCGAGCCAGGTCCGGACGCGCCAGCACGAGCGCCGCGCAATCCTGTAGCTGATCCCGAAAGCCGAAGGCACCGCCGGCCTGATAGAAGCCGGACCTTCCCCAGAGCCGGCACGCCAGCGTCTGGTACGGCAGCCAACGGTTCAGCAGCAGGTCGAGCGAGCGATCCGGCGTGCGGATCTGCACCGTGCCGAGCAGCGTGTCCCACATCTGGGTCACGTCTGCGAGCACGGCGTCGAGGTCGGCTTCGCGGTAGCGAGCGACCAGCGCGCGCGCTTCGTCTCGCGAGGCAGCCTCGCCGAGCAGAAAGACGACTTCCGCACGAGCGCCCGGCTTCAGCTCGATCTGCGTCTGCAGCGCCGCGCACGGGTCGAGCCCCGCACCGACGCGACCCGAGAGCTCCGCGCCCAGCGCGAGCGCGAGCGGGTGATCGAGCGAGCCGTTCCGCCCCAGAAACTCGCGGCGGTCGGCGGTCCAGGTGGTCTGTTCGCCCGCGAGATCCGCGAACGCGACGCGGTTCCCGAACTCACCGCGCCAGGGATTTCGCGCCAGCAACGCGTGTGTCTCCGGATCGCTCTCGGTCACCACGTACGGCGGGGTCGCGCCGCTCGGCGCGCCGAGCCGCCACTCCGCGTAGGCCGTGACGGAGAGCCGGCGGGTTCGCGCGCTGCGATTCTCGAGCACGAGTCGCGAGATCTTCAGCGCGTCGTCGCGAGCGGCGTACACCTGGAGCCGCAGCGCGATGCCGCGGGTGACGCGCTCGAAGACGCTGTAGCCCTGACCGTGTCGCGCCAGGTAGCGGCCGTGGCCGTCGCGAAGCGGCTGCAGCGTCGGGCCGAAGAGCGCGCCGCTGTCCTCGTCGCGCACGTAGAACGCGTCGCCGGGCGGATCGCGGACGGCGTCGTTCGACCACGGCGTCAGCTGGTTCTCGCGGCTGTTCTGAGACCACGCGTAGCCGCCGCCCTCCGCGGAGACGTGAAAGCCGAAATCCTGGTTCGCGATCACGTTGATCCAGGGCGCGGGCGTGGTCGCGCCGTCGTCGAGCACGGTCACGTACTCGCGACCATCGTCCGCGAAGCCGCCGAGCCCGTTCCAGAACTCGAGCTCGGGCCGGGGTGCGGGCACGGGCTCGCGCGCGGGCCGCTTCGTCTCGATCTCCGGCGCGGGAGGAGGATCCGGGGTCGCTGCGGGCTCGACGGCCTCGAGCCGTTCGAGCTGCTCCGCGAGGCTGCCCCGACGCGTGACGAGCAGCACGCGGGCGGCCGTCTGCAGCAGATTCCGCGCATCGAGCGAGACCTGGTCGGCGCGCAGCACGAAGACGGTGCCGAGCGAGGAGTCCGGCGCGGAGCGTCGACGCGCCTCGCTCGTCCGAACCAGCGCATCGAGCGACTCCTGCAGCTCCTGGAGATAGGAGCTGGGGCGCTCGTTCAGGAGCACCAGATCGACGGCGAGGTGCTTCGTGCGCCAGTACTCGTGCGCTCGCACGAGCTGTCGCGCGATGCGCAGATCCTCGGGATCGTCGATCTGCACGAGCACGATCGGCAGGTCGCCGGAGATTCCGAGCGACCAGAGTTTTTCCGGGCCGCTCTCGTTGCGCCGCTGTGCCGACGGCGACGCGCGCAAGCTCGGATCCCAGAACACGAGGTGGTTCGCGAGCTCTTGAAAGAGCCTCGCCTCCTCGGGATCGATCCCGAGGTGGTGCAAGTCGACCTGCGCACGCGTCCAAGCCAGCGTCGCAGCGCGTTCGAAGGCGGTCGCGTCGCGCTGCTGGTCCACCGCATCGAGCAGCTCCGCTCGGGTCGGGGCGACCAGCGTCCAGAAGCTCAAGCGAACCGTCGCGCCCGGCGGCACGCGCACGCGCCGACGCAAGCTGAAGATCGGATCGAGCACGGCTCCCGTGGTGTTCGAGAGCGGCCGGCCGTCGCCGATCGACACCGGGCTTCGCGAGTCGCGCCCGCGTCCGAGGAAACGGCCGCGATCGGTCTCGAACTGCGGCTCGCCGACCGTCTCGCCCTCCACGAACGCGAAGTGCGCCGCCCAGACCGGCCGTTCCTCCGCGGAGCGCACGCGGCGCGTGGCCAGGAGCGCGCCGACGCCGGCGACGAACTCGGTGTTCACGAACAGATTCGAGAAGGCGCGATGGCTCGCGTCGGCCGCGGCGGGCGCGAGCACGAGCTCTGCGCAGGACGTCACCTCGAGCTCGCGCGTGCGCGCGCCGAGATTCGAGATCGAGACGCGCCGCACTTCGGCCTCGATCTCCGGTGACACCACGATCTCGAGCGTGGTCGCGAGCGCCCCGTCGCGACGCGCGATCGTGACCTGGTCTTCGGCGAACGTGACTTCGTAGTGGTCGGGCTCGACCCCGGTCGGCTGCAGCCCGGCGGACCAGATCGCGCCGTCGTGCACATCGCGCAGAAACGTGTAGCTGCCCAGATCGTCGCGTGTGGCGTCCTCGAGCCACCGCGTGACGGCCAGATCGCGCCAGCGGCTGTAGCCTGAGCCCGCCGCGGTGACCATCACGGTGTAGCGTCCGTTCGACAGCAGATGCGCCCGTGGGACCGGCTGGCGGGCGGACTCGAAGCGCCGCACGACGGCCGGCGACAGCGCACGCACGCTCGCGGCGGCCTTCACCTCTTCGGCGCGCGGGCGCGCCACGGCGACGGCGCGCGGCGTGCGCTCCTGGAGCAGAAGCTCGGTGGCGCGGATCATCGGGTCGGCGTGGAAGCGCGCGCGCATCGCACCGTCGTGCAGCGTGTTGGCGATGGCGACGATGCTCATCCCCTGATGGTGCGCCATGTACGCGCGCACGATCACGCGCGATTCGCCCTCGGGCAGACGCAGGGGTGTGTAGTCCAGGGCCTCGTACCAGCCGTACTTCCCGCGCGCACCCTCCGCGAACAGTCGCTCGAAGTTCGCCACGGCCGCCTGGGGCTCGACCATCGCCGCCAGAGCCGTCGCGTAGGGCGCGACCACCGCGTCGTCGCCGAGACCACGCTTCAAGCCGAGACCGGGCACCCCGAAGTTCGAGTACTGATAGGTGAATTCCAGGTCGCGCGCGCTGAAAGCGGACTCGGAGACGCCCCACGGGATTCTGCGCTGGGCGCCGTACCGGATCTGGCGCCGGACGACGAGCCGGTTCGTTCGCTCCAACAGGCTGCCGGTCGGCGCGCGCATCACGAGCGACGGCATCAGGTACTCGAACATCGATCCCGACCACGAGATCAGCGCCGCTCCGACACCGATCGGCGTCAGCGCGCGACCCAGGCGGAACCAGTGCTTGACGGGAATCTCCCCTTTGGCGATCGCGATCAGGCTCGCGAGCCGCGCCTCCGAGGCGAGCAGGTCGTAGCAGTTCGGGTCGAGCGTCC
This sequence comes from Deltaproteobacteria bacterium, assembly GCA_031396695.1. GTDB lineage: Bacteria > Myxococcota_A > UBA9160 > SZUA-336 > SZUA-336 > VGRW01. The sequence goes on from JANNLG010000260.1 coordinate 32,229, forward strand.
CCTCGCCCACCCGGAAGCCGATCGAGAGCAGCTGGCGACCCGGGTCGAGCAGAAAGCCGAAGTCCATCTCGACCACGCGCTTGGTGCACAGCGCCTCGAGCTCCGCCAGGCGGCGGATCAGCGCACGCGCGTTCTGCGCGGAGCGGCGCAGGGCATCGGCAAGTGTGCCGAGCTCTTCCTTCCTCTCCTCTCGCTCGAGATCCGCGAGCAGCTGCTCGCAGCGATCCGGAAGCTCGCCCAGAACCGGGATCGATGCGCACAGCTCGTCGGCCAGGCCGTCGCGCCCGCGCACGCGGACCCAGGGCATGAGCTCTTCGAGGTCGCGCTCGTGGCTGCGCACGCTCGCGCGCACGGCCAGCGCCCAGACCAGGAACTCCGACTCCGGAGCGTCGCCCCGTTCGGCGACGAACGTGCGCGCGACGTCGACCAGCGTCTCGGTGCTCACCGCGAGCGCCGCGCAGCGGACCGAGAACTCCAGAGGGCTCGCGGCGCCGGGCGCGAGCTGCTGCGCGACGGCGTAGAGCGTCGGCGCGAGCTGGCGCAGCGTCACGGTCTGCGTGCGCCGATCGTCGCGCAGCTCCTCGGCGGCCTCCCGGGCGATCCGCAGCGCGTCCCCGATTCCGGAGCTGTAGTGCGGACTCAGGAGCGGCGCGGTGAGCAGCTCGCGAAGCGCGCTGCGCAGTGCGATCAGGTGACCGGCGAGGTTCCCACTGTCCACCGACGAGACGTACTTCGGATCGAGCGGCCGGCCGTCCTGTGTGTCGTACCAGTTGTAGAAGTGGCCGCGGTAGCGCTCGAGAGTCTCCATCGAACGAAGCGTCTCTTCGAGCCTGCCGACGGCGTCGAGCGTGCCCAGCCAGCCGAAGTCGCGCGCGGAGACGGTCGCGAGCAGGTAGAGACCCAGATTCGTCGGCGAGGTCCGATGCGCGACGACACCGACGGGTGTTTCCTGGAAGTTGTCCGGTGGCAGCATCCGGTCCGAAGCGACGACGAACCGCTCGAAGTAGCGCCAGGTGCGGCGCGCGATCGACTGGAGGGTCTCGCGGGTTGCCGGCGAGAGCAGCGGCGGCGTGGCCTCGGGAAGGGGTGCGCCCGCCCAGCACGCGGCCGACGGAGCCAGGAGCCAGAACACCATCACCGGCGCGGCGACCGCGATCGCGTCGGAGCCGGCGAGCCACAACCCGCAGCCGACGAGCGCGGTCAGCACGAGGCCGCCCGCCATCTGCCGGTGACAGCCGACCCAACCGTGGCGCCGTCCGGACTGCGCCTGCGCGGCCGTCACCCATTCGAGGAGTCGGCGGCGGCTCACCAGCACGCGATAGAGCGTGCGTGCGATCGCATCGAGCATCAGGAACGCCTGGTCCGCGAGCAGAGCCACTCGGAACAGCGTCTGCGCGAAGGCGACACCGAGATCGTCGAAGAGATCGCTCAGGAACGTGCGCTTCGAGACTCCGGCGCGGCGCGGAATCAGGGCGTCGCTGAGCGGCAGGCAGACCGGCAGAGCGATCGTCCCTGCGACGAACGCCGTCCAGAGCAGCGCCTCGGAGACCGGCAACGTCCATCCGAGCACCAGCGCCAGGAATGCACTCGGGGCGGACAGGCTCCGGCGCAGGTTGTCGAGCATCTTCCAGCGTCCTGCGAGCGGCACGCCACGCCGCACCAGCCAGGGCAGGAGCTGCCAGTCGCCGCGCGCCCAGCGGTGCTGACGCGCCGCCGCGAGCTCGTAGTGAGTGGGGAACTCCTCGACGACCTCGATGTCGGAGACCAGACCCGCCCCGGCGAAGATGCCCTCGAGCAAGTCGTGACTCAGGATCGTGCCATCGGCGATCCGGCCGTCGAGCACGCTTTCGAACGCGTCGACGTCGTAGATGCCCTTGCCCGTGTAGGAGCCTTCGCCGAGCAAATCCTGATACACGTCGGAGATCGCGAATGCGTACGGATCCATGCCACACGGACCGGCGAAGACACGCTGGAAGACCGTTCCGTCGGTGCCCGCGGGAAGTGCCGGCGTGACGCGGGGCTGCAGCACGGCGTGGCCCTCGACGACGCGCTGCGCGCGCGGATCGATGCGCGGATGGTTCAACGGGTGCGCCATCTTTCCGACCAGGCGACGCGCGGCGCCGCGCGGCAAGCGCGTGTCGGAGTCGAGCGTGATCACGTAGCGGACGCCGGGCGGCACGCGCGCGGCTCCCGACACTCCGGACATGAACGTCGTGTCGGTCGCGCCGCGCAGCAGGCGATTGAGTTCGTGCAGCTTGCCGCGCTTGCGCTCCCACCCGATCCACTTTCGTTCGCTCTCGCTCCAGACCCTGCGGCGATGCAGAAGCAGGAAGCGATCTCCCGCTTCGCCGCCCGGGTACTCGCGGTTCAGGCGCGCGATTCCCTCCACCGCGGCGGCGAGCAACGCGTCGTCGTCCGGCGCGGTCTCCGTGCCCGAGTCCGTCCAGTCCGAGAGCAGCGCGAGGTAGAGCTCGCCTCCGGCGCTAGCCAGGGCGTGCACCTCGAGGCGATCGATCTGCTGCTCGACGTCAGCGCGGCTGGCGAACAGGGTCGGCACCACCAAAAGCGTGCGAAGGTCCGCCGGAATCCCGTCGCGAAGCTCGAGCGCGGGCAGCGTCTTCGGCCCGAACTGCGTGGTGATGCCGCGATTCAGCAGCGCGACCGCGATCTCCGAGGCAGGAATCAGCCCGACCAGCGCGAGGACCGCGAGCATCTCCGGCGAGACGCCATCGCCCAGCAAGACGGCGAGCGGCAGCGCGACCAGCAGCGCGGTCAGAACACCGAGCAGCGTCAGGTAGCCGGGCAGCCCCGTCGCGCTGCTCAAGCGGCCCGCCCATTGCGAGAACGGAGCGCGGAACCCGAGCGCGCGCTCGAAGGCCGGCCGGCCACCCGCGATCAAGACGCAGCCCGGTTCGAGCACGCTCGACGCCGGCGTGAGACTCCGCATCGCCGTGAGCGCCCGCTCGGTGACCTCGAGCTCCGTGTGGGGCGAGCCGCGCGCGAGCACCTCGATCGCGTGCCGGTAGCGATCGCGGGTCGGAAAGTCGAGCTCGGCGAAGCGGCTGCCCGCGCGCAGTCGTTCGTCGACCAGGCTCACTCCTTCGACGAACTCCGACCAGTCGACGGTGGAGAGGTGCCGCATGCTCGTCACGATGTTCCGAACCGTCACGTTCAGCGCGGCCTGCCGCTGGTGCTCGTCGCGAACCCGCTCGTCGGCGGTGGTGTGCTCGTCCGCCAGGCGCTGGTCGAGCCAGCGCAGCGCGGGAAGAACCACCTGCGGGTCCTGGTCGCGCAAGCGCTGGATCAGCTGGACTCCGAATGCGCGCGGAATCGGGCGGCCCTCGAAGGCGCGCAGGACTTCTTCGGCGCGCACGGGCTCAGGCCCCCCCGCGGCCAGAAGCCGGTCGGCGATCTCATCGGCGGCGCGGCGGGCGAGCTTGCCGTTCACCATCCGGTCGGCCGCGCGGCGAAGATTCTCGACGAGCACGATGCGCAGCGTGATCGCCACCGCCCAGAGCTCTCCGATCGTCAGCGGTGCGATCCTCTGATAGGCGCGCAGGAATGCAGCGAGCGAGTGCGGCTCGAAGCGGCTGTCCGTGTGCGCGACGACGGCCCAGGCCACGCCGTACACACGCGGATACCCCGCCAGCGGGCCGTCCACGAGTTTCGGCAGCTCGCGGTAGTAGCCGCGAGGCAGATCGTCTCGGATCTCGCGGATCTGCTCCTCGACCACGTGCATGTTGTCGACGAGCCATTCCGCCGCGGGCGAGATCGCGCGCTCGTCGCTCGCGTCGGCGGCGACCGAGCGATAGGCATCGAGCAGCACGCGGTCGTTCTCGCGCAGACGCGTGGCGAGCGAGCGACCGCGCGCGCGACGTTCGTCCGTCACGCGCTGGGCAGCGGCCAGGCTCTCGGCGTGTTGCTCGAGCCGCTCGATGCCGAAGAGTTCCGCGGAAATCAGCTCCTGCGGCTCGCGCAGAAATCCGCCGCGGGAGCCGCCGAAACGAAAGCGCATCGATCTCCTCCGAGCGAACTCGCGTCACAGCCGGAGCAAGAGCTGCGCCAGCTCGTCACGGTGCGGCGCTCACGCCGAGGGAAGAATTGCATCCGCAGTGCGCCCGATTGTAGAACGGAGCTGCACGCGCCTCTCGCGCGCCAGCGACGGTCAGATCCGCGTTGGCGCGATCCTTGCTCCCGTTCGCTCGGATGATGCGCAGTACACTCCCTCCCGGTGTCCCGCGATGATCTGGACGCTCTTCGTCATCCTGTTCGTTGCGTGGCTGCTCGCGATGCTGAGCGCGGGCACGCTCGGCGGCCTCACGCACGTGCTGCTCGCGCTCGCGGTCGCGCTAGCGGTTCTGACGACGACGCAGCGGCGGATCGTCTAGCTGCGCGCCGCGAGTCGAGCTACGGCGGCGGCTCCCAAGAGCGCGACGAGCAGTCCCAGCGCGACTCCCGGCAGCACTGGAATCGCCGGCGCCGGACCGGCAATCCGGTAGACGGTGCCGAGCGCGATGTCGACGGCATAGAGGTCGCCGTCGGGCCCGAACTCGAGATCGGTGACCGCGCCGAAGTCAGAGCCGAACAGCAGTTCATTCGCCTGGGTCTGACTGTCGGCGACGAGATCCGCGAGCGTGCCGCTCAGCGCAAAGCCCGTGCGCGTCGGATTCAGAGGCAGCGCGTAGATCTGGCCGTTGTTGTTTTCGGCAACCAGCGCGACATCGTCGTAGGCGGATCCGAGCGAGCTGCCGTCCGGAAACACGATCGCGGTCGGCGCAACGGTGGTGGTGAACGAGAACTCGGGATCGCTGTACGTCAGGCCGGCTCCCGGCATGTTGAACAGCGTCGCGGGCGTGTTGGGGTCAAGCGAGTCCGGACCCATCAGGTCGATCCATCCGCTGTTCATGCCGGGCGGGACGAGATTGATCTCGTCCATCGACGCCGGGCCGTTCTCCGTATCCCAGAGGGCGCCGGTCACCGGGTCCAGACCGAGGCCGAAGCTGTTGCGAACCCCGTAGGCGTAGTAGCGCGCGACGCGCGTCTGACAGGTCTGTCCGACCGCGCAGCCCGCATCGTTCACGCAAGTCTGCGCCGTGGTCACGCTGCAGTACGGCGTGAACGGATTGCCCGGCACCGCGGCGCCGTTCTGCTGTACGCGGAAGATCACGCCTCGATCGTCGGGCGCGGCGCCGGTCGCGTTATTCTGGAGCTGACCGTTGCGATTCAGGTCACCGATCACGGTGTAGAGCGCGGCGCCGTCGCCGACGCCGGGGAACTGTCCCGGTGGGCCGAGGACGAGCACTCCGCCGTCGTGGTTCGGTCCGTCGAGTACCGGCAGGTCGAGGATCAGCGTAGGCGAGACCAGCTGTCCGAGACCGGGACTCCAAGTGTAGCGGTAGACGCGATTCGCGATCGGCGCCGCGTTCAGCACCGGCGCCTCCGTGAAGTACAGGAACACCGACGGCGGAACCTGCGTGTTGATCGCGATCCCGAGCAGTCCCCGCTCGCTGCTCGAGTTGACGGGTACCGTCAGCACCGGCGCGGGCTGTACCGCGCCGTTCAGTACTCGGTGCACTTCGCCGGTGGTCTTCTCTAGAATCAGGAAATCGTTCGGCGCCAGGAACGCCATCGTGGTGGGCTGATTGAACGTGCCCGGTGGCAGAATCGCTTGCACCGTCAAGCTCGAATCCACGGTGCTTTGCGCGCGCGCGCTTGCGGCGGACATGAGCGCGACAAGGGCCGCGCAGATCAACACGTCGATTCTCACAGCCTTGGTACGGGCGCTAGAGCTCATATGGATGCGCTCGCTGAGCAAGCCTCGTGCCGCTCCGCGCGGAGCGTGGTTTGTACAATCCTCGCGCGCACACGCGACGAACCTTCTGGAATCGCGGTGAGCGAGGCGCGCGGACGCCAGCGCACGGCGCGGCATGGCCCTTGCTCGTCAGCGCTGCGGAAGGAGCTACGCATGTCCACTCACTCTAGATCCGCCTCGACGCTCTCTTCTGTATTCCTGCTCACGCTGGCGCTGCAGTCCTCGGGTTGCGTGCCGCTCGCGGTCGGCGCCGCCAGTGGCGCGGCCGGCGGCGCCGCTTCGTCGGTCGAGCAGAAGGACGAGGGACACAGCCCGATGACCTACGTCGGCTCGGTCGGAGCGAGCGCGTTCTACTTTCCCGCCAAGCTGCTGTTCGCCGCGGGCGGCGCGCTCACCAGCGGCGTTGCCTATCTCGTGACGCTCGGCGACTCGAGTCCTTCGCAGTCGATCTGGACCGCCAGTGTCGACGGCGACTACGTCGTGACGCCACGCATGATCGAGGGTCTCGACGATGTCGACTTCGTCGGCGGCTGAGCGCGTGCTCGGAGCCGGAACGCCGTTTCTCGCGCTCGTCGCGGGCGCCGCGTTCTTGGTTGGCGCCGCATGGGCGCACGCCCAAGGGATAGAAACCGGATCCGACGACCCTACCTCGAGCGCGAGCGACGGCGAGCCGTCCGACGCATGGATCACGACCAAGGTGAAGGCGGCGCTGATCACCGCCGAGGATGTCCCTGCGACGAGCGTGCAAGTCGACACCGTCGACGGACTCGTCACGTTGCACGGCAGCGTCGCCACGGCCACCGAGAAGGCGAATGCCGAGGCAGCCGCGCGCTCCGTCCAAGGCATGCGCGAGGTGCGAAATCTGCTGCAAGTCGTTCCGGCGCCCGCGCAAGCCGTCGTCGAGCTGTCCGACGAGGCGCTCTCGAAGTCCGTGACGGAGGCGCTGGCGCGCGACGCGGCGCTCGCCGACAGCCAGATCACGGTGCTGTCCGTGAACAAGGGCTTGGTGTTGCTCTCCGGCACCGCGAAGTCGCTGAGCGACCACGTGCGCGCGCTCGAGGACGCCTCACAGGTCGCCGGGGTGAAGCGGGTCGCGAGCCAGATCAAGAGCCCCGTCCAGTTCGTGGACAGCGAGCTGTGGCACGACGGCGAGTACGAGCTCGATCTGTCCGAGCGTTTCGCGGCCTCGGATCTGTGGATCACGACCGCGGTCAAGTCGCAGCTGCTGAGTACGAACTACACGCCGACGTACGGCATCAACGTCGACACGCGGCGCGGCCAGGTGACGCTCTTCGGCGTGGTCGACTCGAAAGACGCCAAGGACGCGGTCGTGGCCGAGACGCGCAAGGTGCCCGGCGTGCGGGGAGTCGTCGATGCACTGCAGGTCGTCCCTTCCGAGAAGGAGTCGGCGGTCGCGGAGAAGGACGAGGCGATTCAGGCGGCGGTCGCGAAGCGCATCGATGCCGATCGCCGGCTCGCCGACGCGCGCATCGTGGTCGAGGTGAAGAACGGTGTCGCGCGGCTGAGCGGCAGCGTGCTGAGTCCGCTCGACCGGCTGACCGCACTCACCCTCACGCGCACGACGCGCGGCGTCCGTTCATTGGTCGACGAGCTCAAGGTCGGCCCGCGCGAGGCGAGCGCCCTCTGAACGGCTGCGCATACCACCGGCCGGACTGAAGACGCGCGTGCGAGGTGCCCCACCGCGGGGACTTTGGGGGCTGCCGCGCGATGAGGCACCTCGGACCTAGGAGTGGGCGCGTCGCCTGGTCGCCCCGAGCGCGGCGAGGCGTGGGGCCGTGCACCGCGGGCCCCGGCCGCAATCGTCGGGACGCGCGCGATGCGAGCTCCGTCTCTCCTGCGATGGACGGATCGGCTCTGGCCCTTGGAGTGCAAGGGCGAAGCCAACTCGCGTCCGTTCGCCGGCTCCGTTCCGCCGGCTAGCGCGGAGTCCGGACGGAGACTTGTAGATCCGCGCCCGTCGCTCAGCCGATCTGCCGGATCTTCACGCCCGCTTCGCGGAACAGCCCGATCGACACGTCGCCGAGCGGAAAGTGAGCGTCGTACACCACCTCGCCCAGGCCCGCGTTGATGATCATCTTGGTGCACATCAGGCAGGGACAGAACGTGGTGTAGATCGCGCCGCCGCGCACGCTCACTCCGTGATACGCGGACTGCGTGATCGAGTTCTCTTCCGCGTGGCTGCACAGGCACTCGTCGAGGCGCGTGCCGGATTCGGCGGCGCCCGCGCAGCGCGGACAGCCGCCCTCGTTGCAGTTGCGGATGCCGCGCGGCGTGCCG